>NZ_JBITEV010000006.1:0-194302 GCF_044455465.1 Streptomyces sp. NPDC051217
TCCTCCACACCTACAACCACCACCGCTGCCACACCGCACTGGGCGGACACCCGCCCATCAGCCGTGTGAACAACCCTGCGAGTCAATACACCTAGTCGGTGATGAAGTTCCGCAGTCCGGGAACGGTGAGTGTGCCGCCGAACTGGCCCGCCTGAAGAACCTCGACGTCCGTGAAGAACGCGAACGGGACATTGAGCGGAGGCGGCGTGTCGGGGCTGAACACGATCGGGATCAGACCGAACAGGTTGCCCTTCAACTGCTCCGTGTACATGGTGACTTGACCGTCACGGATGGTCGACGTGGAACTCTCCCTGCTCGCCACGTGCGCCGTGCGGCCCTCCGGGTAGACGACCTTCTGGTGCAGGTCCTTGATGTCCACCTCCGAGGCGGTGAACTTCAGGGCCTTCTTGATCTTTCCGCTGCCCGTCTTCACCTCGACGATGCCGTGGTAGTCCAGACCCCGCAGCGTGAGCTTGGTGCTCTCCAGCTTCCACGGGTCGTCCGGCAACAGCGGAATGCCGGGCTCCAGTTCGGCGGCGGCCAGCGCCTCCGGGTCGGCCTCCGGGCAGGGGAAGCGCGGCTTGCCGTCGGCGCCCTCGGGGATGTCGTCGTCCTTGCGGGCTTCGAGCCCCTTCGCGGCGTCGTCCAGTTCCTCGACCTCCGCCCCGGCCTTGTCCGCGGCGTCCCTGATGGCGTCCTCGGTACGGTCGGCGGCGCTGTCGTCGCCTGCCTTGTCCGACTCCGCGTCCGGCGTGTCGCTGTCGGACTCGTCCGTCCCGGCGTCGGCGTCCGCGTCGGAGTCCGTCTCGGAGTCCGTCGGCTTCTCGGGCGACGGGTCGGCAGGCTTGTCCGTCTCCTCCTCCGGTACGCCGAGAAGGTCACCCAGCGCGTCCCCCAGACCCAGTGGGTCCAGCGGTTCCTTGGACTGGGACGCGCTCGGCTCCGGCGCGGGCTCCCTGGGCGTGGCGGGCTCGTCCGCGTCGGACGCGGGCGGCGTCTCGCCGGGCGAGGGCTCGGGACCGTCGTCGTCCCCGTCACCGCCCGCGGGCGGCTCCGGCCCGTCCGTGGAATCCCCTGACGGATCCCCGGACGCGTCGTCCGACGGCTTCCCGGACGGCTTCTCCGAGGGCGAAGCCGACTCCTCCGGCGGCTCGTCGGAGCGCGTGACGCACGGTCCCGGCGCGAACGGGATGTCCTTGTCGCCGTCGGCGAGCGCGAGCCGGGGCGTGAGCCCCATCCCGACGAACACCGCCGTCGGCATCGCGGCCAGGGCGAACGCCTTGCCGGCCGGGATCTGGAGCTTCGTCAGCAGCGACTTCCTGGGGGCGGCGTGGCGCGGGCCGCTTCTCTCGCGGGCCTGCCCGCCTCCGGCCGTCTCCGACCGCGTGTCCTCACCCCGCACTGTTCCTCCCGCCGTTGGCATGAGCAGTCGCATCCGTCAGATTCGGGCCCCCGTCATGCGGGCCGGGGAGAAAAGGGTCGTCCCCACCCCCGTCCGGGGCCCCCTGGTCGACGGGACCGCCCTCGGGCTTGAACGTCTGCCGCCGTACGGCCGCGTGCTTGGCCGGCCGGCCGTCGGCTTGATCGGCGGCGTGCTCCTCGTCCGGGTCCGCCGACCCGCCCGGCGCCCACGATATGGAGAGACCTCCGCCGATGAGGGCGAGCGTCGCGCCCATCATGAATCCGCCGATGTTGGACACGGGGATCGAGACGAGTCCCAGCAGGATCGTGGCCACGCCGGCGAAGACGCGCACGATGCTCTGGAACCACATCGTCAGACCCAGCGTGGCGAGCAGGACGCCGATGATCAGCGAGCCCGCGCCCGCCGTGGTGGCCATCGTCAGTGTGAGATGGCCCAACTTCAGTTCGGCGTAAGGGAAGTAGGCGATCGGCACTCCGCTGAGGAGTGTCAGAAGCCCCGCCCAGAAAGGCCGAGTACCCCGCCAGGCGCGGAAACGCAGCCGCCAGTACGTGAATCGGCCGCGGGGTTCCGAAGACTCGGCGCTCATGGAAAACAGCTCCCTGGTACCGGTGTTGCTGTGAGAGATTTGGGGAGTGGGCGGACGCGACCGCGTCAGACGGGGCGCGCCCGCCCGAGGGGCGGAGTGCTCAAGACCCGGTGAGGGTCTAGTAGCACTCCTTGACGCCCTTGTGCAGCTTCAGGCTCAGACCACTGAGCTCGAAGGTGCCGGCCGTGGTCGCCCACGCCGTCTGCTTCACATCCGTCAGCGTCGCCTCTTCCGCGCGCTGTGCGAAACCGAACCGGTTGACCTTCTTCTCGGTCCCCGGCTGGATCCTCGTGTCGCCGGCCGCCACACCGATGTCGATGTTCTTGAACTTGGCGTCGGCGTCGAGCTGGGCGACGTCCAGATACAGGTTGGTCGCCTTGACCGGCTTCGCGGACTCCCGGCCGGCGCGCAGCTCAAGGCTGACACTGCCGAAGATCGGGACGTCCGGAGTGACCACCGACTGGCACATGTTGCTGATCGTGGCCGAGCTGAAGCCGGAAACGGCCACCGGATGGGCGGTCTTGTTGCCCTTGAGATCGGTGCCGTCGGCGATGCTGCCGTACTGAACGAAGTCCTGGCCGACCAACTGGTCGGCCGAGACCTTGAAACTCTGCCCCGACACACTGAACGACGCGGCGAGCGCGCCCTGTGCGAGAGCGACACCTATCGCGGCCGTCGCGGCCACGCTCGGCACCATGACGACGGCGAACCGCTTCCATCTGGTCCCGCCACGTGCTTGGGACTCCATCACTTTCCTCCTTCTCGGACGTACATCTCCGGATCGGGCCTCGGCCCGTCCTGGGATGGGAGAAGTGCTACGTCCTCGGGAAGGAGAGCGTCCGTGCGTTCACGCGGACCGGGCCGCGTCAGAATCACCGACGATCACCCCCGAGCGACAACCACTGGACCACGCCTGGCGCGTGGCCGCCGGACAGGCCCCGCCGGTCGGCGGGAACCCCCCTGTCCGTGGGTCGGCGCCACTGCTCCGCCGGCCCGCCCGGTGGGGATCCAACATGCGGTGGCCACGGCCGGATCGCCGCGCCGGTGCGCTATTGGACCGAGCGTGGACGATCGTGGTGTATTCGCGCTCGGGACACAAGGGGGTTCGTTACTGGCTGGTAATGGGTGACTGTCCGAGGGGCAACGGGGTGCCGTCGAGCGGGCACGCAGGGTGCCTCGAACCGCCCCGACAGAACTCGCGAATACCGCCAATAACCGGACAGAACAAGCCGGTTGATTTACTCGCAGTAACAGCGACCCCGCTTTGCCAAGTTTTGGCAAAGCGGGGTCGTCGGTGCCGTCGGGTCGGCAAATCGTTATGAGTGGCCCCGGAACACCGTACGGAGCCGGTGGGACGTCAGAAAAGAACCCTGGCGAGTGCCGACCTGGCCGCGGTCACCCGGGGATCGTCCGAGCCGATCACTTCGAAGAGTTCGAGCAGCCGCAGCCGCGCCATGTCCCGGTCCTCCCCGGCCATGCGCCGTACGGCTTCGACCAACCGGCCGAAGGAGTCCTCCACATGACCGCCGACCAGGTCGAGGTCGGCGGCGGCGATCTGCGCGATGACGTCGTCGGGCCGCTCCGCCGCGTCCTTGCGCACCTGCTGGGGGTCCAACCCCCCGACCCGGGCGAGCAGTTCGGCCTGGGCGAGACCGAGCTTCGCCTCCGTGTTGCCGGGGTCGTCCGCGAGCACGTTGCGGTACGCCTGCGCGGCGCCGCCGAAGTCGTTGGCGTCCAGCGCGCGTACGGCGGCTTCGAGCAGTGCGTCGTACGGACCGACCTGCTCCACCGGCTCGGCCTCCTCGTCCGCCGCGCCGGCCTCCCCGTCGACGGTGAGGCCGGTGAGCCCGAAGCGCTGCTCGGCGACCTGGATCAGCTGGTCCAGCGTCTCGCGGATCTGGATCTCCGGGGCCGCGCCCTGGAAGAGGGGCAGTGCCTGACCGGCCACCACGGCGAAGACCGCCGGGATGCCCTGGATCTGGAACTGCTGCATCAACATCTGGTTCGCGTCGACGTCGACCTTGGCCAGAACGAACCGGCCGTTGTACTCACGGGCCAGCCGCTCCAGCACGGGGCTGAGCTGCTTGCACGGCTCGCACCACTCGGCCCAGAAGTCGATGACGACCGGGACCTCGGCGGAGCGCTGGAGGACATCGCGCTCGAAGCCCGCCTCGTCGACGTCGATCACAAGACTGGAGGGGGGTACGGCACCGGTGTCGCCCCGACGGGCCGCCTCGGCGCGGGCCTGCTCGGCCTTGGCCTTGGCCTCACCGGCCGCCTTCACCGCGGCGAGATCGACGACGCCGCTCATGGACATGTTCCTAGGCTGCATGAGTACATCCTCCCCTCTCCGCGCGCGCAAGTGAAAAGCAATCGGACAGTTTGTACCGCCCACACAGAACCGCGCCCGCCCCCGGACCCCCCGCGGGCTGCGGGGCGCACGGGCGGACACGGTGGTCATGCCTCGTCGGACCCCGCGCATGACCTGAACACGTACGGGGCAAGTCCCCCGTGGGGGACATGGGTTCGTACGGGGTCCCCACCCCGTACCAGTGGTCGTCGCTCAAGAACCGCCCTTGAAGAAACGGTCTTTCGCTACGGGTCGTAGCGTAACCGCAAGCTCCCCCGTCCGTGTGAGATTCATCCGGTGAACTGACTCACAGCGGATTCCCTACCGGCGGGTATGGTCGCGGGCATGCTGAGCCGCCGCCATGTGAATCCCACCCGCTCCGGCCGTCCCCGCAGCGCCGCGGCCGACACCGCGATCCTGCTGGCGACGCGGGCGGCGCTGGTGGAGCTGGGCTGGTCCAAGCTGTCGATGGGGGACGTCGCCGCGCGCGCCGGCGTCGCCAAGACCACGCTGTACCGGCGGTGGGCGAGCAAGAACGAGTTGGTGGTCGACGCGGTCGCCGTCATCTTCGACGAGATCGAGATCCACGACCGGGGCAGCCTCACGGCCGACATCGAGGGCGTCGTGCTCCAGTTCGCCGCTCTGCTGGAGCGGCCGGAGACCAAGACGGCGCTGATGGCGGTGGTCGCCGAGTCGACGCGGGACGACGCGCTGCGGGACCGGATCCGTACGGCGATCGTCGACCGGCAGAAGGGTCTTGTACTCAAGGGCCGTGAACGGGCGCAGGCACGGGGCGAGTTGGCGTACGAGAGCGACCCCGGGACGGCCGCCCGCAACGCCGACCTGATCTTCGACGTGATCGCGGGCGCGGTGGTGCACCGGACGCTGGTGAGCGCGGAGCCGGTGGACGAGGACTGGGCGCGGGGCTTCACGCTGCTGCTGGTGGGCGGGCTCGCCGCGATCCAGGGCTCATGAGTCCCTGAGCCACCGGGGGGCCTGATCCACCGGCCCCGAGCCCCTTGACCTCAAGTGGGCTTGGGATTCCAGCGTCGTGGCCGTACCGATCCCGAAGCTCCCGCGCCACGGAGGACGCCGCCATGACCGTATCGGAGTACACCCCCGAGGAACTGGCCACCCAGCCCATCGGCTACTGGAGCGGCGCGACGATGCGCCGTGTCGTCGGCAGCATCCGCGCGGAGCTGGCCACCGAGGACCTGACACAGCCGCACTGGTGGACGCTCAACCACGTCGCGGGCGCGCCCGGGGCCTGGGGCCTGGGGCCGGCTCACCGACCAGCTCGCGCCCTTCGACGACCAGGACAGCGACTTCGACGCCGTGTACGGCGATCTGATCGCCCGCGGCCGGCTGGCCGAGGAGTCGGGCACGTTCGTCCTCACCGAGGCGGGCGAGGCCGGCCGGCTCCGTGCCAAGGAGCGGCTGACGAAGGTCGACGAGCGGGTGCACCGGGGCATCACGCCGGAGGAGTACGCGGCGGCCCTGAACGTCCTGCGCCGCATGATCGACAACCTGGGCGGCGACAGCGACCTGCCGCGCACGAGCGCGCGGGCCGGCGGCTGAGACGTACGGCGTCCCCGGGGCCGCGGGGTCAGAAGCCGGGCGGCTCCGTGTACGTGCCCCACTCGTCCCGCAGCACGCCGCAGATCTCGCCCAGCGTCGCCTCCGCACGGACAGCCTGGAGCATGGGGCCGATCATGTTCGACCCGTCGCGCGCGGAGACCAGCATCGCGTCCAGCGCCGTACGGACACGGGCGTCGTCGCGGGCGGCCTTGCGGTCCGCCAGCTCCACCACCTGGTCGCGCTCGACCTCGTGGCTGACGCGCAGGATCTCCAGGTCGCCGGTGACCGAGCCGTGATGGACGTTGACGCCGACGACCCGCTTCTCGCCCTTCTCCAGGGCGCGCTGGTACTGGAAGGCGGACTCCGCGATCTCGCCGGTGAACCAGCCGTCCTCGATGCCGCGCAGAATGCCGGACGTCATGGGGCCGATGGGGTGCTGCCCGTCGGGGTGCGCCCGCAGGCCGCGCTCCTTGATCTGCTCGAAGATCTTCTCCGCGTCGGCCTCGATACGGTCGGTGAGCTGCTCGACGTACCAGGAACCGCCCAGCGGGTCGGCGACGTTGGCGACGCCGGTCTCCTCCATCAGCACCTGCTGGGTACGGAGCGCGATCTCGGCGGCCTGCTCGCTGGGCAGCGCCAGGGTCTCGTCCAGGGCGTTGGTGTGCAGCGAGTTCGTGCCGCCGAGGACCGCGGAGAGGGCCTCGACCGCGGTCCGTACGACGTTGTTGTACGGCTGCTGCGCGGTGAGCGAGACACCCGCCGTCTGGGTGTGGAAGCGCAGCCACTGGGCCTTGTCCGTCTTCGCGCCGTACATCTCCTTCATCCAGCGCGCCCAGATCCGGCGCGCGGCCCGGAACTTGGCGATCTCCTCGAAGAAGTCGAGATGCGCGTCGAAGAAGAAGGAGAGGCCGGGGGCGAACACGTCGACGTCCATGCCGCGCGAGAGGCCCAGTTCCACGTAGCCGAAGCCGTCGGCGAGGGTGTACGCGAGCTCCTGCGCGGCCGTGGCCCCGGCCTCGCGGATGTGGTAGCCGGAGACGGAGAGCGGCTTGTACGCGGGGATGGACGCCGCGCAGTGCTCCATCAGGTCGCCGATCAGCCGCAGATGGGGCTCGGGCTGGAAGAGCCACTCCTTCTGCGCGATGTACTCCTTGAAGATGTCGGTCTGGAGCGTGCCGTTCAGTACGGCGGGGTCGATGCCCTGACGCTCGGCGGCGACGAGATACATGCAGAAGACCGGGACGGCGGGGCCGCTGATGGTCATGGACGTCGTGACGTCGCCGAGCGGGAGGTCGCCGAAGAGGACCTCCATGTCGGCGGCGGAGTCGATCGCGACGCCGCAGTGGCCGACCTCGCCGAGGGCGCGCGGGTCGTCGGAGTCGCGGCCCATGAGGGTCGGCATGTCGAAGGCCACGGAGAGGCCGCCGCCGCCGTTGGCGAGGATGGTCTTGTAGCGCTCGTTCGTCTGGCGCGCGTTGCCGAAGCCCGCGAACTGGCGGATCGTCCACGTACGGCCCCGGTAGCCGGTCGCGTGCAGGCCGCGGGTGAAGGGGTACTCACCCGGCCAGCCGATCCGCTCGAAGCCCTCGTACGTGTCACCCGGACGCGGCCCGTAGACCGGCTCGACGGGGTCGCCGGAGAGCGTATGGAAGTCCGCGTCCCGCTTGCGGGCCTTGTCGTAACGGGCCTGCCAGCGCTGGCGGCCTTCCTCGATGGCTGCGGTGTCGGCGTGCGCGTGAGCGTCCATACCTTGAATTTACTAGGACGTCCTAGTAAATGTCGAACGCACACCGCCACGAGTTTTCCTCGCGGCGGTGGAGGAGCCGGGGCGCCCTAGGCTTCGACGGGGGCGGTCTCGTCGCGCGCGATCAGCGGCTGGACCTCTTTGGTGATCTTCGGTTCCACGAAGAAGGAGGCCACCGGGACGCAGCCGGCGGCCAGCACCCACAGGAGCTTGCCGAAGGGCCACTTCGCCTTGGAGCCCAGGTCGAAGGCGAAGACGACGTAGACGATGAAGAGCACACCGTGGATCTGGGAGATCACCATGGTGTCGCCGGTGTCGAAGCCGTATTTCATGACGATGGCGACGGTGAAGACCAGCAGCCAGACGGCGGTGATGTACGCCATGACCCGGTAGCGGGTCAGGATGCTCTGTTTCATGACCCCGAGCGTAACGACCCGAATAATCCCTTC
The DNA here is from genome assembly GCF_044455465.1 of Streptomyces sp. NPDC051217. Taxonomy (NCBI): domain Bacteria; kingdom Bacillati; phylum Actinomycetota; class Actinomycetes; order Kitasatosporales; family Streptomycetaceae; genus Streptomyces; species Streptomyces sp. NPDC051217. Next base: position 8,131 of record NZ_JBITEV010000006.1, read on the forward strand.
CGACGGCGGGGCCCGGGGGCGTCGCAGGGCCGGTCCGGCGGGCGGACGGCTCAGCTCTCGTCGAAGTCCTGGGCGGAGACGCGCAGCGGGCGCAGCATCGCGAAGATCTCGGCGCACTCCTCCGCGTCGTACGCCCCGAGGCCGAAGTCCATCGCCATCAGATCGCGGGTCGCGGCCTCGACGACCTCGCGGCCCTTGTCGGTGATGGAGGCGAGGGTGCCGCGGCCGTCGTTGGGGTTGGGGCGCTTGTCGACCAGGCGGGACCTGACCAGACGGTCGATCGTGTTCGTGACGGACGTCGGGTGGACCATCAGCCGCTCGCCGATCTTTGACATGGTCAGCTCACCGGCCTTGGAGAAGGTGAGCAGCACCAGCGCCTCGTACCGGGCGAAGGTCAGTCCGTACGGCTTGACCACCGCGTCGACCTGAGCGAGCAGGATCTGGTGGGCCCGCATGATCGAGGTGATCGCGCCCATCGACGGCACGGGCCCCCAGCGCTGCTGCCAGAGCTCGTCGGCTCGGGCGATGGGATCGAAGGCGAGGCTGAGCGGCTTGGACACGCCGACGACCTTACCCAGTGGTCATATGGCGGTCTGCCCCTACTCCCGGATTGCCCGGGGTCGGTTCGGCGGAGCTCGCGGTGTCGTAGCGCCACAGAGCGTGACCGTTATGTCACGATTGCCCGGTCCTGTGCTTCTCCGGTCGTTCAAGGGGGCTGGATGTCCAGCCGCACCACGCGCCTCGTCTCCATCGCCACCGCCGCCACCGCCGTATTCGCACTCGCCGGCTGCTCCTCCGGCTCCGACGCCCCCGAGCGGGACAGGACGGGGGCCGCGGCCGTACGGGGCGAGGCCGCCCCGACCGCCGGTTCCCCGTTCTGGGTCGACCCGCGGAGCGACGCCGCGCGCCAGGTCGAACAGTGGCAGGCACAGGGCCGTACCGAGGACGCCAAGACCCTCAAGCGGATCTCCGAACGCCCCGTGGCCGACTGGCCCGCCGGTGACGACCCCGCGCCCGAGATCCGCAAGGCCGTGAAGGGCGCCGCCGGAAAGCGCACGGTGGTCCTCGTCGCGTACAACATCCCGCACCGCGACTGCGGCCTGTACTCCGCCGGCGGCGCCCGCGACAGCCAGGGCTACCTCGACTGGATCGACTCCTTCGCCGACGCCATCGGCGACGCGCGCGCCCTGGTGATCCTGGAGCCGGACGCCGTCTCCCACCTGGTGGACGGCTGCACCCCCGCCGAGCACCACGGGGAGCGCAACCAGCTTCTCTCGGAGGCGATCGACCGGCTGAAGCAGCAGCCGGCCACCAAGGTCTATCTGGACGCGGGCAACCCGGCCTGGATCAAGGAGCCGTCGAAGATCGCCGAGCCGCTGCGCACGGCCGGGGTCGCCAGGGCGGACGGCTTCTCGCTCAACGTCTCCAACTTCCAGACGGACGAGGCGGTCAAGGACTTCGGCACCAAGCTCTCCGGACTGCTCGACGGCGCCCACTTCACCGTCGACACCAGCCGCAACGGCGCCGGCCCCCTCACGGATGAGCGGGACGAGGCCTGGTGCAATCCGCCGGGCAGATCGCTCGGTACGCCGCCGACCACCGAGACCGGTGACGCCCTGGTCGACGCGTTTCTGTGGATCAAACGGCCCGGCGATTCGGACGGTCCCTGCCGGGGCGGCCCGGCGGCCGGCACCTGGTGGCCGGACTACGCACTCGGACTCGCCCGCCGCGCGCGTGGCTAGGGCGTGTTTCAGAAGTGGCGTCGTTGGCCCGAAGGGCGGGGCCCGCGGCGTCTGGTGCGTGCGATCGCATGGCGGAGGATCATCCTCGTACTGGACGTACGTGGATGACTGAGGACAACGCGGCGAGCGCGCGTGCCAGGCGTCGCGCCGCTACTCACCGGACACGCCCCAGGGACTCAGGAATCGCCTTTCACCTGGATCCACTTCGCCTCCGACGACACCCCCGCCGTGTCCGTGACGATCAGCATGTACCAGCCCGGCGGCACCAGCGTCGGGTCCGACGGCACGTCCACCGTCAGCGAGCCGCCCCGCTTGGTCATCCCGAGTTCGATGGAGCGCTGCTCCACGTCCGTGCTGTGCGTCACGGCGCTCGGCCGCATCAGCCGCGCCTTCGCGATCCGCTCCGGATGCTCCATACGGAAGGTGGCCCGCCCGTTCTGGTCGAGCTCCGCCGGTCCCTCCCCCAGCACCGGCCGCCGCTTCGCGCGCTCGCCTTCCAAGGAGGGCGGCGTGTAGATCTCCACCCGCTGCTCGAACGTGCCGAGTTTCGTGTTGTCCGCGTCGTCGAAGAGCGGGTCGGAGCCGAAGGTCGCCACCCGCCCGTCGGGCAGCAGCAGCGCCTCGGAGTGGTAGTTGCGGCCCACCGTCGGGTCGGCCGCCTTCGTGAAGGTGTTGGTCTTCGGGTCGTAGAACTGCGCCTTGAGGATGTCGCTTGCGCTCCGCCCCCGGTAGTCGGACGAGCCGCCGCTGGTGAAGACCGTGTCGTCCGGCATGATCACGCTGCTCAGGTAGCGCGTCCCCTGCGGCAGATCCGGCCCGGCCCGGAAGGCCGGACTGTCCTCGTCGAGGTCCACGATCGCCGTACGGCCCGTGGCCTTGGACGACTCGCCGACCCCGCCCCCACCGAGGACCATGACCTTCTGGTCCTGCGCGGGCGGCAGCACCAGTGAGGCCGAGGTCTCCGTCTGGTCCAGCTGGCTGAGCCCGTCGACCTTCGTGAAGATGTTCTTCCGCAGGTCCCACAGTCCGGGCTGACGGCCCGCCGTGGCGGGGCCGTACCCCGCGTTCGACCCCGAGTAGAAGATCTTGCCGCCCTTGGTGAGGAAGAGCGCGGGATAGGTCGGGAAGTAGCGCGTCGGGCCCTTGGACCACTTCTTGGACGTGGGGTCGTAGATCTCGTTGTCCCCCGTCAGTACGGCGCCGACGTCGTCCAGACCCGAGACGGCGAGCACCCGGCCGTCCTGGAGGGTGACCAGCGTCGGGTACCAGCGGGCCTCCTTCATCGGGTCCACCCGGATGTACTTCTCCGCCACCGGATCGAACTCGTACGCCGCCTTGATGCCCTGGAAATCCTGCTTCTCGGTGGTCAGCTTCTGCGCCAGGCCATAGTAGTTGCCCGCGTCCTTGCCCTTGAGGCCGACGATCTGGTACTGCGCGGCCTCCGTCGTCAGCGCCCGCGGCCCCTTGTCGACGGCTTCCACGAAGACCCGCGCCTCGCCCGCCGTGACCTTGGTCTTCCAGGGCAGCATCCGGCCGCCCTTGGCGTACGTGATCTTGAAGTCCCGCTTCGCCCTGGGCACGGTGACGTCGAACTTGCTCACGTACTCGACACCCGAAGGGGACCTGAAGCGGGTGCCCTTCCGGAAGGTCCGCTCCCTGTCCGGGCTCTCGTTCTTCACCCGCATCCCGCCGCCTGCCCGGTCGACCTCTCCGTCGAGGACCTCGTAGCGCGCGGTGCCACCCGCCACCAGCAGCCGCCCGTCGGCCAGTTGGGAGTGGCCCGAGCAGAAGAAGTCCTCGGGGGTGGGGATCTTCCGGTACGAGTTGTCCGCCGGGTCCCACAGGACGGTGTCGAAGGTGCCCGCGTCGAACTTCTGCTGGCTGTTGCCGGACCCGGCGATGAGCAGCACCTTGCCGGTGCGCAGCAGCGCGGCGTGGATGGCGTTGGTGCGGTACTCCTTCGGAACGTCGAGCACCTCCCAGGAGCCGTACCGCGCCTTGTACCCGGGCTGCGCGATCTTGTACGCGTGGTACTTGTCCTCCGCGAAGGAGATGGCCGCCGGCGCGTTGAGCGACATCAGCAGCACCACCGCTCCGCCGCCGAGCAGCGTCTTCTTGAACTTCCGCGAGGGCCGGTAGGCCATGGGTCAGTTCCCTCCTGTCGTCGTCGTGGCGAGAGCGGGCTCCGACTGCTCCGGCCCGTCGACGGCCGGCACCGGGACGCGCCCCGCGTCGCGGCGCCCGCGCAGGGTGGTCCAGCCCCAGACGGCGACCGGGGCGAGCGAGATGACCAGGGCCAGTACGGCCCAGGTGCGCATCGCGGCGTGCGTGTTGCCGAAGTACACGGACGCCGCGAGCGAACTCGTGAGCACCGCCGCCCAGAACAGATGCAGCCGGAAGGTCATGGGCCGGTCGGCGCTGGTCTCGTGGCCCTTCGGGGTGACCACGAACCGGCCCTGCGTGCGCAGCACCGCCGAGCCCAGCGACTTGAGATAGAGGGGCGCGCAGAGTGCCGACATGGCCATTCCGGCGATCCCGCCGGAGCCGCTGGGCTCGTGCGGCGAGACGTTGTGGCGCCTGTTCCAGAGGTAGAGCCCGATCTGGCAGGCGGCGGCGTCGCTGTAGAGCATCAGCCAGAGCGAGGACGACACCTGCGTGCCGGAGGCGCCGAGCCAGAGGAAGAGAACACAGCTGAGGATTCCGAGCAGCCAGTTGACGGCGGTCATCGGGTAGTAGACGAGCATCAGCGTGTAGCTGAGCAGCCGGCCGGGCGGCACCCGGAACACCGCCTTGCCGTACTGCCGGAGGATGGTCTCGTACGTCCCCCGCGACCAGCGCAGCTGCTGGGTGAAGAAGTCGGTCCAGGAGGCGGGGCCCTCGCCGACGGCGAGGACGTCGGGCGTGTAGACGGACCGCCAGAACCGTCCGGTCTGCGGGTTCCTCCTGCGGTGCAGTTCGAAGCCGGTGGCCATGTCCTCGGTGATGGAGTCGTAGAGGCCGCCGACCTGCTTGAGGGCGCTGACCCGTACGGCGTTGTTGGTGCCGACGAACATGGGCGCGTGGTAGCGGTTGCCGGCCCGCTGGATCAGCGCGTGGAAGAGGAACTGCTGGGACTCGGCCGCCTTGGTGACCGCCGCGTCGTAGTTGCCGTAGACCTGCGGTCCGACGACGAAGGCGACGTCCGGGTCACGGAAGAAGCCCAGCATCCTCTCCAGGAAGTTGGGCAGGGGGATGTGGTCGGTGTCGACGGAGGCGAAGAAGTCGTAGTCGTCGCCGTACATCGCGAGCCAGGCGTTGTAGTTGCCGTGTTTGGTACGGGCCTTGTGGACGCCTTTCTTCCTGTTCCACTCCGGTACGCCGAGGCGGCTGAAGTGACACACCCCCAGCTCCCGGCAGAGCAGCCGGGCGGACGGATCGTCGCCCTCGTCGAGGAGCCAGACGTCGAGGGGGCCGCGGTGGCGCAGCCGTACGGCTCCTTCGAGGGTGGCCCGCAGCATGGAGAGCGGTTCCTTGCCGGGGACGTACGTGGTGACGAAGGCGACCCGGGTGCCCACCTCGGCGACGACGGGGACGGGGTCCCTGGCGACGAGCGTCGCGTGTGCGATGGAGGCGACGTTGACCAGCATGAAGAGGGCGATGAGCCCGATCGACACGAGCATCACGGTGTCGAAGGCGACGAGCCAGCGGGCGGCGCCCTCGCGTTCGGTCCAGTGGGTGGGCCAGACGAGATAGACCAGCAGCACTCCGGAGAGGAGCGGGGCCATGATCATCAACAGGACCGCGCGCACCCGGTGAGGTTCCCGCGCGAGAAGACTCCGGTACTGCACCTGGTAGGCGGCCGTCCGGTCCGGCTCGGTCAGGGGGCCGGCGAGACGGCTGTAGGTGTCGTAGTCGTAGCCCTCCGGCCGCACGGTGCCTCCAGTCAACTCCAGCGTGTGAGCGAGGTCGATATCCTCAGAAAAGTGGATATACCTCGGCGTGTCGACTGGGGTCGTCCGTGCGAGTGGCAGTAAGGGGCGCCGAAGCGGCGGTGGAAATCGCGGATCTGACGACGGATCCGGCGGCCGGGGGCGTGCCCCTGACCGCCGGATCCGGTGGTGCCTGACCCGGTGGGGTGAGGTGACGTGAGAAGCGCGGCCGGCGGGCGCCGTCAGCCGGCGAGGTGCCGTTCCAGCGACTCGACCTTCGAGTTGAGGGCGTCGGTGACCCCGGGCCGCACGTCGGCCTTCAGGACGAGGGACACCCGCGGGGCCCGCGCCTCGACGGCCGCGACCGCCCGCTTGACCACGTCCATCACCTCGTCCCACTCGCCCTCGACGGAGGTGAACATGGCATCGGTGTGGTTCGGCAGCCCGGACTCGCGTACGACGCGGACGGCGTCCGCGACGTACTCGGCGACGTCCTCGCCCACGCCGAGCGGTGTGATGGAAAAGGCGACGATCATGCGCTGACCGTACCCTCGCGGCGGGCGCGGGACGCGATGACCTCGTCCTCGGCCTCACGCTTGAGCTTGCGCTCCGCGAAGAAGCCGCCGGTCGGCAGGACCGACAGCACGAAGTAGAGGGCGGCGGTCCCCAGCGGCCAGCGGACGCGCTTCCAGGCGTCCAGCCAGAAGATCACGTAGAGGACGAAGAGCAGCCCGTGGATCGCGCCCATCACCGGGACGGCGTTGAAGTCCGTCGTGCGCTTGAGCACGGAGCAGACGAGCAGCAGCAGGAACGACACGGCCTCCGGCGCCGATACCAGGCGGAGACGGTGGAGGGATGAGGCGGTCTTGATGTCCACGGGGCAGGCACCTTCGTCGTCGGTCGTCGGGGGGGCGTCGCGATCGTCGCCGGGTGCTCCGCCGTGATCGCCGCGCGGGATCGCCGCGGATCACCCGCGCGCATGATCATCTTGTGAACGCGCGCACAAGCGACGTCCCATTGTGACACCGGGCTTTGCCCGCTTTTTATCCGGGCCCGGATACCGTCGACCCGTGGCTCAGTTCCGACTCCAAGGCAGCAAGGTGCTCGCCGTCGACATGACGGGCGACTCCGTGCGGGCGAAGAACGGCTCGATGGTCGCCTACGACGGCCGGATGGCGTTCAAGAAGTTGTCCGGCGGCGGTGAGGGCATACGGGGCATGGTGACCCGGCGCCTCACCGGCGAACAGATGGTCATGATGGAGGTGAAGGGCGAGGGCACCTGCTTCTTCGCGGACCGGGCGAGCCAGATCAGTCTCGTCTCGCTGCACGGCGACAAGCTGTACGTGGAGGCGAGCAACCTCCTGTGCACGGACGGCGGACTGCGCACCGGCACCAGCTTCACCGGCCTGCGCGGCGGCGCGAGCGGCAACGGCCTCTTCACGACGACCGTCGAGGGCACCGGCCAGGCGGCGATCATGTCGGACGGCGCGGCGGTGGTGCTGCGCGTGACACCGCAGTACCCGCTCTCCGTCGACCCGGGCGCGTACGTGGCGCACCAGGGCAACCTCCAGCAGAATCTCCAGTCCGGTGTGAACTTCCGGACCATCATGGGCGAGGGCGGCGGCGAGGCATTCCAGATGCGCTTCGAGGGCGACGGGCTCGTGTACGTACAGCCGAGCGAGCGCAACACCGTCGGGGGCGATGTCTGATGCCGTTCCGGGAGATCAACTCGAAGATGGTCGAGGCGACGGTGGCGCCCGGCCAGAGGATGTTCAGCCAGCGCGGCGCGATGCTCGCCTACCGGGGCGATGTCACCTTCACGCCGAACACGGCGGGCGGCCAGGGCGGGCTGATGTCGATGATCGGCCGGCGCGTGGCGGGCGAGGCGACCCCGCTGATGACGGTCGAGGTTCCCCTCGGGCCCGGCGGCCCTGGGGAGACCCCATGCGGCACGGTGATGTTCGGCCACGGCGGCCATCACATCCAGGTGATCGAGCTGACCGGCGACACCCTGTACGTGGAGGCCGACCGGCTGCTCGCCTTCGACGGGACGCTGGAGCAGGGCACGATGTTCATGGGCGCGCAGGGCGGCGTCATGGGCATGGTGCGCGGCCAGGTGACGGGCCAGGGCCTGTTCACCACGACGCTCAAGGGCCATGGCTCGGTCGCCGTGATGGCGCACGGCGGGATCATCGAGCTGCCGATCGGCCAGGGCCGTACGGTCCATGTCGACCCGCAGGCCTATGTCGCCCACCACGGTGATGTCCGCAACAAGCTCTCGACCGCCGTCGGCTGGCGCGACATGGTGGGCCGGGGCTCGGGCGAGGCCTTCCAGCTGGAGCTGAGCGGCAACGGTGCGGTGTACGTCCAGGCGTCGGAGGAGAAGCTGTGAGCACGCCCGAGTGGGGTATCCCCAGGGCCTCTGGGCCCGAGGGGACCCATGACCCGACGACGCTGCCGAGCGACGACAACGTCAACGCGTACACCTTCTGCGTGGAGCTCAAAGGGAGCCAGTGGTTCCTCCAGAAGGGCAAGATGATCGCCTATTACGGGCGGATCGACTTCAACGGGATCGGACACGGCCGGCTCGACCGCCTGGTGCGCAGCAGCTTCCACTCGCCGCTGCACGCGAGCGACTGGGTGGTGGCGGAGGGCAGCGGCAAGATGCTGCTGGCCGACCGCGCCTTCGACGTCAACTCCTTCGACCTGGAGAACGGCAATCTGACCGTCCGGTCCGGGAATCTGCTGGCGTACGAGCCGTCGCTGGCGCTCAAACAGTCGATCGTGCCGGGCTTCCTGACCCTCATCGGTACGGGGAAGTTCGTGGCCGCCTCGAACGGCCCGGTGGTCTTCATGGAGCCGCCGATCCGGGTGGACCCGCAGGCGCTGGTGGGCTGGGCCGACTGCCCCTCGCCGTGCCACCACTACGACCACGCCTATATGACCGGGCTGATGGGCGGGCTGCGCGCGATGAGCGGGCTCGGCGGGTCGTCGGGCGAGGAGCATCAGTTCGAGTTCGTCGGGGCGGGCACCGTACTGCTCCAGTCGAGCGAAGCCCTGATGGCCGAGACGGCGCGCGGTGTGGTGCCGAACGAGCCCGGGGTACCGGGCGGCGGCGGTGGCGGACAGCCCGCAGGACAGCCGGGCGGTACGCCGCGGATGCCCGGACAGCTGGGAGACCTCCAGCGACGCTTCGGACTGTGAGCGGTAGTCTGCGGAGTGTGACCTCGAACGTGTGCGCCTTTTCTGTGCTCGGGGTCACAGTCGCCGACTTCGTCCAATTTTCAACATCTTAGGTAGAATTCATATATGGAGACCGAGACGGCCACCCGCTGGCTGAATGACGCGGAGCAGTGCACCTGGCGCACCCATCTGGATGTCAGCAGGCTGCTGATGCACCAGCTGGAGAAGGACCTCCAACCGTTCGGACTGACGAACAACGACTACGAGATCCTGGTCAACCTCTCCGAGGCCGAGGAGAGACGGCTGCGGATGAGCGACCTCGCCGCCGCCACCCTCCAGTCCAAGAGCCGTCTCTCGCACCAGATCACCCGGCTGGAGACCGCGGGCCTGGTGCGCCGCGAGAACTGCGAGTCCGACCGCCGCGGCCTCTTCGCCGTCCTCACCGACAAGGGCATGGAGACCATGCAGGAGGTCGCCCCGCACCATGTCGCCTCCGTACGGGAGCACTTCATCGACCTGCTGCCGCCCGAGGCGCTCGACGCGCTGAGCACGTCACTCACGCCGGTCGCCGAGCACCTGCGCGGGCGCCGCGCCAAGAGCTGACGCGGGGGCGGGTACCGCCCTGGCCGGTTCCCGGCCGGCGGCGGGCAGGCGCAGTTCGAACCGGGCGCCGCCCGCCTCGGCACGTCCGACGTCCAGCGTGCCGCCGTGCCGGTGTGCCACGTCGCGGGCGATCGCGAGGCCGAGCCCCGCGCCGCCGTCGTCCCTGCTGCGGGCGTCGTCGAGCCGTACGAACCGCTCGAAGATCCGCTCCCGCTCCGCCTCCGGCACCCCGGCCCCGTCGTCGGAGACGGCGAGCACCACCTGGCCGCCCTCCCGGCGCACCGTCGCCCGCACCTCACCCGCCGCGTGGCGCTGCGCGTTGTCCAGCAGATTGCCCAGCACCCGCGCCAACTGGCCGCGGGAGCCCGCCACTTCGGCGCTGTCCCGGACGTCCGGCGTCACCGGGATCCGGTCGGTCGAGCGCTGCGAGACCTCCTCACGTACCAGCGCGGCCAGATCCAGCCGCGTACTCCCGGCGTGCTCCCCCGCGTCCAGACGGGCGAGCAGCAGCAGGTCGGCGGCGAGTTGCTGGAGCCGTACGGTGTCGGCGACCGCGCCCGGCACATCCAGCAACTCCGGGTGCGCCTCCCCCACTTCGAGCTGTGTACGGAGCGAGGCGATCGGACTGCGCAACTCGTGCGAGGCGTCCGCGACGAAGCGCCGCTGACGGTCGACGGAGGCTTCGAGCGCGGTGAGCGTCTCGTTGGTCGTACGGGCCAGCTTGGCGACCTCGTCGTGGGTCGCCGGCTCCGGCACCCGCCTCGTCAGATCCTCGGAGGCGGTGATCGCGGCCATCTCGCGCCGGATGCCCTCCACGGGCCTCAGCGCGCGCCGCGTGACCAGCCAGGTCACCCCGCCGACGACGACCAGCAGAGCGGGCACGCCGACGACCATCGCGATGGTGGTCGCGCGGACGGCGGTCTGCTGCGGGCCGAGCGAGGAGCCCGTGAGGACGGTGTACGGGCCGCCCGCGAGGCCCCTGACCCGGCGCTCGGAGAATATGTAGTCCGCGGACCTGCCGTCGACGGTCGCACTTCCGGTGGGGTGCGTCTCGGGCCGGTCGACCTTTCCGTCGGCCGGGGTCTCGGGGGCCGGGTTGTCGTCGTCCTGGTCGTCCCCGCTGTCGTCGTCACCGCCGCTGTCGTCGTCACCGCCGCTGTCGTCGTCATCGTCATCGTCGTCGCCGGTCGGCGTGGGCGAGGGGGTGGGGGTCGGCGGCGCGGTGGCCGGGGGCGACGCGGGGCTCACGGCGGGCACCCCGGTACCGGTGATCTTCTCCAGGTCCTCACTCGCGACGACCAGCCGGCCCTTCGCGTCGATCACCTGGGTCGGGTGGTCCTGGTTCCCCGGCAGATCCAGGTCGCCGAGAAGCACCCGGTTCGCGATCTGCTGGGCGACCTCCAGCGAGTACTGGTCGGCCTCCCGTGCCGCCTGGTTGGTCAGGTTGGAGCGCAGCGCGAACAGCAGGGCGAACGCGGCGGCCACCAGCGCCACCGCCACCACGGCGGTCGCGGCGAGCGCGGCCCGGGACCGTACGGAGGAGAACGGGCGCCTCATACGGCCACCAGCCGGTAGCCGGCGCCGCGCACCGTCTGGATCGTCGTGGCGCCCAGCTTGCGGCGCAGGGCGCTGATGTAGACCTCGATGATGTTGGGATCGCCGTCGTACGCGAAGTCCCAGACGTGCTCCAGGATCTCGGGCTTGCCCACGATCTGCCCCGCCCGCACAGCGAGCTGTTCGAGAACCGCGAACTCCTTGGCGGTCAGGGCGACTTCGGTGTCCCCCCGGTGGACGCGGCGGGTCGCGGTGTCCACCGTGAGGGTGCCGATACGCAGCAGGGGCGAGGCACCGGCCGAACCCCTGCGGCGCAGCAGCGCCTTGACCCGGGCGACGAGCACGACGTACGAGAACGGCTTGGTCAGATAGTCGTCTGCGCCGGTGTCCAGGCCCTCGGCCTCGTCGTACTCGCCGTCCTTGGCCGTCAGCATCAGGATCGGTACGTCGTTGCCGGCGGCGCGCAGGGCCGCGCAGACGCGATAGCCGTTCATACCGGGCAGCATGATGTCGAGCACTACCAGGTCGTACGCGCCCTCACCGGCCAGATGCAGCCCTTCCAGGCCGTCGTGCACGACGTCCACGGCGAAGCCCTCGGCCCGCAGGCCCTTGGCCAGCGACACCGCGAGCCGCTTCTCGTCCTCGACAATCAACAGGCGCATGCGCACAGCCTCCCAAAACGAACCTGAAGAAACCTTCAGGTGGCTTCAGGCTGCCTTCAGCTTCCCTCAGCCAGATTGAGGTCGAGCGAAACGGCCCGACGGGGAGGAACCCTCATGAAGCGCAATCTTGTCATCGCCAGCATCGCGACCGCGGCCCTGATCGGCGGCGGTACGTACACCGCGGTCGCCGGGGGCGCCACCGGCTCCGGCGGCGGCGCCGTGCCGGAGTCGGTCTCCTCGGCGTCACTGGTGAACGGCGCGGGCGGCGGTGACGACGGCAGGGACGACGACGGGAACGACGACGGCACGGACAACGGCGGCAACGGCAAGGACGACACCTCGGCGACGACGTCGAGCCTCACCGCGCGGCAGGCGGCCGCGGCGGCGCTGAAGCAGCACCCCGGCAAGGTGGAGTCGATCGACCTGGACGACGACGATGACGACGACGGCTCGTCCCGAGGCCGGAACTGGGAGGTCGACATCATCGGCCAGGACGGCAAGTGGTACGACCTGCGGGTCGACGCCGCGACCGGCTCGGTCCGCGCGGACAACGACGACGATGACGACAGCGACGACGACCGCCACGAGCGCGCCGCGGTGAAAGGCGCCGGGGTGGACGCCTCGGGAGCGGCGGCGGCCGCGCTCAAGAAGCACCCCGGCGCCGTCACATCGGTCGACGCGGACGACGACGACCGCAAGGCCGGCCACTGGGAGGTGACGGTGCGCGGTGACGACGGCCGTACGCACGCGGTGACGGTCGACATGTCGTCCGGCGCCGTGGCGGCGGGCCGGGGCGACGACGGGGACGACGACGGCCGGGACGACCGTGCGGACGACAAGGACGACAAGGACGACAACGGCCGGGACGACCGCGCGGACGACAAGGACGACGAGGGTGACGACCGCGCGGACGACAAAGACGACGACCGGGGTGACGACCACGGCGACGACGACGGCCGGGACGACGACGGTCACGACGACGACCGCGGTGGTGACGACGACGGCGATGACGGCGACGACGACTGACGTCTCGCGCACCTGACGCCTGAACGTACGGCCGGTCGGCCGACCGAAGCAGCCGGTGGCAGAGGACAAACCCCCTCCTCCGCCACCGGCACTTTCGCGTTCGGCCCGCCGCCCGGACAGGCCATGAGGGCTGTCCCGTAACCCCCGGCGGGCGCACGACGACGGCTACGGCCTCTCGCTTCGCTGTCGGAACGCCCGAATACGCCCAGTATGCGGATGCCCCTCCGTCTTGCGACGCACCGCATCCGACGCCGCGCGCTGATCCACCAGGAATTACGGGACAGCCCTCAGCCGCCCGTCAGCCCCGCCACCAGTTCGTCCGCCGCCGCGTACGGGTCCAGTTCGCCCGCGACGATCCGCCGTGCCAGCGCTCCCAGGCGACGGTCGCCGCGCAGGTCGCCGATGCGTTCGCGGAGCGCCGTGACCGCGATGGTCTCCACCTCGCGGGCCGCGCGCCGCGCGCGCCGTTCGGTCAGGACGTCGTTCTTCTCCAGCCACGTGCGGTGCTTGTCCAGCGCCTCGACGACCTCGTCGATGCCCTCGCTCCGCGCGGCGACGGTCTTCACGATGGGCGGGCGCCAGTCGCCGGGGGCGCGGGCCGCACCGAGGCCGAGCATGTGGTTCAGCTCGCGGACGGTCGCGTCGGCGCCGTCCCGGTCCGCCTTGTTGACGACGTAGATGTCACCGATCTCCAGGATCCCGGCCTTGGCCGCCTGGATGCCGTCCCCCATGCCGGGCGCGAGCAGCACCACCGAGGTGTCGGCCTGGGAGGCGATCTCCACCTCCGACTGCCCGACCCCCACGGTCTCCACCAGGATCACGTCGCAGCCTGCCGCGTCGAGCACCCGGATCGCCTGCGGCGCCGACCAGGCGAGCCCGCCGAGATGGCCGCGGGTCGCCATGGAGCGGATGTAGACGCCGGGGTCCGACGCGTGGTCGGACATCCGGACCCGGTCCCCGAGCAGCGCTCCCCCGGAGAAGGGGGACGACGGGTCGACGGCCAGGACGGCGACGCGCTTGCCCGCTTTCCGGTACGCGGTCACCAGCGCGGACGTCGATGTCGACTTGCCGACACCGGGCGACCCGGTGAGGCCCACGACGTACGCGCCGCCCGCGAGCGGGGCCAGGGCCGCCATCACCTCGCGCAGTTGCGGCGACGCCCCTTCGACCAGTGAGATCAGCCGGGCCACCGCCCTGGGCCGGCCCTCCCGCGCCTGGGCCACCAGCTGGGGGACGTCCACCGTCATCCGTACCGCGCTCCGTTCCTGCTCGCTGAAGGGTCCGTGCCTGCCGACGCCGGGGCGCCCGCGCGTACGCCTACGCCTTCGGCACGCGCACGATCAGCGCGTCGCCCTGACCGCCGCCGCCGCACAGCGCCGCCGCGCCCACGCCGCCGCCGCGCCGCTTCAGTTCGAGCGCCAGGTGCAGCACCAGCCGGGCGCCGGACATGCCGATCGGGTGGCCGAGCGCGATGGCTCCGCCGTTCACGTTCACCTTTTCGGGGGACACTCCCAGCTCCTTGGTCGACTGGACGGCGACCGCGGCGAAGGCCTCGTTCATCTCGATGAGGTCCAGGTCCTCCACGGCGATGCCCTCCTTCTTCAGGGCGTGCCTGATCGCGTTCGCGGGCTGCGACTGGAGCGAGTTGTCGGGTCCCGCCACATTCCCGTGCGCGCCGATCTCCGCGAGCCACTCCAGGCCCAGCTCGACCGCCTTGGCCTTGCTCATGACCACGACGGCGGCCGCGCCGTCGGAGATCTGCGAGGAGGAGCCGGCCGTGATCGTGCCGTCCTTGGAGAAGGCGGGCCGCAGCTTGCCCAGGGACTCGGCGGTCGTGTCCGGGCGGATGCCCTCGTCCCGGTCGAAGACGACCGGGTCGCCCTTGCGCTGCGGGATCTCGACGGGGGTGATCTCGGCCTCGAAGACGCCGTTCTTCTGCGCCGCGGCGGCCCGCTGGTGGGAGGCCGCCGCGATCTCGTCCTGTTCGGGCCTGGCGATGGCGAGCCGGGTGTTGTGCTTCTCCGTGGAGGCGCCCATGGCGATGGACTCGAACGGGTCGGTCAGCCCGTCGTGGGCCATCGCGTCCAGCATCTCGATCGCGCCGTACTTGTAGCCCTCGCGGGACTTCGGCAGCAGGTGCGGCGCGTTGGTCATGGACTCCTGCCCGCCCGCGACCACGATGTCGAACTCGCCCGCGCGGATCAGCTGGTCCGCCAGGGCGATCGCGTCGAGGCCGGAGAGACAGACCTTGTTGACCGTGAGCGCGGGGACGCTCATGGGGATGCCGGCCTTGACCGCCGCCTGCCGCGCCGGGATCTGCCCCGCCCCGGCCTGGAGCACCTGCCCCATGATCACGTACTGCACCTGCTCGCCGGTGACCCCGGCCCGCTCCAGCGCGGCCTTGATGGCGAAGGCGCCGAGATCGGCGCCGGAGAAGGACTTCAGCGACCCCAGCAGCCTGCCCATGGGCGTACGCGCACCGGCGACGATGACAGAAGTGGTGGTGTTCGGATCCGGCATGAGATGCGACCCCTTTGCCTGACGATTGAGGGTTAACGAGGGTTCACCAAATGTACTGAGCGCACAGGTCCCGGGTCACCCGGCCGCGAGTGTGACAGCGCGCACGTTGCGTAACCGCCCGGTTGGCGCTGCACTGTGCGCATGCTGACGCGTATCGACCACATCGGAATCGCCTGCCACGACCTCGACGCGACCGTCGAGTTCTACCGGGCCACCTACGGCTTCGAGGTCTTCCACACCGAGATCAACGAGGAGCAGGGCGTGCGAGAGGCCATGCTCAAGATCAACGAGACGTCGGACGGCGGCGCCTCGTACCTCCAACTGCTCGAACCGGTCCGCGAGGACTCGGCCGTGGGCAAATGGCTGGCCAAGAACGGCGAGGGCGTCCACCACATCGCCTTCGGCACCGCCGACGTCGACGGTGACTCGGAAGCCGTCCGGGAGAAGGGTGTGCGGGTTCTGTACGAGGAGCCGCGCAAGGGATCGATGGGCTCCCGCATCACGTTTCTGCACCCCAAGGACTGTCACGGCGTCCTGACCGAACTGGTCACCTCGGCCGCGAAGCCCCAAGAGCACTGACCCGAACGATTCCCGGCCCGGTAGAGTGGGCCGCTCCGGGCCGGGGCCGGGTCGGGGCGGCGCCTCGGCCGATGATCTGTCACCATTCCCCGGGGGGCCGTTCGCCCGTCGGGCGGTACCGATTGCAGAGTTGCGACCAGGGGACGGATGGGACCGCGCAGTGCGGGGCTACGAACGCCAGGAGAGCCACCGAGCTGACGACGACCACCTTTCGCGGTTCGAAGCCGAGATGGATCGGCTGAAGACCGCGCGGGAGAAGGCCGTCCAGCACGCCGAGGACCTCGGTTACCAGGTCGAAGTACTGCGCGCGAAACTGCACGAGGCGCGCCGCAACCTGGCGTCCCGGCCCTCCTACGACAACGCCGACATCGGCTACCAGGCCGAGCAGATGCTCCGCAACGCGCAGATCCAGGCCGACCAGCTGCGCACCGACGCCGAACGCGAGCTGCGCGACGCCCGCGCCCAGACGCAGCGCATCCTCCAGGAGCACGCCGAACACCAGGCCAGGCTCCAGGCCGAGCTGCACGCCGAGGCCGTACAGCGCCGCCAGCGGCTGGACCAGGAACTGGCCGAGCGCCGCCAGACCGTCGAGTCGCACGTCAACGAGAACGTCGCCTGGGCCGAGCAGCTGCGCGGCCGTACGGAGACACAGGCCCGCAGGCTGCTGGACGAGTCGCGCGCCGAGGCCGAGAAGTCCCTGGCCGCCGCCCGCGCCGAGGCCACCCGGGTCGCCGAGGAGGCCCGCCGCAGGCTCGGCTCCGAGGCGGAGACGGCCCGTGCCGAGGCCGAAGCGATTCTGCAGCGGGCCCGCAAGGACGCCGAGCGGCTGCTCAACGCCGCGTCCACGCAGGCGCAGGAGGCCACCAGCCACGCCGAGCAGCTGCGTTCGGCGACGACGGCCGAGTCCGACCAGGCGCGCCAGCAGGCCGGCGAGCTGAGCCGGTCCGCCGAAGCGCGGATACAGGAGGCGGACGAGCGGCTCCGGGAGGCCCGCGCCGAGGCGGAGAAGCTCGTCACCGAGGCCAAGGAGACCGCGGTCAAGCGGCTGGCCGGCGCCGAGACCCAGTACGAGCAGCGCACCCGTACCGCCAAGTCCGAGATCGCCCGGCTCGTCGGCGAGGCGACGAAGGAGTCCGAGGCGCTGAAGGCGGAGGCCGAGCAGGCGCTCGCCGACGCCCGCGCCGACGCCGAGAAGATGGTCACCGAGGCCGCCGAGAAGGCCCGTACGGCCGCCTCCGAGGACTCCGCGGCCCAGCTCGCCAAGGCGGCCCGTACAGCCGAGGAAGTCCTCACCAAGGCGTCCGAGGACGCCAGGGCCACCACCCGCGCGGCGAGCGAGGAGGCCGACCGGATCCGCCGCGAGGCCGAGGCCGAGGCGGACCGGCTGCGCGGCGAGGCCGCCGAGCAGGCCGACCAGCTCAAGGGCGCGGCCAAGGACGACACCAAGGAGTACCGCGCCAAGACGGTCGAGCTCCAGGAGGAGGCGCGCCGGCTGCGCGGCGAGGCCGAGACGCTGCGCTCGGAGGCGGTCGCCGAGGGCGAGCGCATCCGGAGCGAGGCGCGCCGTGAGGCCGTCCAGCAGATCGAGGAGGCGGCCAGCACCGCCGAGGAGTTGCTGACCAAGGCCCGCGCCGACGCCGACGAGATGCGCGCCACCGCGTCGACGGACAGCGAGCGGGTCCGTACGGAAGCCATCGAGCGCGCCACGACGCTGCGCAAGCAGGCCGAGGAGACCCTGGAGCGCACCCGGGCCGAGGCGGACCGGCTGCGCGCCGAGGGCGAGGAGCAGGCCGAGGCGGTCAAGACCGCCGCCGAGCGGGCCGCGGTCGAGCTGCGCGAGGAGACCGAGCGCGGTGTCCAGGCCCGCAAGTCCGAGGCCGCCGGCGAGCTGACCCGGCTGCACACCGAGGCCGAACAGCGCCTGACCGGCGCCGAGTCGGCCCTGACCGACGCCCGCGCCGAGAGCGAGCGGATCCGCCGCGAGGCGGCCGAGGAGACGGAGCGGCTGCGCGCGGAGTCCGCCGAACGGCTGCGGACGCTCCAGGCCCAGGCCGAGCAGGAGGCCGAGCGGCTTCGCAGGGAGGCGGCGGAGGACGCCGGCCGCTCCCGCGCGGAGGGCGAGTCGACCGCCGTACGGCTGCGGGACGAGGCCACCCAGGAGGCCGAGCGGATCAAGTCCGAGGCCCAGGACAGCGCGGACCGGCTGCGCGCCGAGGCCGCCGCCGCGGCCGAGCGGGTGGGCGCCGAGGCGGCCGAGGCACTCGACGCCGCGCAGGAGGAGGCGACGCGCCGCCGCCGCGAGGCCGAGGAGCTGCTGAACGCCGCCCGTACGGAGGCGGACCAGGAGCGCGAGCGGGCCCGCGAGCAGAGCGAGGAGCTGCTGGCCTCCGCGCGTAAGCGGGTCGACGAGGCACAGACCGAGGCCGCGCGGCTGGTCGAGGAGGCCGACTTCCGCGCCACCGAGATGGTGTCGGCCGCCGAGCAGACCGCGCAGCAGGTCCGGGACGCGGTCTCCGGGCTGCACGACCAGGCCGAGCAGGAGATCGCCGGACTGCGTTCCGCCGCCGAACACGCGGCGGAGCGGACGAAGTCGGAGGCGCAGGAGGAGGCGGACCGGGTCCGCGCCGACGCGTACGCGGAGCGCGAGCGTGCCTCGGAGGACGCGGCACGGCTGCGTACCCGCGCCCAGGAGGAGACGGGCGCCGCCCAGGCGCTCGCCGAGCGCACCGTCGGCGAGGCGGTCGCCGAGGCCGAGCGGCTGCGCGCGGAGAGCGCCGAGTACGCGCAGCGGGTACGGACCGAGGCGTCGGACTCCTTGGCCGCCGCCGAGCAGGACGCGTCCCGCGCCCGCCAGGAGGCGCGCGACGACGCCAACCGCATCCGGGGCGACGCGGCGGAGCAGGCGGACCGGCTCATCGGCGAGGCGACCAGCGAGTCGGAGCGGATGCGCGCCGAGGCCGCCGAGACCGTCAACTCGGCCCAGCGGGCGGCCGAACGGCTCCGTGCGGAGGCCGCGCAGATCAGGTCGGAGGCCGAGGCATCGGCCGAACGGACCGTCAGCGAGGCGATCACGGAGTCGGACCGGCTGCTCGACGACGCGCGGGCGAACGCGTCCAAGCGCCGGGGCGACGCGGCCGAGCAGGCCGACCAGCTCATCAACAAGGCCCAGGAGGAGGCGCTGCGCGCCGCCACCGAGGCCGAGGCGCAGGCCGACATGATGGTGGGCGCCGCGCGCTCCGAGGCGGCGCGGCTCAAGGCGGACGCGACGGTCGAGGGCAACTCCCTGGTGGAGAAGGCCCGTACGGACGCCGACGAACTGCTCGTCGGGGCACGCCGGGACGCCACCGCCATCCGCGAGCGCACCGAGGAGTTGCGGGCGCGGGTCGAGGGCGAGATCGACCAACTCCATGAGCGGGCGCGCAAGGAGACGGCCGAGCAGATGAAGAACGCCGGCGAACGCGTCGACAAGCTGGTCAAGGCCGCCACCGAACAGCAGGAGGAGGCCGAGCGGAAGGCCAAGGCCCTGGTGGCGGAGGCCGGTTCGGAGGCAAGCAAGGTCCGGATCGCGGCGGTGAAGAGGGCCGAGGCGCTGCTGAAGGAAGCGGAGCAGAAGAAGGCCGAACTGACCCGCGAGGGCGAGAAGTTCCGCGCCGACGCCGAGGCGGAGGCCGGCCGGATGGTCGACGAGGGCAGACGCGAACTCGACGTACTGGTGCGCAGGCGCGAGGACATCCAGGCCGAGATCTCCCGTGTCCAGGACGTACTGGAAGCGCTGGAGTCCTTCGAGACCCCGGGCGCGACGGGCAAGTCGGGGTCCGGTGGCGGGTCCGGCGGGAGTAGCGTCAAGGCGGGTGCGGCAGCGGGTGTAACCCGTTCGGGTGGCAAGCCATCGGACAGTTAGCCACCCGAAAGGCTGGACATTCTCCAGATCAAACCGGCATCCGCTCGATGACACGCCGCTTTGGCCCCTAGGATTCCCCCTATCACCTCACCGGTCTCATTCGACAGGAACCCCATGAGCGACACTTCCTCCCCATTCGGCTTCGAGCTCGTGCGGCGTGGTTACGACCGCGGTCAGGTGGATGACCGCATTACCAAACTCGTCGCCGACCGTGACAGCGCTCTCGCACGGATCACTGCACTGGAAAAGCGCATCGAGGAGCTCCACCTCGAAACGCAGAACGCTCAGGCCCAGGTCACCGACGCGGAGCCGTCGTACGCCGGCCTGGGAGCGCGCGTTGAGAAGATCCTCCGCCTCGCCGAGGAGGAGGCGAAGGACCTGCGCGAAGAGGCCCGTCGCGCGGCCGAACAGCACCGTGAGCTCGCCGAGTCGGCGGCCCAGCAGGTTCGGAACGACGCCGAGGCGTTCTCCTCCGAGCGCAAGGCGAAGGCCGAGGACGAGGGCGTCCGCATCGTCGAGAAGGCGAAGGGCGAGGCCCAGACCCTGCGCTCCGAGGCGCAGAAGGACGCGCAGCAGAAGCGCGAGGAGGCCGACGCGCTCTTCGAGGAGACCCGCGCCAAGGCCGCCCAGGCCGCCGCGGACTTCGAGACGAACCTCGCCAAGCGGCGTGAGCAGTCCGAGCGTGACCTGGCCTCGCGTCAGGCGAAGGCCGAGAAGCGCCTGGCGGAGATCGAGCACCGCGCCGAGCAGTTGCGTCTGGAGGCGGAGAAGCTCCGTACGGACGCGGAGCGCCGCGCCCGTCAGACGGTGGAGACCGCGCAGCGTCAGGCGGAGGACATCGTGGCCGACGCGAACGCCAAGGCCGACCGGATCCGCAGCGAATCGGAGCGCGAGCTGGCGGCGCTCACCAACCGCCGCGACTCGATCAACGCCCAGCTGACCAACGTCCGCGAGATGCTGGCCACGCTGACCGGTGCGGCCGTCGCCGCGGCGGGTACGCCGGCCGAGGACGAGCCGATCTCGCGCGGGGTCCCGGCGCAGCAGTCGCGCTAGTCCGTACCGGTGACCGCCCAGGGCGGTCGCCGAGCGCGGTCCGGGGTCGTCGTGGACGGCCGGTGTACGGCTGATAGACGGCTTCGTTCCGTAAGTAACGATCGTGCAAGCCCCCCGCCAGTGGAGTGGCGGGGGGCTTTGCGCACCCTTAGGTTGTCCGCATGATCGAGGTCGAAGGGCTCACCAAACGGTTCGGGAAAAAAGTCGCGGTCGATCACCTCTCCTTCCAGGTCAGGCCCGGAGTGGTGACGGGATTTCTGGGACCCAACGGAGCCGGTAAGTCGACCACCATGCGGATGATGCTCGACCTGGACATTCCGACGGGCGGCTCGGTCCGGATCGACGGGAAGCACTACCGCGAACTCGAAGAGCCCGTGAAGTACATCGGCGCCCTCCTCGACGCGAAGGCCATGCACGGCGGGCGCAGCGCGTACAACAACCTCCTCTGTCTCGCCCAGAGCAACCGCATCCCGGTGAGCCGGGTCAACGAGGTCCTCGACACCGTGGGTCTGACGGCCGTCGCCAAGCAGAAGTCGAAAGGCTTCTCCCTCGGTATGGGACAACGGCTGGGCATCGCGGCGGCGCTGCTCGGTGATCCCGAGATCCTGATGTTCGACGAGCCGGTGAATGGTCTGGACCCCGAGGGCATTCACTGGATTCGCAATCTGATGAAAGCCCTCGCGGGCCAAGGCCGGACGATCTTCGTCTCCAGCCATCTCATGAGTGAAATGGCGCTGACCGCCGAGCACCTGATCGTGATCGGCCAGGGAAAGCTCCTCGCGAACACCTCGATGGCCGACTTCATCCACGAGAACTCGCGCAGCTTCGTACGGCTCCGCTCTCCGCAGCGGGAGCAGATGCTCGACGCGCTGTCCGAGGGCGGTTTCACCGTCGTCGAGGCCGACGACGGCACGCTGGAGATCGACGGCTCCAGCTCCGAGGAGATCGGTGAGCTGGCCGCGCGCCACAGTGTCGTCCTGCACGAGCTGAGCTCCCAACGCGCCTCTCTGGAGGACGCGTTCATGCAGATGACGGCCGAGTCGGTCGAGTACCACGCACATTCGGGTGGCGGCGACACAGCCCCGACGGGCGGCCCCGCTGCCCCGGGTCCCCGGTGGGGCCGGCACGGCAACCAGGGCAAGGGAGCCTGACCCATGGCATCGGTACCAGCGGTCCTCCAGTCCGAGTGGACCAAGATCCGTACGGTCTCCTCCACGATCTGGACCCTCGCCATCGCGTTCCTCGTGACCGTGGCCATGGGCTTCGCCCTGTCCCTGCTGTTCAGCACCACGTTCGACGATCTGTCGGAGGCCGAGCGCACCACCTTCGACCCGACCTTCGTGAGCTTCTCCGGGATGATCCTCGGCCAGCTGGCGATGGTGGTCTTCGGTGTCCTGGTCGTCGGCTCGGAGTACAGCTCGGGCATGATCCGCACCTCGCTCGCCGCCGTACCGCAGCGGGGCACCTTCATCTTCAGCAAGATCTTCGTCGCCGGGATGCTGGCCCTGATCGTCGGGCTCATCACGGGCTTCGTCTCGTTCTTCCTCGGCCAGGCGGCGCTCGGCGACCACGGAACGACCATCGGTGAGCCGCACGTACTGCGCGCCGTCATCGGCAGCGGTCTCTACATGGGGCTGATCGCGCTCTTCTCGATGGGCGTCGCGACGATGCTGCGCAGTTCGATGCTGTCGCTCGGCATCCTGATGCCGTTCTTCTTCCTGGTCTCGCAGATCCTCGCCTCCGTACCGAAGGCGAAGAACGTCGCGCAGTACTTCCCCGACCAGGCGGGCGCCAAGATCATGCAGGTGATTCCCGACGCGCTGAACTCGGACAAGGCCCCGTACAGCCCGTGGGAAGGCATGGGGATCATGGCGCTGTGGGTCATCGCGGCGCTGATCGGCGGCTACCTCGTCCTGAAGAAGCGCGACGCGTAGCTTTTCCGGACGCGTAGCTTTTCCTCGCGACAGGCCCCGATCCCAACGACTTGGCCGGAACCGTCAAGGCCCGGATATCCTCCTAACTCTTACGGGGGCCTTCGGTCCGAAGCGGCCACTGCCCCGACCACCAGACAGAACTGTCGATGGGGCTGGAGAATGATCGAGGCAGTCGGCCTGACGAAGCGCTACGGCGCCAAGACGGCCGTGTACAACCTTTCCTTCCAGGTGAGGCCCGGTACCGTCACCGGGTTCCTGGGCCCCAACGGCTCCGGCAAGTCCACGACGATGCGGATGATCCTCGGCCTCGACCAGCCGACCGCCGGCCGTGTGACGGTCGGCGGCCACCCCTTCCGGGAGCTTCCCAACGCACCCCGTCAGGTCGGCGCGCTGCTCGACGCCAAGGCGGTGCACGGGGGGCGCAGCGCGCGCAATCATCTGCTCTCGCTCGCGCAGCTCTCCGGCATCCCGGCGGCCCGGGTGGACGAGGTACTGGGCGTGGTGGGCCTTCAGGAAGTGGCACGGCGCCGCTCCAGCGGCTTCTCGCTCGGTATGGGCCAGCGGCTCGGCATCGCCGCCGCGCTGCTCGGTGACCCGCAGGTGCTGCTGTTCGACGAGCCGGTGAACGGCCTCGACCCCGAGGGCATCCTCTGGGTCCGCAATCTGATGAAGCAGCTCGCGTCCGAGGGCCGTACGGTCTTCGTCTCCTCGCACCTGATGAGCGAGATGGCCGTGACCGCCGAGCATCTGATCGTGATCGGGCGCGGTCAGCTCCTCTCCGACATGAGCGTCAGGGACTTCATCTCGCACAACTCGGCGGACTTCGCCCGCGTCCGCCCCGCGGGGACGGATCCCGAGGCCCGCGAGAAGCTGGTCGCCGCGCTCGGCGAGGCGGGCGGGCAGGTGCTGTCGGAGCGGGACGGCGCGCTGCGGGTCACCGGGCTGCCGCTTCCCCGCATCAGCGATCTGGCGCACGAGTCGGACGTACGGCTCTGGGAACTCTCCCCGCACCAGGCCTCGCTGGAGGAGGCGTACATGCGGCTGACGCAGAACGCCGTGGACTACCGGTCGACGGCCGACCAGCTCGCCGGTTTCGCGCCGCCGCCGCAGCCGGGCTACGGGGGGCAGCTGTACGAGCCTCCGGTCGTGCCCGAGGTGCCCACGCGGGGCTGGTACCCGCCGCCGCCGCCCGGGGAGAACCCGTACGCGAAGGCGCCCGCACCGGCGCCCGCACAGGCGCCTGTGGCCGCGCCGGCTGACGCGTCCGTGCCCGCCGCGAAGGGCCCGGCCGCCGCACCGGCGCCCGTGACCGCCGGGCCCGCGCCCGCGAGCGCCGCGGATCTCGTCAAGCACGTGAGCGACGAGAAGACGGACACGACCGGCAAGCCGGACGAGACCGACGCGAAGACCGAGACCACCGAGGACGCCCGATGACAGCCCCGTACGAGCAGCAGGCCCCCATCTGGCAGGGCGGGCAGCCCCTGGGGTCGTACGTCTCGCCGATCCCGGTCCGCCGGGCCACCCTCGGTGACGCGGTGGCCTCGGAGTGGACCAAGATCCGGTCCGTCCGCTCGACCATGTGGACACTCGGCGTCATGATCGTCCTCATGGTGGGCATCGGCGTGCTCGTGGCCTGGGGCGTCTCCCTGTCGGAGGCCACCCTCGGCGGGGACTCGGCGCTGCCGCTGGGCTTCTTCGGTGTGCTGCTGGGGTCGATCTGTGTGATCACCCTCGGCGTGCTGACGATCGCGTCCGAGTACGGCACGGGCATGATCCGCACCACCCTGACCGCCTGCCCCAGCCGGGGCCGGGTACTGGCGGCGAAGTCGATCGTCTTCTTCCTGCTCGTCCTGACGATCACGACGGTGACGGCGGCCCTGGTGGGCGCCATCCACGTCGCCATGCTCGACGGCCGCACGCCCACCGGCCAGGAGTGGTTGCGGGCCACCCTCGGTGTGGGCCTGTTCATGGCGCTGCTGGGCCTGCTCTCGCTGGCCGTCGGCGCGGTCATCCGGCACTCGGCGGGCGCGATCACCCTCATGATCGGGGTGGTGCTGCTGCCGCTGGTGATGGCGATGTTCATGTTCTCGTCGTCGCTGGTCGACGTGCAGGAAGCCCTGTTCGAGTACTCGATCCCGAGCCAGATCTCTGCGCTCTACGACGTCTCGGTGACCGGGTCGGGGCCGAACGGCTGGGACCCGGTGTTCATCGCGGCTGCCGCCACGGCCGCGGTGATGGGCTTCGCCTTCTTCGCGCTCAACCGCCGCGACGTCTAGGACAGTTGCCGGGCCTGTCGTCGGGCCCGTGGGCGGGTCCGCCGTCGGGCCCGTCGTGGGCCCGGCTCAGAACTTCGGCGCGTTACGGGACCGCTGCACCCGCGAGGTGCGGCGGTCCTTCGCGTTCCAGCACGCCTTGTGCCAGTGCCGCCGGTCGTCCACGCCGCCGTACTCCGGCCAGGCCACCACGTGCGGCACACTGGAGGGGATCTCCTGGTCGCAGCCGGGGCACCGGTACCGCTTACCGGCGGTGCGCGCGCCGGCGACCTGCCGGACCGCCCACTCCTCACCCTGCCAGGACTCGGTCCGCTGAAAGCCGCCGTACCGGTCCGACGCCTCACCGGCGTGGTCGGTCGGGGGCTCGCCGCCTCTGGGGCGGTTGCGGCGCGGGGACACATGAAACCTCACGGGGCAGACAGCACGGTTCCCCACCAGCGTACGGGCCGCCCACCGGAGCCACGGCGGGGCGGCGTGAGACGGTGGCACCCGCACGGGGCAGTTAGCGGACTATCGCAACAACTTCAGCGGCGCCCGTGCCCATGGCACGTGTCAGACGTTAATGCCAGGAGGGGGAGCCGCGTCAGCCGCAAGGAGGCAGAAGGCGATGCGAGTTGGAGCTTTTGTACTGGCAGCCCAGTTCCCGGGCCAGGGCCAGGGGGAAGCACTGCACCGAGCGGTGCGCACGGCGGAGGTCGGCGAGGAGTCCGGCCTGGACTCGGTCTGGCTGGCCGAGCACCACTTCGTGCCGTACGGCACCTGCCCATCGGCCGTGACTATGGCCGGCCTGCTCCTGGGACGTACCCGGCGCATACGGGTGGGTACGGCGGTCAGCGTGTTGCCGAACACGCATCCGGTGGCCCTGGGCGAGCAGGCGGCGCTGCTGCACCTGCTCTCCGGCGGACGCTTCTCGCTCGGCGTGGGCCGGGGCGGGCCATGGGTCGACCTGGAGGTCTTCGGATCGGGTCTCCAGGCGTACGAACGGGACTTCCCCGAGTCGCTCGATCTGCTGCTGCGGTGGCTGCGCGAGCCGCGGGTGTCGGCGGACGGCGAGCGCTACCGGTTCCGTGAAGTCCCCGTCGTACCAAGGACGGACGAACTGATCGAGGGCTCCGGCGGACCCGAGGTGGTCGTGGCGTGCACGTCCGCGAAGAGCGTGCGGCTGGCGGCCGAGCGCGGACTGCCGATGCTGCTGGGCATGCACTGCGGGGACGAGGAGAAGGCCGAGATGGTGGCTCTGTGGCGTACGTACGCCACCGCCGCCGGCCACACTCCCGAGGAGGTGGCCGGCGCCCCGCACGTGTCCGCGGGGGTGGCGCAGATCGCCGACAGCACCGCGGAGGCGACCGAGACGCTGGTGAAGGCCATGCCCGGCTGGCTCAGGCAGGGGCTCGACGCCCATGTGACGGTGGACGGCAGGCACAGGTCCATGCGCGATCCCGTCGCGTATACGGAACTGCTGTGCGGACTGCATCCGGTGGGGCCTCCCCGGCTCGCCGCCGACCGCCTCGCGGCCACGGCGGAACGAACCGGAATCACGCGCTTCGCACTGCTCGTCGAGGGCTCCGGGGACCTGGTGGCCACGGAGGAGAACGTACGGAGGATGGGGGCCGAGGTGCTGCCCCGGCTCCGCTGACGCGGCGCGGGCCGAACTCACGCCGGTCGTCCGGCGGATCCCTGTGTCGGCCCAGGAATCCGCCGCCAGACCGGAGCCGTCAGCAGTCCCGCAGCGTCGGGGACTGGTTGAGCAACTGACCCCTGATGGAAGTGAAGCGGGCGAGCCTCTCGTCGACCGAGGGGTCCAGGGGGAACACCGCGACCCGGTGACAGTTCTGGAATGCCAGCCGTACCCCGAAGTGGCGCTGAAGCGCACCGCGGATGGCGTCACTGGCGAGCGCGCGCAGCAGCTGACCGCGTGCCTGCTCGTCCGGCGGCGGCGTCTGGTTGTCGGCGAACTCTCCGCCGTCCACCTTCAGCTGGGCCACCAAGGAGCTGATCATCTCCCACGCGAAGGGCAGGGAGGTCCGGACGCAGTCGACGAATTCGGCTTCGTCGACCTCGCCTCGCTCGGCCTGCTCCAACAGTGCCGGTGAGACGTCGAGCGACATGGGTTCTCCTCTCGCGACCCCACCAAAGCGGGGCCTTACGGGCAGGGAAGGGGGAGACGACGACGCAGCGTGCACGACCGGCGACCTCCTGCATCCACGTTATGCGCGCTGTCCGGACCGCACCAGGCGAATGGGAACACAACCGGCCACAAACGAAAGGGGCTTGGGGGCGAATCGCGATGGACGGCGCCAGTCGAGTAGCGTTGCGGACCATGCGTCTCGTCATCGCCCGCTGCTCCGTCGACTACGCGGGCCGGCTCACCGCCCACCTGCCCATCGCTCCCCGTCTGATCCTGGTCAAAGCTGACGGGAGCGTGTCGATCCACGCGGACGACAGGGCGTACAAACCGCTCAACTGGATGTCCCCGCCGTGCACTCTCAAAGAGGGCAACGGCGACGATGTCGGGGTATGGACGGTCGTGAACAAAGCGGGCGAGAAACTGATCATCACGATGGAGGAAATCCTCCATGACTCGTCACACGAACTCGGTGTCGATCCAGGTCTGATCAAGGATGGCGTGGAAGCACACCTCCAGGAGCTTCTCGCCGACCGCATCGAGACACTCGGCGACGGCTACAGCCTGATCCGCCGCGAATACCCCACCGCCATCGGCCCGGTGGACATCCTGTGCCGCGACGCGGACGGCGCGACGGTCGCGATCGAGATCAAACGGCGCGGCGACATCGACGGCGTGGAGCAACTGACGCGCTACCTCGACCTGTTGAACCGCGACCCCCATCTCTCCCCGGTCCGCGGCCTGTTCGCGGCCCAGGAGATCAAGCCCCAGGCCCGCGTGCTGGCGACGGACCGGGGCATCGGGTGCGTGGTGCTGGACTACAACGCGCTGCGGGGCATCGAGGACGACAAACTGCGGCTGTTCTGAGGATGGTTGCCGGGCGGCGGGCGTCGGCGCCCAGCCGCCCTACCGCCCGTCACGTCGCTGCGCGAGCACCGGAATGGCGGCGATCTTCTCCTCGGTGAGGTCGTCCCATACGAGGCCGCGGGGCCGGCGCGGATTGGGACAGGCGATTACTTCGTCAGGTGTGACGATGTAATCCACGCTGAAATCGTGCTCGGTTTCGGGAATGTCCTCTTCCACCACTTGGAGGGGGTGCACCGTCGCGACGATCACTGTCCGATCGGTCACGAGGCCCGCCTCGATGAGCAATGCGACCTCAAGGTCGGAGTACCCGGCACCTTTGCCGATACGCGCGCCCGACCGGTTGACGGCGACGCTGCCGCACACAACCAGATCGACGGGCCGCATACCGTCCACGCCGACACGGCGGGCGACCTCGGCGGCGCCTTTCTTGCCGGCGGCCTCCTCGGCCGGGATCGCGACGGCATCGGGATCCTCCGGCGCACCGAAACCGTCGATGAGCCGACGCCAAGCCCTGTCCCGCACGGCATGCTTGGCCCGGTCGATGTCTCCCAGGCGTTCCGCCCGTTCTACGTCGCTGCCATGAGGGCGAGCAGACAGCGGCTCGATCGACGCCTTCAACGACCTGGTCGAGACGATCCGCTCTACCGGCGCGCGCGACGTGTTCATGCCGTCCCTGAGCCACCTTGCCGAGAACGGCCCGCTTCAACGCGCCCTCCTCGACCGGTTGGAGTACGGCTTCTCGACCACCGTGCACGCGCTGGATGAAGCCCCGCGCCGCCGGGCCGGCGAAGCGACGGCAAGCAGCGTCGTCCGACAGGGCGTCACCGTCTCGTCAGCCAGTCGGGAGTAACGCCGTGACGCTCCTTCGCGCGAGGGATCGCCTGGCTCTCACCGCCGTCCCCTCGGCAGTGTGCTGCGCGCGGGCTTTCGCCACGCACACGCTCCGGCGGTGGGGCGCGACCCACGTCATGGGTGACGCCTTGCTGGTCGTCTCCGAACTGGTCACCAACGCCGTCACGGCCACCGGCCCGAACATGACGACGCCCACATGGACGGACGTCAAAGCGGATCACATCCTCGGCGTGCAGCTCCGCGTGGTGGCCATGCATCTGTACGTCGAGGCGTGGGACAGGAGCGATGAAGCTCCCCGTACCAAGAGTCCCCCCGCGGACGCCGAAGATGGGCGGGGCATTCTGCTCGTCGAAGCGCTCACGAAAAGATGGGGCACCTACCGTCCTCCGGCCGGGGGCAAGGTCGTGTGGGCGGAGTTGCCACTCATCAACGCACCCACGCTTACGCAAGAAGTACCGACGCTCCCTCACCGCGTCCCGAGCGACGTCCGGGTGCCGAACGGCAGGGTCAGGGAACAGGTTGAGACCGCACTCATGGAGCGGGGGTTGGAAGGGGTGCGCAGGAGGTGACGGAACACCGTCACCACCCGTGGAAGTCACGGGAGCGCGCGGCCCCATAGAACCCGAGAACGAAGAACACCCACCGTCTACAACGGACGCGGGGGGCCTTCGTTGTGGAGGGGGGTGAGGGGGCGGAGGATGGAAAGTACTACCGGCCCAGCTTGGCACTGATCTCTCGA
Organism: Streptomyces sp. NPDC051217; assembly: GCF_044455465.1. Lineage (NCBI taxonomy): Bacteria > Bacillati > Actinomycetota > Actinomycetes > Kitasatosporales > Streptomycetaceae > Streptomyces > Streptomyces sp. NPDC051217. The sequence continues at coordinate 37,652 of NZ_JBITEV010000006.1, forward strand.
AGAACTGGTGCTTGCTCCTCGATGGCTCCGTTCACTGGGCTGAGCCCGCGGCAGTTCGGCAAGCTGGTCACTGCCATGCGGCGCGAAGGTACGGACCAGGTGCGCAAGGGACCACCGTGGAGCCTGAGTCTGGAGGACCGGATCCTACTGGTAGGGGCTTACTGGCGTACGAACTTGACGCTGCGGCGGCTCGCCCCGCTGTTCGGGGTGTCGAAGTCGGCCGCTAACCGCATCCTCGGCCACCTCGGATCGTCGCTTACGCTTCAGCCCCGTCAGAGGTTCCGTAAAGACGCCGTGCTGATCGTCGACGGCACCCTAGTGCCCACGCGGGATCATACGGTTGCCGAGCAGTCGAAGAACTACCGGTACTCGACCAACCACCAGGTCGTCATCGACGCCGACTCCCGAACTCGTCGTCGCCGTCGGCCGACCGGTCACGGGCAACCGCAACGATTGCAAGGCATGGGAACTTTCCGGTGCGAAGGCCGCCGTCGGCCGGGCCACGGTCATCGCGGACGGCGGCTATTGGGGCACCGGCCCGCTCATTCCGCACCGCCGTGAACGCGGCCAGACCGAACTGCCAGCTTGGAAAGGGGAGCACAACACCTCCCACCGCAAGGTCCGGGCCCGCGTCGAGCACGTCTTCGCGCGGATGAAGGCATGGAAGATCCTTCGTGACTGCCGTCTGAAAGGCGACGGCGTTCACACTGCCATGCTCGGCATCGCCCGGCTGCACAACCTCACCCTCGCGGGGTAACTCCAGCCCCATACGAGACCGGAGAGGCCCAAGAGAGGTGGCTCCCCACCTCCCTTGGCTCGGAGAATGTTCAGTCGATACAGAACTCGTTGCCCTCGATGTCCAGCATCGGGATGCACGACTCGTTTTCCTCATCGGCGTACAGCGTTTGCACGTGGGTCGCACCGAGCGCGACCAGTCGTGCGCACTCGGCTTCCAGCGTGGCGAGGCGCTCGTCCCCCACGAGCCCGGTGCCGGCCCGGACGTCGAGATGCACCCGATTCTTAACGATCTTGCCCTCGGGGACGCGCTGGAAGTACAGGCGCGGGCCCACGCCTGAGGGATCACTGCAGGCGAACCATGATCCCCGCTTCTCAGGAGGCAGGGTGCGGTTGAAATCGTCCCAGGTGGTGAACCCCTCCGGTGGCGGCGGCATGACGTACCCCAACACTTCACACCAGAAGCGAGCAAGGCGCTCAGGTTCTGCGCAGTCAAAGGTGACTTGGAACTTCTTGATCGCCGACATCGGCGCACCGTACCGCGTACCAAGGGGACCCTGCCGCTCATTTCCCCAGGCGGATCCGCCCGTCACCGGTCGCATCCTGGGCCGCCTTGGACACCAAGTGATCAAACCGGATAATTCAGGAGAACGACGCGAGCGTGGCGGCGGAGCGCCCCAATGGTCCCCAGGATCCAGTCCCGACCAACCGCCTTCAGGCCAAGATCAGTTGCGGGACACCCCTTGGCCAAGAGGCGCTTACCGGTGGGCCGCGATGGCTGGTTGGTGCGGCGCCCATCGTCGCTGAGGTCGAAGCGAGTGAAGCGGGCATCATTCACCGGCTCCGCGTCCACCACGGTGGGGCTTAGGTCGAGCGTTTCTCGACGCGGGGTTGGTATCCAGAACGCTGACGCTTTTGCCGCGAGCCTGCACACTTCTACGCAGGCGCTCGGCAGCAGCGGAGCTGTGCGCTTGCGATGGACGCTCTCACCAACGTGCGGGAGCGGCCACCGCACGCGGATGAGCGAGCAAAGCCCATCGAACCCAGCTTTCTCGGCGTGCTCCGCCTGGCGGTGCAGAGTGCGGCCGGCCGCGGTCGAAGACGCGCCGAACCACGGCCGTGATCTCTGCCGCTTGGCGGTTGTGGCACCGACACGGGCAGTGCGACTTGAGTCAGCTTCGTCTCCGAACGCTCTCCTCACCTTCATCTACCGCCGTATGCGCCCCGGCTGAGGTCGGGTCGGGCGTTTCTCAAACCCTTCATGGTACGCCGATGGTCGCGGCCTCCAACGCGCGGGCAGACGCGGACTGGTTGCCGGTGATCCAGTGCCGGTGCCGACTGCGGACGCGAAGGACACAATCAAGGCAACGAGCCGGAGGCTCGTTAGCGGGGCATCGAGGACGACGAACTGCGGCTGTTCTCAGGGGCATCGGCGTGCGGGCCGCCGCGTAGGGTCCCGGTATGGGAAGCCGGAATCGTGATCGTGTCGAGGACGTCCGGGGTGTCGTGGCCGCCGGCATGCCCGGCTATCGGGTCGACAGCGTGGTCTTCCTCGGTGAGGGGGAGGACAACAGCGTCCACGAGGTCAACGGCGAGCTCATCGTGCGGTTCAGCAAGGAGCCCGATCCGCGGAGCCGGGCCGCGAAGGTGAGCGGTGAGGCCCGGCTGCTCGCCGCCGTGGCCGGTGTCTCGCCGGTGCCCGTACCCGAGCCCGCGTTCACCGTTGCCGAGCAGGGGTGTCTGGGCTACTTCAAACTTCCCGGTCTGGCGCTGATCGACGTGCCTCTGCCGCACCGATCGGCCCAGGGCACCTCGGTCGCCGCTGTGCTCGGCGAGTTGCTCGGCGGGCTCCACGGCGTACCGGTCGACTCGGTGGCCGAGTTGGTGACGCCCGACGACCAGCCGAAGGCGCTGTGGCTGGACGAGGCGAGGGAGACCTACGCCGCCGTCGCCGAGAGAGTGCCGGAGGCGCATCGCGCGGCGCTGCGGGCGTTCCTGGACGCGCCGCCGCCGGCTGACGGACATCCGCTGGTGTTCTCCCACAACGACCTGGGGATCGAACACGTTCTCATCGACCCGGACACCTGGGAAGTGACCGGTGTCATCGACTGGAGTGACGCCGCGATCGTCGATCCGGCGTACGACTTCGGGCTCATCCTCCGGGATCTCGGCCCCGACGCCCTTCACCGGGCCCTGCGCGGCTACCCGGCCGGCGCCCACGAGGTCGAGGCGATCGGCGAGCGTGCGGCCTTCTATGCCAGGTGCGCCGTCCTGGAGGACATGGCCTACGGCATCGAGACCGGTCGTCACATCTACCTCGACAAAAGCCTCGCCGCGTTGCGATGGCTCTGCCCGACGCGATGAGCGCGCGTGGGGCGGACGGCGCGTTCGGTGTGCGCGCCGCGAGGGAGACGGACGCGGAGGCGTTGACCGAGGTCGACGTGGTCGCGCGCGGAGGGGACGAGGGGCGGCGGGCGAGTATCCGCCGATGGTGCCGGGAAGGGGTGGCGATCGTCGCCGACGACGCTTCCGGGCTGCTCGGCTACTGCGTCGTTGAATACACGTTCTTCGAGCAGGGCTTCGTGACCATGCTGATGGTGGCACCGGCCGCCCGGGGCAAGGGTGTTGGGCGTCGGTTGCTCGACCACGCGGCCGCCTCGTGTGCGAGCCCGAAGCTGTTCACCTCGACCAATGTCTCCAACCAGCCCATGCAGCGGCTGCTCCAACGGGCGGGATGGAGCCCGGTCGGCCTTGTCCACGGTCTCGACGAGGGCGACCCCGAGCTGTTCTACCTCTGCCCATGAGCTCGGGGCCCGCCCCGTCAGATCACCGACGGTGTGGTGTCCGGGGTGTCCGACGGGGACACGGATGCCGGTTCGGCCGGGATGCCCACCGTCGCCGACTCAGGGGGCTCCGGGGTCTCCGCCGGGGTCGATGACGGCGGGGGCGATGTCGGGGTGGACGGCGAGGGCGATGTCGGGGAAGAGGGCGGAGGCGAGGTCGGCTTCGTCGGGGACGGGCTGGTTCTCGTCGGGTCCGGGTCCGAGGGGCCCGGGTCGTCGTCCGGCCTGGAGGGGCCGTCCGACGGGGTGTTGCCCGGGTCGGTGGACTCGGAGCCGCCGCTGGTGCCGGGCGTCGGCGCGTCCGACCCATTGTTGACGGGGACCCCGCCCGGCTTGGCCGGCTTCTTCGTGCTCGCGTCGGTCGGCGTCTCGCTGTCGTATCCGGCGGTGCCGTCGCCGTCGTCCGTCGAGTGGTCCGTCTGGACCCGGTCCGTGGGCGAGGTGTCGTTGCCCGACGCCCCGAGTGTCACGACCGTGCCCAGTACGGCGGCGAGCACAGCGCCCGCGCCCGCGGCGACCAGGTTGCGGCGCGCGCCGCCCAGCACCGGACGGCGCCGGCGCGCGGACGACGCGACCGTGGGGGACCCCGCCGCCGGAGTGTCGTCGCGACGGGTCACCAGCGTCATCCGGTCGTCCGGCGACGGCGCGTTGGCCACGGGCACGACCATCGACACCCCGCGCGGCGGCGACACCGGCAGTTCGTCGTCGGCCCGGTGGTAGGGGACGACCGCCGTGTTCCCGTTCTCGCGGTCGCTGACCAGGGCCAGCGCCCTGCGGCCGGACACCGTGCCCCGCTTGTCCGCCACCGCCCCGCGCATGCCGATCGAGGTCTCCAGCTCGGCGCGGGCCCGGTCCAGGCTGCCGACGCAGAGCGCGAGAATCCCCAACTCGTGGTGGAAGTAAGCCTCTTCGGCGACCTCTCCGGCGATTCTCGCCGCCTCCTGGCCGATCCGCAGCGCGCGCTCCCAGGCGCCCCAGTGCAGTCCCGCCATGAACGCGGGCGCCGCTCCCCTGGCCAGCAGGACGGCGGCGCTCGCGTGCCCCGCCTCGCCGCTGGACACCAGCGGCGTCATCGCCGCGAGCAGCGCGTCCGCCTCGGCCGAGGCCCGGCGCGGGGTGACCGACGGATGGCCGGCCCACCAGGTGAAGTGCTGGACGGCGACGTGCGCGCGGGACGTGGCCTCGTCGCCGTACCCCTGCGCCTGAAGTTGGGTGAGCGCTCCGGCGGCGAGCCGGTAGCGCGTGCCGACGGGTGAGAGCAGACCGGCGCTCATCAGTTCGCCGATGGCGGCGTCGGCGTGGGTGTCGCCCACCAGGGCCGGCAGATGGGCCTGGTGCGGGACCTCGCCGCCGAGCGCGACGGCGAACCGCAACGTCTCACGCGCCGTCTCGGAGAGCCGGGAAGCGAGCAGCACGGCCGGTGCGGCCCCCTCGCCCAGGGTCGGCAGCGGTATGTCGTACCCGTCGGCGGTGAGCCCGCCGTCCGCGAACAGGTCGTCCTGGCCCTGCCCTTGGCCGTACGGGGAGTCCGCCAGCTCATGGACGAACACCCCGTCCGCCTCGTACGCCTCGGAGTCTGCGCGCAGCCTGTCGCGTCCGCGCAGCAGCGCGGCGGCCTGGACGAAGCGCTGCGGCAGTCCCTCGGACTCGAACCAGAGGTCGCCGGCCCAGTTCGCCTCCTCGTCGGTCAGCGGGCGCCCGGTGGCGCGCTCCAGCAGATCGAGCGAGGCGCCGCGGCCGAGGCCGCCGAGCAGAACCTCTTCGAGGCGCGAGCGTGGGATGGGGGCGTCCACGTCCGGCGTGACCGCGAGGAGGAAGGCGCATTCGGGTGCGGCTTCCAGGAGTTCGTCCAGCGGCTCACCGCCGAATTCGAGGTCGTCGACGACGACGATCGCGCCGATGCCGCGGACCAGGCCCAACAGGCCCGCGCGGTCCGGGCGGTGCAGCACGGACCGGTAGACCGCCGCGTACAGCTCGTACAGCAGCTCGGTGATGGTGCGGTGGTGGCCGGAGAGCCGTACGACCCCGTCCGGCGCGAGGTCCTCGCAGTCGGCGGCGACGGCTTCGACGAGTGCGGTGCGGCCGGAGCCGGCCGACCCGGTGAGCCGTACGGAGTGGCCGCGTCCGAGCAGCGCCACGAGTTGTTCGCGGTCCTCCTGACGCTCCAGCAGCGGGAGCGGGGGCGCGCCGGGGCCGGGCGGTATCGGCGGACGCCCCGCGCGGCGCTGCTCGGCGCGCTCGTCGGCGTCGAGCCTGACGGGGGCGGGCGGCTGCGATCCCGGCGGGCACGGCTCGATCTCGCTGCCGTCGACCGGGTTGACGGTGATCAGGAAGTCGCCCGAGATCAGCTCGACGGTGCGCGCGGGCGTCGGGTGCGTCAGCCACGGGCTCGGCCGGTCGGCGGCTTCGGCGGACCTGTCCTCGGCGCGCCCGGCGCCGGTGGGGCCAGTACCGCCGGGACCGGTGCCCGTGGGATCTGCACCCGCGGGACCTGGGTCCGTCGGGTGGGTCGGGTCGGTCGGGTTCATCGTCAAAGCCCCCCAGATCGTGGCGTGCGGTTGCCCTCCCGGCCTCACACACCCCGTTGTCACTTCTGGTCCGGTGCCCGCCGTGTGGGTCGGCCGACGGCCGAAACCCTAAACCTCCGCACAGTATCCAGGAACAGCCGGGGTGCCGCCTCGTCCGAGACGTCACGGTCTCGTGAGGATTGTGCGTGGCTCCGCGGACGGTGCGTGGTACGGCGGACGGTGCGCGGCTCCGCGGACGGTGCCGGAGGGTCGGTCGGTTCGGAACGGTCAGACGCGCGGAAGCGATTCTGCTGCGATGCCGCCCTCGATGGCGAGGATGCGGTGCAGCCGGGTGGCCACCAGCAGGCGCTGCATCTGGGCGGGCACACCGCGCAGTACGAGTCGGCGACCGCAGCGGCCGGCCCGCCGGTGCGCGCCCATGATGACGCCGAGGCCCGTGGCGTCCCAGGAATCGAGTCCGGTCAGATCGAGCACCAGGTCGCCGGCTCCGTCGTCGACGGCCGTGTGCAGGACCGTACGGGCGTCCGCCGCGCTGCGGACGTCGAGGCGGCCCTCGACGACCAGCTCGGCGTGGTCGCCCCTGATGTACATATGCGCTCCCCGAATGCTTATGTGCTCCGCGTCGGTCTTCTCTGTGTTCGTGCAATGTCTTTGTGCAACAACTGACAGCCGCGCGGCCGAGGAAGTTGCCGTCCGTGAGCGAACTGATACCGAATTCACCCGGTGGAGTGAGGGCGGAACGGTCGATGTGGCCCAGCGCCCACCGAACGCGGTCAGTGCTTGTAGAAGCCCTGCCCGCTCTTGCGCCCTATGTCACCCGCGTCCACCATCCGGCGCATCAGCTCGGGCGCCGCGAACTTCTCGTCCTGCGACTCGGTGTAGATGTTGTCCGCGGCGTGCAGCAGGATGTCGATGCCCGTGAGGTCGGCGGTGGCGAGCGGCCCCATGGCGTGGCCGAAGCCGAGCTTGCACGCGATGTCGATGTCCTCGGCCGTCGCGACGCCCGACTCCTGGAGCTTGACGGCCTCGACGACGAGGGCGGTGATCAGACGGGTGGTGACGAAGCCCGCGACGTCACGGTTGACGACGATGCAGGTCTTGCCGACCGATTCGGCGAACTCCCGTGTGGTGGCGAGGGTTTCGTCGCTGGTCTTGTAGCCGCGTACCAGCTCGCAGAGATTCATCATCGGTACGGGCGAGAAGAAGTGCGCGCCCACGACCCGTTCGGGGCGCCGCGTCGCCGCGGCGATCCTGGTGATCGGGATGGCCGAGGTGTTGGAGGCGAGGACGGTGTCGTCACGTACGAGCTTGTCGAGCGTCCGGAAGATCTCGTGCTTGATGTCGAGCTTCTCGAAGACGGCCTCGACGACGATGTCGGCGTCGCCCGCGGCGTCCAGGTCGGTGGTCGTGGTGATCCGGGCGAGCGCGGCGTCCGCGTCCGCCTCCTCAAGCTTGCCTTTGGTGACGAACTTGGCGTACGAGGCGCGGATCGCGTCCTTGCCACGGGTCAGGGCCTCGTCGGTCACATCTCGCAGCACGACGTCCCAGCCGGCCTGGGCCGAGACCTGCGCGATTCCGGACCCCATGAGTCCGGCACCGATGACGGCGAGCTTCCTGGCCACGACGTACCCCTTGATTTCCGCTGCGGACCCACGCGCGGCTTAACACGCGCTTTACATTTCTCTCTGCCGGAGGTTATCGGTCGTGAGCTGCGCTGTGGTGATGAAGAGATGCGCGTCACGTCTCACATGACGGACATCACATCCGCGGGCGTGGTGGCAGGGCTCATCACCCTTGCCGTACCGCGTACTTGAGCACCTTTTCGCCCAGCACTTCCTCGATGTCGTCGAGCAGTGCGAGGGCTTCGCGCGAGGTCTCCTCAAGGTTCCGGCCTTCGAGCATCCTGCGGGCGACGAACGCCATGAGCGTGCCGTGCGCCCAGGCGAGCTGACCGGCCACCAGGGTGGGCAGGGTGTCGGCGGCGGCGGCGCCGGTCTCCTCGCGGAGCGTCTTCTCCAGGTTGTCCAGAACCTCCTGCTGGATGGAGAGAAGCCGGGACTGGAGTGAGGGCGATTCCCGGACGACCTTCATGAAACGGTCGTAGCCGCTGTCCAGTCCGATGGTGGGTGAGACGGTCTCGGTCAGTTCCCGCAGCTCGCGCAGGACGGCGTCGGCCGCCGACTCGCCGGCGTCACGCGCGCGTACGAACCGGGAGAGGCGGTCGACGATGCCACGGCTGCGGTCGAGGAAGAGGTCTTCCTTCGTCGAGAAGTAGTTGTAGACCGTGTTGACGGAGACGTCCGAGGCCTCGGCGACCTGGGCGACGGTCACCGCGTCGAAGCCGCGCTCGACGAACAGATGCGTGGCGACGTCGGAGATGTACTGCCTGGTCTGGCGCTTCTTGCGCTCCCTGAGCCCTTCGGACATGCCACTCACTGTAGAACGCGGCGCACACCCGTCCGCCGCCCCGTCGGGGCCCTCGCAGGAGCCTGCATTTTTGGAGTCGTTGCAAAATTTAAGTGACTCTGTTTTTCTGGGGCCATGGCAATCATCAGTACGGCCGGGCTCGCCCGGTCCTTCTCCACGAGGCAGGGCACCGTCGAGGCGGTGCGCGGCATCGACCTGACCGTGCGGGCCGGAGAGATCCTCGGCTTCCTCGGTCCCAACGGGGCGGGCAAGACCACCACACTGCGGATGCTCACGACACTGCTGGCGCCCACCGGCGGCGCGGCGACGGTCGCCGGGTTCGACCTCGCCCGGGAGCCCGCGCGGGTGCGGCGCAGGATCGGTTACGTGGCGCAGGCCGGCGGCGTCGACCCGCACATCTCCGTACGCGAGGAACTGGTCACCCAGGCGCGGCTGTACCGGCTGACGAAGGCCGAAGCCGTCCTCCGCGCCGAGGAGTTGGCGCACGACCTGGACCTGTCCGAGCTGCTCGACCGCAAGTGCGCGGCGCTCTCCGGCGGCCAGCGCCGGCGCCTGGACATCGCGATGGGGCTGACCCACCGCCCCGAGGTGCTGTTCCTGGACGAGCCGACCACCGGCCTCGATCCGGGCAGCAGGGCCGGTCTGTGGGACCTGGTCCGCCGGATCCGCGAGGAGCACGGCACGACCGTCCTCCTCACCACCCACTACCTGGACGAGGCCGACGAACTCTCCGACCGGCTGGTCGTCGTCGACCGGGGCGTGGTGGCGGCCGAGGGCACACCCGTCGAGCTGAAGAGGAAGTACGGCGGCTCCCCCGACGCCTCGCTCCAGGACACCTTCCTCGCGATCACCGGGCGCGTTCCCGCGCCGGACGACGCCATTCCCGTAGCCGTCTAGGAGGCTCCCGTCGTGTCCCCTCTCTCCTCTTCCCTGGTCTCGGACACCGCGCTGGTCTTCGGGCGGTACGCCCGTCAGACCCTGCGCTCCAAGTTCCAGATCCTCTTCGGCGTCCTGATGCCGCTGCTGTTCCTGTTCTTCTTCGGACCCCTGCTGACCGATCTCCCCCTCGGCGGGAAGACGGACTCCTGGCAGATCCTGGTCCCCGGGCTGCTGCTCCAACTCGCCCTGCTCGGCGCCTCGTTCGCGGGCTTCGCGATCCTCGTCGAGAAGCAGACCGGGGTCCTCGAACGGATGCGGGTGACGCCGGTGAGCCGGCTGGCCCTGCTCCTGGGGAGGGTGCTGCGCGACGCGGCGCTCTTCGTCTTCCAGTCCGTGCTGCTGGTCCTCGCCGCGGTGGCGATGGGGCTGCGGGCGCCGCTGGGCGGGATCCTCATCGGGTTCGTCTTCGTCGCCGTCCTGGCAGCGGCGCTGGCCTCGCTCTCCTACGCGCTGGCGATGAACGTCCCGACGCCGCAGGAGTTCGGTCCCGTCATCAACGCGCTGACGATGCCGGTGATGCTGCTGTCCGGACTGGTGCTGCCGATGACGCTGGCCCCGGGCTGGCTGGACGTGCTGTCGCACATCGTGCCGCTGCGGTATCTGGTGGACGCGGTACGGGCGGGTTACGTGGGCGACTACGCGAGCACCGCGATGCTGTACGGCGTCCTGGTGGCGGCGGCCCTCGCACTGGTGTCGACGACGGTCGGCACCCGGGTGTTCCGCAGGGCCGGCGCCTGACCGCGCCGCCCACCAGGGACCCGCGCGGCGCCTAGGCTGGGGCCATGGTCAATCTGACGCGTATCTACACCCGTACCGGCGACAAGGGGACCACGGCGCTCGGCGACATGAGCCGTACCGCCAAGACCGATCCGCGGATCGCCGCCTACGCCGACGCCAACGAGGCGAACGCCGTCATCGGTACGGCGATCGCGCTGGGGCAGCTCAGGGACGACGTCGTGAAGGTCCTCGTCCGGGTCCAGAACGACCTCTTCGACGTCGGCGCCGACCTCTCCACGCCGGTCGTGGAGGCACCCGAGTACCCGCCGCTGCGGGTCGAGCAGTCGTACATCGACAAGCTGGAGTCGGACTGCGACCTCTTCCTGGAGGAGGTCGAGAAGCTGCGGAGCTTCATCCTGCCGGGCGGTACGGCGGGGGCGGCGCTGCTGCACCAGGCGTGCACCGTCGTACGGCGCGCGGAGCGCTCGACGTGGGCGGCGTTCGAGACGCACGGGGAGATCATGAACCCGCTGACGGCGACGTATCTCAACCGGCTCTCCGACCTCCTGTTCATCCTGGCCAGGGTGGCCAACAAGGAGGTCGGAGACGTGCTGTGGGTGCCGGGCGGCGAGCGCTAGCGCCCGGTGTCGCTGGAGGACCTCAGCGGCTCCACCGGGGTGGCGGCACCCGGGCCCTTCTTCGGGAAGAGCGTGTAGCTGGTGGCCCACACCAGATTGACGCCGATCAGGAAGAGCATCTTCTGCTGCCACATCCGGAGCGAGCCGATCTCCCCGTCCGAGCCGACGTACCAGACCGCGGCCTGGAGCAGGACGACGGCGACGGCCGACGCCACGACCCAGCGGGCCGCGGTCTTCCACTCGTGGACCGCGCGGGCCTTGCCGTACTTCGGCGGCCGCACCGGCGGCGGGCCGCCCGCGAAGCGGTGGTACGGGCGGAACTGCCCGTCGACGAGAGGGGCAGCACTTCATGACCATCCGGGTTCTGGTGGCCGAGGACCAGTCCGCGGTACGCGCGGGGCTCGTGCTGATCCTGCGCAGCTCGCCGGAGATCGAGGTCGTCGGCGAGGCGGGGGACGGCGAGGAGGCCGTCCGGCTGGCCCGTGAACTCCGCCCGGACCTGGTGCTGATGGATGTGCAGATGCCCCGGCTGGACGGGGTGTCGGCGACCCGGCAGGTGGTCGGCGAGAAGCTGGCCGACGTGCTCGTACTGACGACGTTCGACCTCGACGAGTACGTCTTCGGCGCGCCGCGCGCCGGGGCGTCCGGGTTTCTGCTGAAGAACACCGAGGCGAACGCCCTGATCGACGCGGTGCGGACGGTGGCGGGCGGCGAGGGGCTGATCGCGCCCGCCGTGACGCGCCGGCTGATCGCGGAGTTCGCCTCGCCCAGGGCCGTACCGTCGCCGGACGCGCCGGATCCGTCGGTGCTGGACGTGCTCACCCGGCGCGAGCGCGAGGTGCTGTCGAGTCTGGGCGGCGGGCTGTCGAACGCGGAGATCGCGGTACGGCTCTCCATGGCGGAGACGACGGTCAAGACGCATGTGAGCAGGCTGCTGGGCAAGTTGGAGCTGCGCAGCCGGGTGCAAGCGGCCGTGCTGGCACAAGAGTTGGGGATCTGAACAGACCCCGGGCGGGGGACGTATCAGGCGGCATACCGACCAGTCACATCTTTGGTCTGGACCTATTGACGATTGGTCCAGACCTCCTTACTCTCACGCCACTGACTAGTGCGCGAACCGTCGCAGAAGTCGGGTCTCACGGACCACCCGGACCATCCCCGAACTGCTCTGAACTCACTCGAGGAGTACCCCTTGAGCACGAAGACGTCCGTCCGAAGAACCAGATTCAGATCCAGATCCGTCGCGGCGCTGACCGCACTGCTCCTCCCCCTCGCCGCCATGGTCGGCCTGGCCTCCCCCGCCGAGGCCGCCACATCGGCCACCGCCACGTACACCAAGAAGTCCGACTGGGGCACCGGCTTCGAAGGCTCGTGGACGGTGAAGAACACCGGCACCACGACCCTCACCTCCTGGACCGTCGAGTGGGACTTCCCCGCCGGCACCGGCGTCGGCACCGCCTGGGACGCCACGGTCACCAAGAGCGGCACCAACCACTGGACGGCCAAGAACGTCGGCTGGAACGGCACCCTCAACCCGGGCGCCTCCGTCACCTTCGGCTTCAACGGCACCGGCTCGGGCTCCGGCTCCCCGGCCAACTGCAAGCTCAACGGCCTGTCCTGCGACGGCGGCAGCGTCCCCGGCGACGCGGCCCCCACCGCCCCGGGCACGCCCACCGCGAGCGAGATCACGAACACGTCGGCGAAGCTCAGCTGGAGCGCCGCCACCGACGACAAGGGCGTCAAGAACTACGACGTCCTGCGGGACGGAACGAAGATCGCCACGGTCACCGGTACGACCTACACGAACACCGGCCTGACCGCGGGCACCAGCTACTCGTACAGCGTCCAGGCCCGTGACACGGCCGACCAGACCGGACCGGTCAGCGCCCCGGTCGCCGTCAGGACCACCGGCGGCGGCACGGACCCGGGCACCCCGCCCGGCGACCAGGTCAAGCTCGGCTACTTCACCGAGTGGGGCGTCTACGACCGCAACTACCACGTCAAGAACGTGGTGACGTCCGGCAGCGCCTCGAAGATCACCCACATCAACTACTCGTTCGGCAACGTCCAGGGCGGCAAGTGCACCATCGGTGACAGCTACGCCGCCTACGACAAGGCGTACACCGCCGACCAGTCCGTCGACGGCGTCGCCGACACGTGGGACCAGCCGCTGCGCGGCAACTTCAACCAGCTGCGCAAGCTCAAGGCCGCCAACCCGAACATCAAGGTCCTCTGGTCCTTCGGCGGCTGGACCTGGTCCGGCGGCTTCGGTGACGCGGTGAAGAACCCGGCCGCCTTCGCGCAGTCCTGCTACGACCTGGTCGAGGACCCGCGCTGGGCCGATGTCTTCGACGGCATCGACCTGGACTGGGAGTACCCGAACGCCTGCGGTCTGAGCTGTGACACCAGCGGCCCCGCGGCGATGAAGAACATGATGCAGGCCATGCGTGCCAAGTTCGGTGCCGGCTACCTGGTCACCGCGGCCGTCACCGCCGACGCCTCCAGCGGCGGCAAGATCGACGCCACCGACTACGCCGGCGCCTCGCAGTACATGAACTGGCTCAACGTCATGACGTACGACTTCTTCGGCGCCTTCGCCGCGCAGGGCCCCACGGCCCCGCACTCCCCGCTCACCTCGTACCCGGGCATCCCGCAGGCCGGCTTCAACTCGGCCGACGCGATCGCCAAGTACAAGGCGCAGGGCGTCCCGGCCAAGAAGCTGCTCCTCGGCATCGGCTTCTACGGGCGCGGCTGGACCGGCGTCACGCAGGCCGCTCCGGGCGGTACGGCGACGGGCGCCGCGCCCGGCACGTACGAGGCGGGCATCGAGGACTACAAGGTCCTCAAGAACACCTGCCCGGCCACCGGCACCGTGGGCGGCACCGCGTACGCGAAGTGCGGCAGCAACTGGTGGAGCTACGACACCCCGGCGACGATCGCCTCGAAGATGACCTGGGCGAAGAACCAGGGCCTCGGCGGAGCGTTCTTCTGGGACTTCACCGGTGACACCGCGAACGGCGAACTGATCACCGCGATCAGCAACGGTCTGAAGTAACACTCCGCTCGCACGGCGAGGGGGACGGTGCCCACCGGCACCGTCCCCCTCGTCGTTGTCCGTCCCCGCCCGAAGGCTCGGGACGGCTCAGGGTCTCGAAAGCTCAGGCCACGTTCACCCGCTGGCCGGGCGGCGCCGCCTCCAGCCAGGCGAGGAAGCCGGTCAGCGCGTCCTCGCTCATCGCCAGCTCCAGGCGAGTCCCGTTGTGGACACAGCCGAGCACGACGGAGTCGGAGAGCAGCGCCAGCTCCTCCTCGCCCTCGGGAGCACGCCGGGCGCGCACCTCGATGGCCGAGCGCTCAAGGCTGCGACGGGGCCTGGGCGCGTACGAGAAGACGCGGAACCAGTTGATCCGGTCGCCGCTGTAGCGGGCGACGCCGTACACCCAGCCCTTGCCGGTCGTGTCGGGCTCCTCCGCCACGTTCCAGCGCAGCGAACAGTCGAAGGTCCCGCCGGACCGCTGGATCAGCCGTCGGCGCAGCCCGAAGACGAAGAGCCCCACCGCAACCAGCACGACGACCAGTCCGCAGACAAGCAGAGCGAGGACCATCTGTACCGACCTCCTCGCCTATCGAGTAACCCGCACGAACGAACAGAAACAGCTTCCGCATCGCCTCAGCCGCGACACGGTCTGGATGACTCCAGAACGGGCCGCGGCTGAGGGTAATTCCAGAAGCGGTGCGTCAACGCACCGCCACAGCGCGAAGCCGGACATCGGCGCGCCGCTCGGCGGCGTCGTCGTCGTCGGACTTCGCACGCTCCAGCGCGCGCTCGGCACGCTGGGCGTCGATCTCGTCCGCCAGCTCGGCGATCTCCGCGAGCAGCGAAAGCTTGTTGTCGGCGAACGAGAGGAAGCCGCCGTGCACAGCGGCGACGACCGTTCCGCCGTCGGTCGTACGGATGGTCACGGGGCCCGACTCCAGCACACCGAGCAGCGGCTGGTGACCGGGCATGACGCCGATGTCGCCGGAGGTGGTGCGCGCGACGACCAGGGTGGCCTCGCCGGACCAGACACTGCGGTCCGCGGCGACCAGCTCGACGTGCAGCTCAGCAGCCAAGGGTGGCTCCTCGGGTCACCACCCGGCTTGGTCGCCGGGTGTCGGTCTAGATTCTATGGGGTTCACTATCGGCGGTTCGGCGGGGGGCGGTACGAGACCGTCCCCCGCCGTCGAGTCCGAGGGGGACTCAGGAGACGCCGAGCTCCTTGGCCTTCGCCTTCAGGTCGTCGATACCACCGCACATGAAGAACGCCTGCTCGGGGAAGTGGTCGTAATCCCCGTCGCAGATCGCGTTGAACGCGGAGACCGACTCGTCGAGCGGTACGTCGGATCCGTCCAGGCCGGTGAACTGCTTGGCGGCGTGGGTGTTCTGCGACAGGAACCGCTCGACGCGACGGGCACGGTGGACAACGAGCTTGTCCTCCTCGCCCAGTTCGTCGATACCGAGGATCGCGATGATGTCCTGGAGGTCCTTGTTCTTCTGCAGGATTCCCTTGACGCGGCTGGCCGTGTCGTAGTGGTCCTGCGAGACGTAACGCGGGTCCAGGATGCGGGACGTCGAGTCCAGCGGGTCGATCGCCGGGTAGATGCCCTTCTCCGAGATCGGACGCGACAGCACGGTCGTCGCGTCGAGGTGCGCGAAGGTCGTCGCCGGGGCCGGGTCGGTCAGGTCGTCCGCCGGCACGTAGATCGCCTGCATCGAGGTGATCGAGTGACCGCGGGTCGAGGTGATGCGCTCCTGGAGCACACCCATCTCGTCCGCCAGGGTCGGCTGGTAACCCACCGCGGACGGCATACGGCCGAGCAGCGTGGAGACCTCGGAACCGGCCTGGGTGAAGCGGAAGATGTTGTCGATGAAGAGCAGCACGTCCTGCTTCTGCACATCGCGGAAGTACTCCGCCATGGTCAGGGCGGACAGCGCGACCCGCAGACGGGTGCCCGGCGGCTCGTCCATCTGGCCGAAGACCAGCGCGGTCTTGTCCAGGACGCCCGACACGGTCATCTCGTCGATGAGGTCGTTGCCCTCACGGGTGCGCTCACCGACACCGGCGAACACGGAAACACCCTCGTGCAGCTTGGCCACACGCATGATCATTTCCTGAATGAGGACCGTCTTGCCGACGCCCGCACCACCGAACAGACCGATCTTGCCGCCCTTGACGTACGGGGTCAGCAGGTCGACACACTTCAGGCCGGTCTCGAACATCTCGGTCTTGGACTCGAGCTGGTCGAAGGCCGGGGCCTTGCGGTGGATCGGCCAGCGCTCGGTGATCTGAGCCTCGCCGTCCGGGTCGTTCAGGATCTGGCCGAGGGTGTTGAACACCTTGCCCTTGGTCACGTCACCGACGGGCACCGAGATGCCGGAGCCGGTGTCCGTCACCACGGCCTGGCGGACCAGACCGTCGGTCGGCTGCATCGAGATGGCGCGTACGACTCCGTCACCCAGGTGCTGGGCGACTTCGAGCGTCAGCGTCTTCTTCTTGCCGTCCTCGGCCGGGTCGGCCACCTCGACGTGCAGTGCGTTGTAGATCTCCGGCATCGCGTCGACGGGGAACTCCACGTCGACGACCGGGCCGATGACCCGGGATACGCGGCCCGTGGCCGTGCTTCCCGGGGTGGCCGCCTCAACTGTGGTCGTCATTACTTTTCACTCCCCGCGGTCGCGTCGGCCAGGGCACTGGAGCCACCGACGATCTCGCTGATTTCCTGGGTGATTTCGGCCTGGCGGGCCGCGTTGGCAAGCCGGGAGAGACTCTTGATGAGGTCCCCGGCGTTGTCGGTCGCCGACTTCATCGCGCGGCGGGTGGCCGCGTGCTTGGAGGCGGCGGCCTGGAGCAGCGCGTTGTAGATACGGCTTTCGACGTAGCGCGGCAGCAGGGCGTCGAGGACGTCCTCCGCCGACGGCTCGAAGTCGAACAGCGGAAGGATCTCGTCCTTCTTCGCCGAGTCTGCCTTGTCGTCGTCCCCGCCCGCCGTGTCGGCGAGGGAGAGGGGCAGCAGCCGGTTCTCCACCGGTGTCTGCGTCAGCATCGAGATGAACTCGGTGAAGACGATGTGGAGTTCGTCCACGCCGCCGTCCGCCGTGTCCTGCTGGACCGCCTCGATCAGCGGTCCGGCGACCTTCTTCGCGTCCGCGTAGGTCGGACTGTCGGTGAAGCCGGTCCACGAGTCCGTGATCGTGCGCTCACGGAAGCCGTAGTAGGCGACACCCTTACGGCCGACGATGTACGTGTCGACCTCCTTGCCCTCGCTCCTGAGCCGCTCGGTGAGCCGCTCCGCCGCCTTGATGGCGTTGGAGGAGTAGCCGCCCGCCAGTCCGCGGTCGCTCGTGATGAGCAGGACCGCGGCCCGTACGGGCGCCTCGACCTCCGTGGTCAGAGGGTGCTTGGTGTTGGATCCGGTCGCCACCGCCGTGACCGCGCGGGTGAGCTCGGTCGCGTACGGTGTCGAGGCCGTCACCCGGCGCTGCGCCTTGACGATCCGCGAGGCGGCGATCATCTCCATCGCTTTGGTGATCTTCTTGGTCGCGGTGACGGATTTGATGCGACGCTTGTAGACCCGGAGCTGGGCTCCCATGAGTCAGGTCCCTTCCGTCGTCACTTGGAGACGTTGACGCCGGCCGGGGCCTCGTCGCCCAGAAGCTTGCCGTCCGAGGTCTCGAACTGCTTCTTGAAGGCGGCGATGGCGTCACCGATGGACTCGACCGTGTCGTCCGACATCTTGCCGCCCTCGGCGATGCTGGTCAGCAGCTCCTTGCGCTCGCGGCGCAGGTGCTCCAGCAGCTCGCTCTCGAAGCGGCTGATGTCCTCGACCGGGACGTCGTCCATCCGTCCGGTGGTGCCGGCGTAGATGGAGACGACCTGCTCCTCGACCGGGTACGGCGCGTACTGCGGCTGCTTCAGCAGCTCGACGATGCGCTGACCACGCTGGAGCGACGCCTTCGACGCGGCGTCCAGGTCGGAACCGAAGGCGGCGAACGCCTCCAGCTCGCGGTACTGGGCGAGGTCCACGCGGAGACGGCCGGACACCTGGCGCATGGCCCGGTGCTGGGCGGAGCCGCCGACTCGGGAGACCGAGATACCGACGTTCAGCGCGGGCCGCTGGCCGGCGTTGAACAGGTCGGACTCCAGGAAGCACTGGCCGTCGGTGATGGAGATGACGTTGGTCGGAATGAACGCCGACACGTCGTTCGCCTTGGTCTCGACGATGGGCAGGCCCGTCATCGAACCGGCGCCCATGTCGTCGGAGAGCTTGGCGCACCGCTCCAGCAGACGCGAGTGCAGGTAGAAGACGTCGCCCGGGTATGCCTCGCGGCCCGGCGGACGGCGCAGCAGCAGCGAGACGGCGCGGTAGGCGTCGGCCTGCTTCGACAGGTCGTCGAAGATGATCAGGACGTGCTTGCCCTGGTACATCCAGTGCTGGCCGATGGCCGAGCCGGTGTACGGGGCCAGGTACTTGAAGCCCGCCGGGTCGGACGCCGGGGCGGCGACGATCGTCGTGTACTCAAGGGCGCCGGCCTCCTCCAGGGCACCGCGTACGGACGCGATGGTGGAGCCCTTCTGGCCGATGGCGACGTAGATGCAGCGAACCTGCTTGTTCACGTCGCCCGAGCGCCAGTTGTCGCGCTGGTTGATGATGGTGTCGACGGCCAGGGCGGTCTTGCCGGTCTGGCGGTCGCCGATGATCAGCTGACGCTGGCCACGGCCGATCGGCACCATCGAGTCGACGGCCTTGTAGCCGGTCTGCATCGGCTCGTGCACCGACTTACGGACCATGACGCCCGGAGCCTGGAGCTCCAGGGCGCGGCGGTCGTCGGTCGCGATCTCGCCGAGGCCGTCGATCGGGGCACCGAGCGGGTCGACGACACGGCCGAGGTAACCCTCGCCGACGCCGACCGAGAGCACCTCGCCGGTACGGGTGACCGGCTGACCCTCCTCGATACCGCTGAACTCACCGAGGACGACCGCGCCGATCTCGCGCTCCTCCAGGTTCAGGGCGAGACCGAGGGTCCCGTCCTCGAACCTCAGCAGTTCGTTCGCCATGGCCGAGGGCAGACCCTCGACCTTCGCGATGCCGTCACCGGCAACGCTGACCGTCCCGACCTCCTCGCGCGAGGCCGCGTCCGGCTTGTACGACTGGACAAAGTTCTCCAGCGCATCCCGGATCTCCTCCGGCCGGATCGTGAGCTCCGCCATCTGGATTCCCTGCTCTCCTTGTTGGGCCCGAAGTTCTATGGGGGTCTGGGGGCGACCCCCAGGAATCTTCCGCAATTTCTGCACGGCCCAACCGGGCCGCAGTTCTTGGTCTCGGTATATGTCTGTAATCGGATATAGGGGACCGACCGTCGGCCCTCAGCCGGCGAGCCGCCGTTCCGCCTCTTCGAGACGCTCCGCGACCGTGCCGTTGACGACCTCGTCGCCGACGCGGACCGAGACTCCGCCGAGGACCCCGGGGTCCACGTCGAGGTTCAGATGCATCGGGTGACCGTACAGCCTGGCCAAGGCCGCGCCGAGGCGCTGCTTCTGGCCCTCGGTGAGGGGCACCGCCGTCGTGACGACGGCCACCAGCCGGTCCCGGCGCGCCGCGGCGAGCCGGGACAACGTCTGAAGACCTGCTTCCAGGCTACGTCCACGGGGAAGTGTGACCAGGCGCACAACCAGACGCTCGGTGCTCGGGTTGGCCCGGCCGTCGAGCAGACCGGTCAGCAGCGCCGCCTTCGCGGACACCGTCGCCGACTGGTCGGTCAGCGCCGCCCGCAGGGTGATGCTGGACTCGACGATCCGGCCGAACCGGAACAGCTCGTCCTCCACCTCGTCGAGGTCACCGGCCCGCTGCGCGGCGGTGAGCTCGGCGATGGCCGCCAGCTCCTCCACCGAGTCGACCAGGTCACGCGGCTGCGACCAGCGGGACCGCACCATGCCGGTGACCAGGTCGGCGGTCTCGCCGCCGACCTGTCCGCGCAGCAGTCCGCCGGCCAGATCGGCCCTGGACTCGCCGGACCGCGCGGGGTCGGTCAGGACCCGGCGCAGCGACACCTCGCGGTGGAGCAGCGCGGTGACGGCGGTGAGCTCCTCGGCGAGCTTCGAGGCGTCGACCGACGTGTTGTCGGTCAGCGCGTCGAGACGCTCGCGTGCGGCGGCCAGCGCCGCGCGGCTCGCCCCATTCATCGGGTCGCCTCCGCCGTCGACGCGCCGTCCTCGAGCTCGTCGAGGAAGCGGTCGATGGTGCGGCTCTGCCGGGCACTGTCCTCCAGGGACTCGCCGACGAGCTTGCCGGCGAGGTCCGTGGCGAGCTTGCCGACGTCGCGTCGCAGCGCCGAGGCGGCCGCCTTGCGGTCGGCCTCGATCTGGGCGTGACCGGCGGCGACGATCTCCTCGCGCTGCCGCTGCCCCTCCGCCTTCATCTCCTGGATGATGGCGGCACCCTGCTCGGTCGCCTCCTGACGGAGACGGGCCGCCTCGTGACGCGCCTCGGCGAGCTGGGCCTTGTACTGCTCCAGGACGCTCTGCGCCTCGGTCTTGGCGGCTTCCGCCTTCTCCATGCCGCCTTCGATGGCCTCACGGCGCTCGTCCAGAACCTTGTTGATGTTCGGGAGAAGCTTCCACGCGAGCAGGCCGAAGACGATGACAAAAGCGAGCAGGCCGATGACGAGCTCGGGAATCGGCGGGACGAGCGGGTTCTGCTCCTCCTCGGCCGCGAGCTGAACCAGAGGGTTCACATCAGTGCCTTTCGTCTAGTGGTGCTGATCGGATCTGAAAGATCACACGCCGTAGACGAACGGCATGACCAGACCGATGAGGGCGAGCGCCTCACAGAAGGCGAAACCGAGGATCTGGTTGGCGCGGATCAGGCCGGCAGCCTCGGGCTGACGGGCGAGGGCCTGAGTGCCGTTACCGAAGATGATGCCGACGCCGACGCCGGGGCCGATGGCGGCGAGACCGTAGCCGATGGAGCCGAGCGAACCGGAGACGGCGGCAAGGTTCTGGGACATGCCAGTTCTTCCTTCTCTTTCACGGACCGATGGGGGTTGGCCATCGGACGACTTGGGTGGTGGCTCAGTGGTGCTCGGCGAGCGCGCCTTGGATGTAAGTACAGGTGAGCAGCACGAAGACATACGCCTGAAGGGCCTGGATGAACAGCTCGAAGACGGTCATCACGATCACCATCACGAACGAGACGCCGGCGTAGGCGATCCCGATACCGTTGAGCAGATACCAGCTCGCGATGGTGAAGAGCAGCAGCAGGGTGTGGCCGGCGAACATGTTCGCGAAGAGTCGCACCGCGTGTGTGAACGGGCGGACCAGCAGGTTCGAGAAGAACTCGATCCCCATGGCCAGCGGAAGCACCGGACCGAGTGACTTGTCGTAACCGGTGAAGTTCTTGAAGGCACCGACGAAACCGTGCCGCTTGAAGGTCAGCGAGACCCACAGCACGTACACGATGAGCGCGAGGACAAGGGGGTAGGAAATGATGGACGTCACCGGGAACTGGGCGACCGGAATAATCGACCAGAGGTTCATCATCCAGACGAAGAAGAACAACGAGACGATCAGGGGGACGTACTTCTCGCCCTCGCGCTTGCCCATCGTCTCGTAGACGATGCCGCGCCGGATGAAGTCGTAGCCCGCCTCGGCGACCATCTGAAGCTTGCCCGGGACAACCTTCGGCTTGCGGAAGGCCGCCCAGAAGAAGGCGATGATGATGATCGACCCGAGAAGCGCCAGCAGCATCGTCTTGTTGAAGTACAAGTTGCTGTCCCCGTCGCCGAAGAGCGGCTTGAACAGGAACGAATGCAGGCCGGGGGCCGGGAAGCCACAGCCCTCGAAGATGTGGCAGTCGGTCTCGAAGGCGAGCACCTGCGTCGGGTCAGCACTCACCGCGGGCTCCTTCAACATGGCGCATAGGTACGGCAACCTCGTTGTGTCGGCGCGGCGGGAAGCCGCGGTTCGGCACTGGACTGGTGTTTCGGATGTGGGAACGGCGACCGGGCTGCTCCGAGCCTCGCGTCGTAAGAGCAGGCGTCAGCTGGGGAGCCCGCGCCCTCGATGCCGCAGTTGGAACCGGACGATAGCAGGATCTCGAACTCGCACTTATCCCGCCCCTACCTCTCACGCCGACGTACCCGTCTTCTCCGGCTCGATGTAAAGGATCTTCGCCTTCATATGGGCACGGGCCTGGGCCGCGATCCAGGCGAGCGTCGCGATCACCAACGTCAGAGCGAAAGCCTTGGGGTTGAACAGGGAGGTGTCCTTGAACACGGCCATGAAGACGAACAGCGCCAGCACTTGGGTCGTGTAGAGCAGCAGGCCCATCGCCTGGAACAGATGCGGCAGCGACCTCGCCGTGCGCTGCAGCACGATGAGACCGATACCCATGAAGACGGTCACCACCACCGCGGCCACACCGGCACCCAGCGCCCCCTTCCCGCCCGCGACCACACCACTGACCGCCGTGGCGACAACGCCGACGGCAGCGGTGGGTACGGCGGCCTGGAGGAGGGTCCGGACGTCGTTCGAGGGCATGGCGGCAGCTCCGCTTGCTGGGTGGGGCAGATGGTGTCGTCATGGACGAGCGTAGGCCCGGTCCGAGAGTTGGGTTCTCGGGCCAACGGACCGTCGCACTACGGTCCTTCGGCTCTGGCGCCGGGTCTCGTGAACGGTATCACAAACTATTTGATGAGGTCTTTACCATGAAGGTGTGCTGACCGTCACACATGAGGGCGAATCCGCGCGTGTGAGCCGGACAGCAGGCCGTCTTGTCTGGTAATGAGGCCCGTTGAGGTAATTCTCAGTACGAGGAATCCGCCTTGCGCCGGTCGGAGAACCGAGATCGCGGCCCGATCGCTGTCGCCCCGTTGACGCCCGCCGGGACCGGATCGGGCTCGCCCGCCGGGGCGCCGTCGGTCGGCTGTACGCCGTCGGCGGGCCGGGAATCGTGAGGCACCTGTGATCCGGCGCCCGGCCGGCTCTCCCGCGGCTCGGGCTCCTCGTGGGCGGCTTCCGCGGCTTCCCCGGCCTCCGCGGCCAACTCCCCCTGAGCGTTCCGCTTACGGCGCCGGTAGCGGGGCGGCACGACGGCCTCGGCCCAGCGCGGGGTGCGCGGTGTGAAGCGGGGCAGCAGCAGGAGCAGCAGCCCCAGGGCGCTCAGCGCGACGACCGCCAGCACGATCCACATCGTGGACATCGTGGACGAGGAGTGGACCGAGTACAGGACCACGCCGAAGGCGATCAGCGCCGACCAGAAGTACATGATCAGTACGGCCCTGCTGTGCGAGTGCCCGATCTCCAACAGCCGGTGGTGGAGATGTCCGCGGTCGGCGGCGAACGGCGACTGACCGTTCCAGGTGCGGCGCACGATCGCGAGGACGAGGTCGGCGACCGGGATCGCGATGATCGTCAGCGGCAGCAGCAGCGGGATGAAGACCGGCAGCGCGGCGTGGGTCGCCTCACGGGTCGAGCCGTCCGCGTAGATCTTCAGGGCGTCCGGATCGACCTGGCCCGTCACGGAGATGGCGCCCGTCGCGAGCACCAGACCGATCAGCATCGAGCCGGAGTCACCCATGAAGATCCGGGCCGGATGCATGTTGTGCGGCAGGAAGCCGATGCCCATGCCCATCAGGATCGCTGCGAAGAGCGTGGCGGGGGCGGCTGCCTCGATGCCGTACCCGTACCAGATCCGGTACGCGTACAGGAAGAACGCCGCCGCGGCGATGCAGACCATGCCCGAGGCCAGACCGTCGAGTCCGTCGACGAAGTTGACCGCGTTGATCGTGATGACGACGAGGGCGACGGTGAGGAGCGTGCCCTGCCAGGACGTCAGCGCGACGGTCCCGACACCCGGCACCGGGATCCACAGGATCGTCAGACCCTGCATCACCATCACACCCGCGGCGATCATCTGGCCGCCGAGCTTGATCAGGGCGTCGATCTCGAACTTGTCGTCCAGGACGCCGATCAGCCAGATCAGCGCGGCTCCGGAGAGCAGCGCGCGGGGCTCGTTCGACCGCTCGAAGACCCCGCTGAGATTCTCCAGGTTGCTGGCGACCAGCAGTCCGGCGCACAGGCCGAAGAACATGGCGATTCCGCCGAGACGCGGTGTCGGTTCGCGGTGCACGTCGCGGGCGCGGATCGCGGGCATCGCACCGATCGCGATGGCGAACTTCCGCACCGGACCGGTCAGCAGATAAGTCACCGCGGCCGTCACGCAGAGCGTCAGCAGGTAATCACGCACAGGCTGCCCCACAGAAATCGCCGGCCATCTGAGGCACACACACTAGCTCGCGACAGGAGGACCGTTTGAATGCGTGTAGCCACATGATGAAGGACATACACGGCGGCGCGTCGGTTGCACAAATTCGTCTCACCATATCCCCCGCCGAATTTCTCACCGTACGTCGCGCCTGTTCAACGGTGCGCGAGCGGCGCGGGATCAGTGCCGGGTCGGCACACCCGTGAGTGCCGTCACCACCGGATCGAGAGCCTGGTGAATCTCGTCGCCGATGGAACGGAAGAAGGTGATGGGGGCCCCGTAGGGGTCGTAGACCTCGTCCGCCTCCGCGTTCGGGGCCAGGAGCCACCCGCGTAGAGCCGCGGCGGCACGCACCAGCGCACGGGCGCGCTCGACCACGCCCTCGTCGAGGGGGTCGGGCAGCGTCGCCGGGTCTATGGCCCGTACGAGACGCGTGAACTCCTTCAGCGTGAAGGTCCGCAGCCCCGCCGAGTGCCCCATCGAGATGACCTGCGCCCGGTGGTCACGCGTCGCCGTGAGCACCAGGTCCGCGCGGATCACGTGCTCGTCCAGCAGCTCCCGCCCGACGAAGCCGGACGGGTCCGCGCCGAAATCCGCCAGGACGGCCTCCGCGTTGGCCTCCATCGAGGCCCCCTCGTGTCCCCAGGTGCCCGCGCTCTCCACGATGAGCCCGCCCGTGAGCCGCTCGCCGAGGCGGTCGCTCAGGGCATGCCGGTTCAGCCGCTCGGTGATGGGCGAGCGGCACACGTTGCCGGTGCTGACGTGGAGGATGCGGAAGGTGTCGGGGAGTCCCGCTATGCCACGCCCCTCAGGGGCGGTCAATTGGCCACCTCGAGGTCGGGTACGACCTTGCGGAGCTCGTCGGCGTCGACGGCGCCCGCGCGCAGCAGCAGCGGGACCTTGCCGGTCACGTCGACGATCGACGACGGCACGATGCCGGGCGTCGGGCCCCCGTCGAGATAGACCGACACCGCGTCCGCGAGCATCTCCTGCGCCGCGTCACAGTCCTCCGGCGCGGGGTGTCCGGTCAGGTTCGCGCTGGAGACGGCCATCGGACCGACCTCGGTCAGCAGCTCGATCGCGACGGGATGCAGCGGCATCCGGATCGCGACGGTGCCACGGGTGTCGCCGAGGTCCCACTGGAGCGAGGGCTGGTGCTTGGCGACGAGCGTGAGCGCGCCGGGCCAGAACGCGTCGACGAGCTCCCACGCCTGCTCCGAGAAGTCCGTGACCAGGCCGTGCAGGGTGTTCGGGGAGCCGATGAGCACGGGCGTGGGCATGTTGCGGCCGCGGCCCTTGGCGTCGAGGAGGTCGGCGACGGCCTCGGTGCTGAAGGCGTCGGCGCCGAGCCCGTAGACGGTGTCGGTGGGCAGGACGACGAGCTCGCCGCGACGGACGGCGGACGCGGCTTCACGCAGACCGGTCGTACGGTCGGTCGCGTCGTTGCAGTCGTATCGCCGTGCCATCTAACGGCCCTCTCTCTGTGTTTTTTGAGTGCTCGGTTCGCTTCCGGGGCGCTCTGTGCACCTGTCGACGGTCGACCGTGCTCGCCCCCTCGTACCTCGGGGCCTCTGCGCGCTCTCCCTTTCGACAGGTGCGCGCCCCTTCAGCTCACTCGCATGCGTTCCGGCGGTCACGGCATCGCCTTGCGTGCCGTCGCGAAGCGGGGGCGTTTGTTCAGGTCCGGGTGGTCGGCCGCGTCCGCCCAGCCGGCCTCTTCGCTGAAGATCCACGGGACCTGTCCGCCCTGGGTGTCCGCGTGCTCCACGACCACGAGGCCGCCGGGGCGCAGCAGACGGTGCGCGGTGCGTTCGATGCCCCGGATCGTGTCCAGGCCGTCCTCGCCGGAGAAGAGCGCCATCTCCGGGTCGTGGTCGCGCGCCTCGGGTGCCACGTACTCCCACTCGGTGAGCGGGATGTACGGCGGGTTGGAGATGACCAGGTCGACCTGGCCGTCGAAGTCCGGGAGGGCCGTCAGAGCGTCTCCGCGGTGCACGGTGACCCTGGACCCCTCGGCGTTGCGCCGCGTCCAGGTGAGGGCGTCCTCGGACAGCTCCACGGCGTGCACACGCGAGCGCGGCACCTCCTGTGCCATGGCGAGCGCGATCGCGCCGGATCCCGAGCAGAGATCGACGATCAGCGGCTCGACGACATCCATCGCGCGGACCGCGTCTATGGCCCAGCCGACGACGGACTCGGTCTCCGGCCGGGGCACGAACACCCCTGGCCCGACCTGGAGTTCCAGATACCGGAAGAAGACCCGGCCGGTGATGTGCTGGAGCGGCTCGCGGGCCTCGCGGCGCGCGACGGTCTCCCAGTAACGGGCGTCGAACTCCTCGTCCACGACGCTGTGCAGCTCTCCGCGCTTGACGCCGTGCACGAACGCGGCGAGCTCCTCCGCGTCGAACCGCGGCGACGGCACGCCCGCGTCGGCCAGCCGCTGGGTGGCCTGGGCCACCTCGGCAAGCAGCAGACTGCGGGGGGCGGGCCCGCGACGGAGCCGCGATGAGTCGCTGGGCCCCCCAGAAGGTGGCTGCACGCTGGTTCCTCCTGAGACGTAGACGGGGAGGGGACGTGATCGGTACGGAGGTGACGGGACGGCTCAGGCGGCCGCGAGCTTCGCCGCCGAGTCGGCGTCGACGCAGGCCTGGATCACTGCCGCCAGCTCACCGTCGAGCACTTGGTCCAAGTTGTACGCCTTGAAGCCGACCCGGTGGTCCGAGATCCGGTTTTCCGGGAAGTTGTACGTACGGATCTTCTCGGACCGGTCGACGGTACGCACCTGGCTGCGCCGGACGTCCGCCGCGTTCTTCTCCGCCTCCTCCTGTGCCGCGGCGAGCAGCCGCGAGCGCAGGATACGCATGGCCTGCTCCTTGTTCTGGAGCTGGCTCTTCTCGTTCTGGCAGGAAGCGACGACTCCGGTGGGCAGATGCGTGATCCGGACGGCGGAGTCCGTCGTGTTGACGGACTGGCCGCCGGGGCCCGACGAGCGGTAGACGTCGATCCGCAGGTCGTTGGCGAGGATCTCCACCTCGACCTCCTCCGCCTCCGGCGTCACGAGGACACCGGCCGCCGAGGTGTGGATGCGGCCCTGCGACTCGGTGGACGGCACCCGCTGCACGCGGTGCACCCCGCCCTCGTACTTCAGCCGCGCCCAGACGCCCTGTCCCGGCTCGGTGGCCCCGTTGCCGCCCTTGGTCTTCACGGCGACCTGGACGTCCTTGTAGCCGCCCAGTTCGGACTCGGTGGCGTCGATGATCTCGGTCTTCCAGCCGACGCGCTCGGCGTACCGCAGATACATCCGCAGCAGGTCCCCGGCGAAGAGCGCCGACTCGTCGCCGCCCGCTCCCGCCTTGATCTCCAGGATGACGTCCTTGTCGTCGCTGGGGTCGCGCGGGACGAGCAGCAGACGGAGCTTCTCCGTCAGTTCGTCGCGCTGCTTCTCCAGCACCTTGACCTCGGCCGCGAATTCGCCTGCCGACGCGTCGGTGGGGTCGGCCGCGAACTCACGGGCCGTCTCGATGTCGTCCCCGGTCCGCTTCCAGGCGCGGTACGTCCCGATGATCGGGGTCAGTTCGGCGTACCGCTTGTTGAGCTTGCGGGCGTGCGCCTGGTCCGTGTGGACCGACGGGTCGGCGAGCTTCTTCTCCAGGTCGGCGTGCTCGCCGACCAGTTCCTCGACCGCCTCGAACATTCGGGGGCTCCTGGGTTGCGTACGTGGGTGCTGCGCGAAGGTGCTGCGGGACGGCAAAGCGCCGGTCTCGACGCCCCAGGGCAGGGGCGCCGAGAACCGGCGCAGTTGGCTCGCTACTTGTTGGCGGAGCCGGCGGCAGCCTTGCCGAAGCGGGCCTCGAAGCGGGCCACGCGGCCACCGGTGTCGAGGATCTTCTGCTTGCCCGTGTAGAACGGGTGGCACTCGGAGCAGATTTCGGCACGGACCGTGCCCGATTCGATCGTGCTGCGAGTGGTGAACGACGCACCGCAGGTACAGCTGACCTGGGTCTCGACGTACGTGGGGTGGATGTCGCGCTTCAAGGGTGTCTCCTAGGGAACGTCCTCGCCGGGCGAGGAGGCGCCGGGTCGCACGCGCGGATGCTCGTACGTGAACCGGGGCCGACGGACCAGTCTGCCAGGACCGGGCGTATCTCCAAAACCGGGGTGGTCCCGGATCTATTCCGCCGGGGCGCCGTCCGCCGGCGGGCCCGTGCGCACCGTCATCCGCCCGTGACCACGTCGGACGCGTCGCCCTTGTCGCCCGCGGAGTCCTCCGTCGCCGACGCCGGTATCGGCTTGTCCGCCCGGAGCGCGGTCCAGACCTGCTCGGACGCCTTCTCCAGCGGTACGACGCGGTTCGGGTCCGCCGGGTCGTACTGGACGGGCAGCGTGATCATGTTGACGTCCTCGGACCCCAGACTCTTCAGTCCGCCGGCGAAGGACACGAGCTCCTTGACCGTGTCCAGCTCGGAGTCGGGGGTGATCGCGCGGGTCGCGGTGTCGCCGATGTCGTACAGCTTCTTGGGGCTGCTGAGCAGGCCGATCTCCTTGACCTGGGTGATCAGTGCCTTGACGAACGCCTGCTGGAGCTGGATCCGGCCCAGGTCGCTGCCGTCGCCGACGCTCTTGCGGGTCCTGACGAGGCCGAGCGACTGTTCGCCGTCGAGGGTGTGGGTGCCGGGTTCGAGCTTCAGTCCGCTCTTGGAGTCGTCGATGGCCTCGGTGGTGGTGATCTTCACGCCGCCGAGATCGTCGATGAGCTTGGTGAACCCGGTGAAGTCGACCTCGATGTAGTGGTCCATGCGGATGCCGGACATCTTCTCGACGGTCTTCACCGCGCAGGCCGGGCCGCCGACCTCGTACGCCGTGTTGAACATGGCGCGCGGCGCGCCGTCCGCGGTGACGCCCTCGTCGTTCTCGCAGTCGGGGCGCTCGACGATCGTGTCGCGCGGTACGGAGACCACACTGGCCGTCTTGTGGCCCTCGTTGACGTGCACGATCATCGCGGTGTCCGAGCGGGCTCCGCCCTCGTCCTCGCCGTACGCGGAGTTGGCGCCGGAGCGCGAGTCGGAGCCGAGTACGAGGATGTCCATCGAGCCGTTGTCGACGTCCACGGGGCGGTCGGTGCCGAGGCTGGCGTTGATGTCGACGCCCTGGATGTTGCCGTTGAGCTTGAAGTACACGTATCCGAGACCGGACCCGCCGACGAGGACCAGGGCGGCGACCGCCCATGCGGCCACGGTCGTGGCGCGGCGGCGCGCGCTGGGCCTCTTGCGGCGCGATCCGGTCGCGCGTATTCGTCCGCCCCTGCTCTGGTCGCTCATGTGCTCCTCAGCTCTCGTCGCCCCGCCGCGGCCTCGTAGCGTGTGCGGCTACCCACTGTCACGGCGTTCAGGCACGGCCTTCGTCCGTGGCCCGGTCGTGCGGGGCAGTTGGCAGCGTCGCACAACAGGCTGTGGCCCCCGCAGGAGCGGGGGCCACAGGGTGAAGCCGCGACGGTGAGTGACCGGTCAGGCCCTCACCTGGGGTTTCAGGCGATCGAGTAGTAGCTGTTCCAGCCGGTTCCGAGGCTCACCGGTGTGGCGAAGATCTCGGACGTGGTCTTGCCCGTGCCCTTGAGCAGCGACAGGGTGCCGCCGGTCGTACGGACGAGGACGTCGGCCTTGCCGTCGCCGTTCACATCACCCGGGGTGACGATGAGGTTGTAGAGGGACCAGTCGGCGCGGACCTGGACCGGCGCCTCGAACGGGGCGGTGGACTTGCCGGTGCCCTTGACCAGGAAGAGGGCGTTCGTGCCGCCGCGGCGGACCAGCAGGTCGGCCTTCCCGTCGTTGGTCAGGTCGCCGTGGCCGCGGACCTGGTTGTAGGCCTGGTAGCCGGTGCCGACCGCGGTGGAGGCACTGAACTTGCCGTTGCCCTGGCCCGGGTAGAGCCGAAGCTGTCCGGTGGAGGCGACCGCGAGCAGGTCGGGCTTGCCGTCACCGTTGACATCGCCGGGGGTGACGATGGCGCGGAAGGTCTTCCAGGCGGAGAAGATCTTGGTCTTGACGTAGGTGGCGCTGCTCGCCGAGCGGTGCAGCCAGTACACGTCGCCGGAATTGCCCCGGGCGACGAGATCCTCGTAACCGTCCCTGTTCAGGTCGGTCTGGAGGACCAGGTTGTACGCGCTGAACGTGCCGGTGAACGCCTTGCGGGCGGCGAGCTTCTCACCGGTGGAGCTGAACGTGTACGCCTTGCCGTCCGAGGTGGTACGGGCCCACGGGTCGGCGCGGTGGTCACGGCTGAAGTTGGTGTCGTCGATGCGCGGCTGGATCGCCGGCATGTACGTCGAGACCTTGGTGTACGCGTCGTACGTACCCGGGAGGTTGCAGTACTCGGAGGCGGTGGCGGGTCCCCACGAGGTGATGCCGATGATCCGGCCGCTCACCATCATCGGGCTGCCCGAGTCGCCCGGACAGGTCGCCTTGCCCGTCGAGTTGTCGCCCGTGCCGCCCTCGCCGGCGCAGATCATATGACCGGGCTTGTAGGCGCCGGGGGTGTTGACCGCGGTGTCGAGGTTCTCCGTGCACTCGGCGTCCGAGCGCAGCGGCTGCGTCACGCGCTGGAGCGTGTCGGACAGCGGATCGAAGTCCGGGTTGGACCCGATCATGCCCCAGCCGTAGGTGGTGGCGGTGGTGCCCGCCGCGTACCGGGCGGTGTCGCCGTACGACGCCGGCTGCGCCGGGGTGTTGGTCAGCGGCTTGGAGAGGGTGAGCAGCGCGATGTCGTTGTCGATCTCGGCCGCGTTGTACGAGCCCGCGAAGTACGAGCGGCTGATCGTGACCGCGGTGCCTTCGTCGTTGGGACCGCCGGCGAGCTTGGCGGTGCCGGCCAGAATCATGCCGTGGCCGGCCATGTCGAGCGCTCTGCCGTTCTCGTCGGTGACGCAGTGCGCCGCCGTAAGAACCTTGTTCGGCGCGACGAGTGTGCCGCCGCAGGTGAAGTAGAAGAGTCCGTCGTTGTCGAACTCGAAAAGCAGCTGCACCATCCAGGGGGCACTGCTGATGGAGGTGTTCGTGCCGCCGATGATTCGGGGCGAGGCCTCCGTGGAACTGACGACCTCGGCTCCCTTGGGCGGCAGGAACGTCTCGCCGCCGCCGTCGGCGGCCTGGGCGGTGGCCACCAGTCCGCCGGCGAGCATGGCGAGGGTCGCCGCACCGGCGGCAATCAGTCTTCGCAATTTCCGGGCCGGTCGGCCCTGACGCGACACACGCACGCAAATCTCCCACTAATCAAGGGAATTGGTTTGGCGCCGTGTGGGGGGATGAAACGGCTCATCGGATATTACATGCAGAAATCCGCCCCGTCATCGGAGTAACGGGGCGGATCCATGCGGAAGTTGAACAATCGGGACGGGATTTCCCGAAACGACGTGTCAGTCGTTGCCGTTTCCGGGCGACGGAGTCGTCTTCTGAATCTGAAGCAGGAACTCCGCGTTCGACTTCGTCTTCTTCATTTTGTCCAGAAGCAACTCGATCGCCTGCTGCTGGTCGAGTGCGTGCAGCACCCGGCGCAGCTTCCAGACCACGGCCAGCTCGTCGCTGCCGAGCAGGATCTCTTCCTTACGGGTGGAGGACGCGTCGACGTCCACCGCCGGGAAGATGCGCTTGTCCGAGAGCTTCCGGTCGAGCTTGAGCTCCATGTTGCCGGTGCCCTTGAACTCCTCGAAGATCACCTCGTCCATGCGCGAGCCGGTCTCGACGAGCGCGGTGGCCAGGATGGTCAGCGAACCGCCGTCCTCGATGTTGCGCGCCGCGCCGAAGAAGCGCTTCGGCGGGTAGAGCGCGGTCGAGTCGACACCACCGGACAGGATGCGTCCGGAGGCCGGGGCGGCGAGGTTGTACGCACGGCCCAGGCGGGTGATGGAGTCCAGCAGGACGACCACGTCGTGACCCAGCTCCACGAGGCGCTTGGCGCGCTCGATGGCCAGCTCGGCGACGGTGGTGTGGTCCTCGGCGGGCCGGTCGAAGGTCGAGGAGATGACCTCGCCCTTCACCGACCGCTGCATGTCGGTGACCTCTTCCGGACGCTCGTCGACAAGGACGACCATCAGGTGGCACTCGGGGCTGTTGACCGTGATCGCGTTGGCGATGGCCTGGAGGATCATGGTCTTGCCGGTCTTCGGCGGGGCCACGATCAGACCACGCTGGCCCTTGCCGATCGGTGCGACGAGGTCGATGATCCGCGTCGTCAGCACACCCGGGTCGGTCTCCAGCCGGAGCCGGTCCTGCGGGTAGAGCGGGGTGAGCTTCTGGAACTCCGGCCGCCCGCGGCCCGATTCGGCCGCCATGCCGTTCGCCGAGTCCAGGCGCACCAGCGCGTTGAACTTCTCGCGGCGCTCGCCGTCCTTGGGCTGGCGCACCGCGCCGGTGACGTGGTCACCCTTGCGCAGGCCGTTCTTGCGGACCTGGGCGAGTGAGACGTACACGTCGTTCGGGCCCGGCAGATAGCCGGAGGTCCGGATGAACGCGTAGTTGTCGAGAATGTCGAGGATGCCCGCGACGGGGATCAGCACGTCGTCGTCGGCCACCTGCGGCTCGCCGCCGCCACCGAACTCCTCGCGGCCACGACGGCCCCGCCTGTCGCGGTACCGGCCGCGCCGGCCGCGCCGGCCGCCCGCCTCGTCGTCGAAGTCGTCCTGCGGCCCGTTGCCCTGGTTCTGACCGCCGCCCTGGCCCTGGCCCTGGCGCTGCTGGCGCTGGCCGCCGGTCTGCTGGCCGCCACCGCCCTGCTGGTCGTCGCCCTTGCCGCGGCGCTCACGCTGGCGGCTCTGCCGGTCACCGCGCTCCCCGCGCTCCCGGTCGCCACGCTGGCCGCGCTCCTGGCGGTCGCCGCGGCGTCCGTCGGCGTCGGTGCGGTCGGAGGCGGAGACGGCGGCCTCGGCCTTGCCGTCGGGGCGCTCGTCCACGACGGTGTCGGTGCCCGACTCGGCGCGGCTCTCTGTCTTGGTGTCCGGGCTGCCCGCCTGAGCGGTGGCCCTGCGCCGACGACGCTCGCCCGCGGGCTGGTCGTCGCTGGCCGGCTGGCCCGGGATGTCGATCTGCGCGTCGGCCTTGTCGGCCTTCGCCGCCGCGGCCGGGGCCTGGTCGGCGGACGTGTCAGCCGCCTTGCCGGCGGGGGCGTCGGCGGCCGGGGCCGCGTCGCCCGTACGGGCCTTGGAGGTGGCGCGCCGCTTGGGCTTCGCCTCGGCGTCGCCGCCGGCCGTCTCGGCGCTCTTCGGGGCGGACGAACCGCCGCCCTGCGCCTCCTTGATGACCTCGATCAACTGGCTCTTGCGCATCCGCGCGGTGCCCCTGATGCCGAGGCCGGACGCGACCTGCTGCAGCTCGGCCAGGACCATGCCGTCGAGGCCGGTGCCGGAGCGGCGGCGCCGTGAGGTGGTGCCAGTGGCAGCACCTTCGGCGGGCGCGGTGGTGTCGACGCTGTTGTCGGCAGTCACGCCCATCAGATCGGTGGTGTCGCTCACGAAGGGTCCTTCCCTGGAGCGGACGTCGGCCTTCTGGCTCGGCGACCGGTTGTGCTGTCCGACCGCGGGTTGTGATCGTGTCGATCACCGGCCACAGTCGGGGCGATGGTCCCGCCGGGTACGGCGGAAGACTTGCGTACGTGCAATGGGTCCGGCCCGAGGTCCCCCTGCTCGGCCCACTCCTGGACATAGCGAGGGGTGTCGTGCCGGTTCCGGGGCGTGCTCAAAACTGCTCAGGCAGGCTGCTCAGGCAGTTGGGGAGGCTCCCGGAAGAATGGTGGTCCCGAATGGGGACGCGAAGCACCGAGCCACAAAGACTTCGGGTGCAGACTTGAGGTTAACACTACCGGCTCCAACAAACATTCCCCCTCTCACTCACCGGCAATCCACCGTCACTGAGAACCCAGCGGCAGAACACTCGCTCCCGTGCCGTCGAGGGCGAGCCTGTTCGCCGCCCAGCCCTCGCCGGCCAGCCGTGCGACCTTGTCGGCCGCGCTGTCGTCGGTCAGCGCCAGGACCGTGGGGCCCGCGCCGGAGATGACCGCGGGGACGCCGTCGGCCCGCAGTCGGTTCACGAGCTCCACGCTCTGCGGCATCGCGGGAGCGCGGTATTCCTGGTGGAGCCGGTCGTCGGTGGCCGCGAGCAGCAGGTCGGAACGCCTGGTCAGGGCCTCTACGAGCAGGGCGGCCCGGCCCGCGTTGAAACTCGCGTCCACATGGGGGACGGAGCGTGGGAGCAGCCCGCGCGCGGTCTCGGTCAGGACGGGCCTGTCGGGCACGAACACCACGGGAACCACGGAGTCGGCGACCTCCATCCGGATGGCCCGCGCCGCTCCTCCGTCGGTCCAGGCGAGGGTGAATCCGCCGAGCAGACAGGCCGCCACGTTGTCCGGGTGGCCCTCGATCTCGGTGGCGAGCTCCAGCAGCGCCGGTTCGTCGAGCCTGGCGTCGCCGCCTATCGTCACGGCGCGCGCGGCGACGATCCCGGCGCAGATCGCGGCGGAGGAGGAGCCCAGGCCGCGGCCGTGCGGGATGCGGTTGGCGCAGACGACCTCCAGGCCGCGCGGCTGGCCGCCGAGCAGGTCGAACGCGGTGCGCAGGGACCGTACGAGCAAGTGGTTCTCGTCGCGGGGCAGTGTCTCCGCGCCCTCGCCGGCGATGTCGACGTGCAGGCCGGCGTCGGCGACGCGCACGACCACGTCGTCGTAGAGCCCCAACGACAGGCCGAAGGCGTCGAATCCCGGACCGAGGTTGGCGCTGGTGGCGGGGACGCGCACCCGTACGGCGGCGGCGCGGAAAGCGGGACCGGCCATCGCTTAGACGACTCTCCTTGTGTGACTGCGGGGAAGGCGGAACGGGAGACGAGGCTGCGAGACTGCGGGGTTTCGGCGAGGTACGGAAACACCCGACGGCCACGAGGGCAACAACACCGCGGCATATGCGGCGGGGCGGGTCGGGTACAGCCTATCGAAGGAAGGTTCTGTCGCGACATAGGGCGCACAGGAGGCGCACGATGCGTGTCGCGTGGCTTCCTGTGCGCCTATGCAGGGTCTTGGTGTGCTTTGTGCGGGCCCCGTAGGGCCGGCGCGGGCTCTTACGGGGCCGGGGGCGCCTTGGGGCCTGCCTTTCGGATCAGCCCCGGATCAGGCCCTACGCGAGTCCGAGGCGCTCCGCCGCCGTCACCGCGTCCACCGGCACGGTGACCGGCTGAGGCGCTCCCGCGACCGCCCAGTCCGGGTCCTTGAGCCCGTTCCCGGTGACGGTGCAGACGATCCGCAGGCCGCGGTCGACCTTGCCGTCCTCCAGCGCCTTGAGCAGACCCGCGACGGACGCGGCCGACGCGGGCTCGACGAAAACACCTTCCTTCGCGGCCAACAGCCGGTAGGCGCGCAGGATCTGTCGGTCCGTCACCTCGTCGATGAAGCCGCCCGACTCGTCCCTGGCGGCGAGCGCCTGCTGCCAGGACGCCGGGTTGCCGATACGGATCGCGGTGGCCACGGTGTGCGGGTCCTTCACGACCTCGCCGCGCACGATCGGCGCCGAACCGGACGCCTGGAAGCCCCACATGCGCGGTGTACGGGTCGCGGGGCCGTCGGCGGCGTACTCCGTGTAGCCCTTCCAGTACGCCGTGATGTTGCCCGCGTTGCCGACGGGCAGCACGTGGACGTCGGGGGCGTCGCCGAGCGCGTCCACGATCTCGAAGGCCGCGGTCTTCTGGCCCTCGATACGGGACGGATTCACCGAATTGACCAGCGCCACCGGGTAGTTGTCGGACAGTCCGCGCGCCAGCGTCAGACAGTCGTCGAAGTTCCCGTCGACCTGGAGGATCTTCGCGCCGTGCACCAGCGCCTGGCCCATCTTGCCCAGCGCGATCTTGCCCTGCGGCACCAGGACCGCGCAGACCATGCCGGCCCGTACCGCGTACGCGGCGGCCGACGCCGAGGTATTGCCGGTGGAGGCGCAGATGACGGCCTGGGCGCCCGCCTCCTTGGCGTGCGTGATGGCCAGCGTCATCCCGCGGTCCTTGAACGACCCGGTCGGGTTGGCGCCCTCGACCTTGAGGTGCACCTCGCAGCCGGTGAGTTCGGACAGGACCTGGGCGGGAACCAGCGGCGTACCGCCCTCGCGGAGCGTGACCACCTCCGTCGTGCCGGTGACCGGCAGCCGGTCCCGGTACTCCTCGATGATGCCGCGCCACTGGTGGGTGCCATTGCTCGTCATGGGTCCCCTACTCCCCTTCAACACGCATGATGCTGGCGACACCGCGCACGGTGTCGAGCTTGCGCAGCGCCTCGACGGTCCCCGAGAGGGCGGCGTCCGGCGCGCGGTGGGTGACGACGACGAGGGATGCCTCGCCGCCCAGTCCTTCACTGTCCAGCCGGCCCTGCTGGCGCACGGTGTCGATCGACACGTCGTGTTCGGCGAAGACGGTGGCGACCTGGGCCAGTACGCCCGGCTTGTCGGCCACGTCGAGGCTGATGTGGTACCGCGTCACGACCTCGGCCATGGAGCTGACCGGCAGCCGCGTGTAGGCGGACTCGCCGGGCCCGGTCGCCTCGCCGAGCCGGTTGCGGCACACCGCGACAAGGTCGCCGAGCACGGCGGACGCGGTGGGCGGGCCGCCGGCCCCGGGGCCGTAGAACATCAGCTGTCCGGCCGCCTCGGCCTCCACGAAGACCGCGTTGTAGGCCTCACGCACGGAGGCGAGCGGGTGGCTGAGCGGGATCATCGCGGGATGGACGCGCGCGGTGACCGACTTTCCGTCGGCGGCGCGCTCGCAGATGGCGAGGAGCTTGACGGTGCAGCCCATGCGCCGCGCGGAGGCGATGTCGGCGGCGGTCACCTCGGTCAGCCCCTCGCGGTGGACGTCGTCCAGGCGTACGCGGGTGTGGAAGGCGATCCCGGCGAGGATCGCGGCCTTCGCCGCGGCGTCGAAGCCCTCGACGTCGGCGGTCGGGTCGGCCTCCGCGTAACCGAGCGCCGTCGCCTCGTCGAGCGCCTCCGAGTAGCCGGCGCCCGAGGAGTCCATCCGGTCGAGGATGAAGTTGGTGGTGCCGTTGACGATGCCGAGCACGCGGTTGACCTTGTCGCCCGCCAGGGATTCCCGCAGCGGCCGCAGCAGCGGGATGGCGCCGGCGACAGCGGCTTCGTAGTAGAGGTCCCTGCCGTGCTTCTCGGCCGCCGCGAAGAGCGTCGCGCCGTCCTCGGCGAGCAGCGCCTTGTTGGCCGAGACGACGGACGCGCCGTGCTCGAAGGCGGTGGTGATCAGGGTGCGGGCGGGCTCGATGCCGCCGATGACCTCGACGACGACGTCGATGTCGCCCCGTTTGACCAGCGCCGTCGCGTCCGTGGTGATCAGCGCGGGGTCTATGCCCTCGCGCACCTTGGAGGGACGGCGGACGGCGACCCCGGCGAGTTCCAGGGGCGCGCCGATCCGCGCGGCCAGATCGTCGGCGTGCGTCGCCATGATGCGCGCCACCTCTGAGCCGACGACCCCACAGCCCAGCAGCGCCACCTTCAGCGGACGCGTACGCATCATGCGACCTCGATTCCCTCTCCTAGCGATGTGGACCAGTCTCACGCACCGGACGGAAGTTTCTCCCCTCCGTCCGTCATGCGAGACGTCAATCTCAGCGTTCGGGGCCTGGGGCCTGTGGTGAAAGTCCCGTCGTGAGCCCCGCCCCGCGGACGGACGACGCCACTTTCACCACACGCCTATCCGACATCGAGCCGGAGGAGATCTTCCTCCGTCTCGCGCCGGACGATCACCCGCGCCCTGCCGTCCTTGACGGCGACGACCGGCGGGCGCAGCGCGTGGTTGTAGTTGCTCGCCATGGAGCGGCAGTACGCCCCGGTGGCGGGGACCGCGATCAGGTCCCCCGGTGCCAGGTCGGCGGGCAGGAACGCGTCGCGTACGACGATGTCACCGCTCTCGCAGTGCTTGCCCACGACCCGCGACAGCATCGGCTCGGCGTCGGAGCGGCGCGAGACGAGCGCGACGCTGTACTCGGCGTCGTACAGCGCGGTGCGGATGTTGTCCGACATGCCGCCGTCGACGCTCACGTACGTCCGCAGCCCTTCCAGCGGCTTGATGGTGCCGACCTCGTAGAGCGTGAAGGCGGTCGGGCCGACGATCGCGCGGCCGGGCTCGACCGAGATCCGGGGGGTGCGCAGTCCGGCGGACTCACACTCACGGGTGACGATCGCGGTGAGGGACTTGGCGATCTCGTGCGGCTCGCGCGGGTCGTCCTCGGGGGTGTACGCGATGCCGAGGCCGCCGCCGAGGTCGATCTCCGGGAGTTCGACGCCGTGCTCGTCGCGGATCTCGGCCAGCAGCTCGACGACGCGGCGCGCCGAGACCTCGAAGCCCGCCATGTCGAAGATCTGCGAGCCGATGTGCGAGTGGATGCCGATGAGTTCGATGCCGTCGAGCTTCAGCGCCCGGCGGACGGCCTCCGCCGCCTGCCCTTCGGCGAGCGCGATGCCGAACTTCTGGTCCTCGTGGGCGGTGGCGATGAACTCGTGGGTGTGCGCCTCGACGCCGACCGTGACCCGGATCTGCACGGGCTGGACCCGGCCCAGGCTCTGCGCGATGTGCGCGACGCGCACCATCTCCTGGAACGAGTCGAGGACGATGCGCCCGACGCCCGCGGAGACGGCGCGCTCGATCTCGTACACGGACTTGTTGTTGCCGTGCAGCGCGATGCGCTCGGGGGGCATGCCGGCGTCGAGCGCGGTGGCCAGTTCGCCGCCGGAGCAGACGTCGAGGTTGAGCCCCTCCTCCTTGAGCCAGTGGACGACGGCGCGGGACAGGAAGGCCTTGCCCGCGTAGAAGACGTCGGCGTCCTTGCCGAAGGCGTCGGTCCAGGCGCGGCAGCGGGCCCGGAAGTCGGCCTCGTCGAGGAAGTACGCGGGGGTGCCGAACTCCTCGGCGAGGCGGGTCACCGGCAGCCCGGCGACGGTGGCGACACCGTCCTCGTCGCGGCCGACGGTGCGCGACCAGATCTTGTCGTCCAGCGTGTTGAGGTCGGCGGGCGGCGGGGAGTAGTGGCCCTCGGTGTGCACGTCGCCGTAGCGGGGACCGGCGGGGTGGGCGGAACGGCTCATCGTCTTATTGCTCTCTCATGTGCGTCGGATGCGGCCGCCTCGGCGGACAGCATCAGAGATGTTCGGGCGCGTCGACGCCGAGGAGGGTGAGGCCACCGGCCAGCACCGCCCCGGCGGCTTCGGCGAGTGCGAGCCGGGACCGGTGGGCGGCCGAGGGTTTCTCGTCGCCGACGGGCAGCGGGCGGCAGGTCTCCTGGAAGTACAGGAAGGCCTCCGCGGTGCGTTCGAGATGGCGGGCGACCCGGTCGGGGGCGCGCAGGCGGGCGGCGTCGGCGAGTACGCCGGGGTGGTCGCCGATGCTGTCGAGAAGCGCGTGGGCTTCCGGTTCGACGGCCCCCGCCGCTCCGCCGTCCCCCGGGATGCCGAGGGCGGCGGCGTTACGGACGAGGGCGTGGGTACGGGCGTGGGCGTACCGCACCGTGAACAGGGGGTTGCTCTCGTGCTGTACGAGAAGGTCGTCACCGGTCAGGGGCCGGTCGTGGGCGGCGGGCCGCAGCAGGCCCCAGCGGGCGGCGTCCGGCCCGAGGCGGGCGAAGAGGTCACCCGCGAGGGCGGCGGGCACCGGCCGTACCGGCAGCCGCTCCGTGGCGTCGTCGCCGGTGCGCGCGTCGGCGCCCTGCGCGCGCAGCAGCCGCAGGACGGTCTCGGTCCGGACGGCCGCGCGCAGTTCACCGGCGGGGGCGAGGACCACGGTGGTACCGGCGAGGGTGTCCCCGTATCCGTAACGGATCCCGGCGTCGAGGACCGCGCGGACGAGTGCGGTGCGGCCGGCGGGGGCGAGCGTGAAGTTGAGGAAGCCGGGTCCGGTGACGTCGACGCGGGAGAGGCCCGGCGCGCAGCGCAGGATCTCGGTACGGAGGATCTGAGCGACGTCGAGGGGCGTGCGGCGGGCGGGGCCCGCGAGCCGGAGCGCCACCGAGGTCGCGTAGTCGCCGCTGCCTCCGGGACCGGGGCGCCCGACCTGGACGCTCTCCGGTACGGGCCCGGCCAGTACGCCCTCGTCGACCGCGCGGCGCACGGCGTGCAGCACGGTTCGGGAGAGGTCGGCGGGGGTCACGGGACAAGCGTATGGGAGGAGGGGGGCGTCTTCGCGAACCAGTTTCGCGATACGGGCGGTACCCCGGGGCTGGGGGGCTCGGGGCTCGCGCGCCCTCCCGCCCGGCGGCGGCGTGCGCCGGCCGAGGGTGTCAGCCGCGTGCGCTTCGGGGCGTGCTCCCCGCACGCCCGACTTCATGCCTGCCGTCCAAGGACGGCGGGCCCTCCCGGCGCATCAGCTGGCGGACGACCCTGACGAGCTCGGCCGGCTCGAACGGCTTGGCGAGGAAGGCGTCCACGCCGGCGGCCATCCCGGTCTCCACCTCGTACCGCGTACAGGCGCTGATGATCGCGACGGGCAGGTGCGAGGTCATCGGATCGGCCCGCAGCCGGGCGGCGGTGCGGATCCCGTCGAGGCGCGGCATGACGACG
Organism: Streptomyces sp. NPDC051217; assembly: GCF_044455465.1. Lineage (NCBI taxonomy): Bacteria > Bacillati > Actinomycetota > Actinomycetes > Kitasatosporales > Streptomycetaceae > Streptomyces > Streptomyces sp. NPDC051217. The sequence goes on from NZ_JBITEV010000006.1 coordinate 78,354, forward strand.
TCGAGGGTGATCACATCGGGCCTGACCTGGTGAACGACGTCCAGGCACTCGGCACCATCGGCCGCGGTCACGACCTCGAAGCCCTCCAGCTCCAGGTTGACCCTGATCAACTGCCGGATGACCCTGTTGTCGTCGACAACGAGCACACGGCCTGACACGCCTGACACAACTTGAGAGTAGGTCCGCCTCCCGGGCCGCGTCCGGGTTTTCCCCACTTCTCCCCTCGCGCGGGGGACGCGCGGCCCGCTGCCCGGCTCGCCCTCACCACGCCAAATACCTGTTCACGACGACCCCATGAGGGCTGGTAGGGTTTCACCTGTCGCCAAGGTCCACGGCGACACGCCCCCGTAGCTCAGGGGATAGAGCATCGGCCTCCGGAGCCGGGTGCGCAGGTTCGAATCCTGCCGGGGGCACCGTGGTTCAGGTGCCGCAAAGACCCTCTGATCAGGCGAGATGCCGGATCGGGGGGTCTTTTGTCATGTTCGGCGACTCTCTGTGATCGGTGCCGGGCGCGTCGCGCCCCGGCGAGGTCCCGGGCGCGTCGCGCGGATGCGGTTCGTCGGGGTCCGGCCGTCCGGAGACAACCGCCCTCGCGAGGCGTCGCGCTCCGCCCCCCTGCCGCGCGTCGCCGGTCGAGCCCCTCGCCACCGCCCCTTCGACGCCGCCCCGTGGCGGGCCCGAACGCCCGGTGTTGTCTCCGTATGGGCCGCGGTGAGGCTTTGGGCGGACTCCTCAAACTCCGCCAGATGTAACGTGACTTGCGTCACTCCACACTTCGCGCTGATTCAACCTCAGGCCCAACACCGCTTCTCCACGCGATCTCCTCGCGGAAGGGCAGCTTCCGGAGCCGGGCATATGCGTTCGGATCCCGCCATGGCCGATTGCGGACAAAGCCTCGGGGCCAGTGGAAACACCGATCCGGACGGTCTACTTTTCCCTCCCGCCGCGGCGCCGGAGTCGACCGGCTTTACCCCGCGGAGCCCCCACGCGGCCCGCCAACTCGCCGCATCCGCCCGGCACATGGCCGCTGCGGCTTGTCCCCGGGCGACCGAAATGCCGCCCCCTAGAGGGCAATTGAAGCCCCTGTGATTCTCCCCCTTCCGCAAGGACACTCCGGAAGTTGGCACCCCAGTCAAGTCGCCACGCCGAAGCGTGGTGGAGGACATTCCGGTGACCGTCCGGCAGGGGGGTGCCAGGTACCGGTGGGCTGGGGCGAGGGGTGCGGAGTTGAAACGATTCGATGATTCCGCTTACGGCTCCGAGGGCTTCTTCTGCCCTGTTTTCCGGCCGAGTTGGACCGTTCATGGCCGCTTGGGCACCGTCATTTTTCGCGGATGTACGCGTCCGTAACGAGGTGCTACAGCATAGGATCAAGCCGCGCCACGGGGGCCTCGCCAGTCCCTTCCGTAACGTTGCACACGATCTACTCGCGATCCCCACCGACACCCCCCAACCCGTTAATAGGTATCTGCGTGTCACCGATACTCAGCACCGGTTCCGGCGATGGAGCCGCGCAGTGAAAATCAATCGTCGCCTCGTCCTGCTGGTCACCGTGCCTCTCGTAGTGGCCGTCACCTTCGCGGTGCTGGCCCTCGCTCCCGCGACCAACCAGGCGCTCCAGGCCAATCGGCTCACGGCCATGGTCGATGTCGCCTCCTCCGTGAGCGAGTTGACGCACCATCTGCAACGTGAGCGCGCGTCCGCGACCGCACTGGTCTCCACTCAAGGAGATACGGACGCCTTCCGCGAAAGTTCCAACGCGACGGACAAGAGTGTCGCCACATTCCGTTCTCAGCTCGGAAGCCTGTCGTCCGTACCGGGCAACGCGCAGCGCGCTCTGGACCGTATCGACCAATTCATCGATGAATTGCCCTCCCTGCGCGCCCAGGTGCGCTCCGGAGGAAGCACCGTCACCGCACTGACCTTCGGCTACCGGATCGTGATCGCCGACCTCATCGACTATCGCGACGGAATCGCGCAGGCCGACGGCGTGGACTCCGACGTGGCCGACCGGATCCGTGCCGCCGCCGCGCTGTCGCGGGCCTCCGAGCACATCGGCCAGCAGCAGGTCGCGGTGATGAGGGCGCAGGCCACGGGTGGCTTCACCCAGGCATCCAAGCGGACCTTCGACGCGACCAGGCTCGGTTATACCGACGCGACCGGCGTGCTGTTCGACCTGGGTCCGCAGCAGTGGCGGACCTGGCTGGAGCACACACTCTCGGGCACGAAGGCCCTGGAGGCGCGCCGGCTCGAGGACGAGGTGGGCCGCACCGCACCCGACCAGGAACTCACCGTCAAGTCCGGGGAGTGGCAGAAGGCGTCGGCCGACCGGCTGACCCTGCTGCGCTCGGTCGAGAAGCGTATCGACACCTCCGTGCTCGGCACGGTCACCGAGACGCGCACCACGCTCGCCTGGCTGGCCGGCGGCGAGGTGACGCTGGTGCTGCTCACGCTCATCAGCGCCGTCGTCGTCGCCATCCGGCTCGGCCGTGTGATGATCCGCCGGCTGCGGGATCTGCGCAACGCCGCCCACGAGGTGGCCCACACGGGTCTGCCTCAGGTGATGACCGAGCTGTCCCAGCCCGGGGCGCTCAGCGGTGCCACGCCCGAGCAGGTCGCCGAACGGTCCGGCAACCCGGTGAAGACCACGGGTCTGGACGAGATCGGCGAGGTCGGTGAGGCGTTCAACGCCGTTCACCACGAGGCCGTACGTCTGGCCGCCCAACAGGCCCATATCCACGAGCAGTTCGCCGAGACTCTGGTCGGTGTCGCCCGCAGGGGCGCCCAGTTGACCACCGTCATGGTGTCCGAACTGGACGCGGTGCAGCGCGACGAGGCCGACCCCGAGCGTATGAAGATCCTGTTCGCGCTCGACCACCTCGCGATCCGCATGGAGCGCAACACCAACAACCTTCTGGTGCTTGGCGGTTACGGCCACGGCCGGGTGCGGTCCGCGGACATCTCCTGCTCGACGGTGATCGTGGCCGCCGCGCAGCAGATCGAACGCTTCGACCGGGTCTCGCTCGGTGTCATCGAATCGGGCATCGGCATCGCGGCGCGCGTGGTCCACGACGTCGCGCACATCCTGGCCGAGCTCCTCGACAACGCGACGCGCTTCTCGCCCCCGGACAAGCAGGTCGGGGTCGCGGTCTGGCGGCTGTGGGACCGGGCGGTCGTGCAGATAGTCGACGAGGGCGTCGGCATCACCGCCGATCGGCGCGCCACCCTCAACAAGGGTCTGCTGGAGCCGAAGTCCGGCATCGGCGACGTGCGTTCCATGGGTCTGCACGTGGTGGCGCGGCTCGCCGCCCGGCACGGCATCGTCGTCGAACTGCGCGACTCGTCAGGTCCGGGCACGATCGCCGAGGTCACCCTGCCGGCCAACGTGCTGGCGCCGGCTCCGAAGGAGACGGCGCCGCCGCCCATGCAGGGCGCGCTCGGGGAGCGTCCCGGTGTGCGGTACGAGGCACCGCGCCCGATCACCGCGCCCGGACAGCTCGGCCGCCGGCAGACCGTCGGCGCGGGCGACTACAGCCCGGCCGGTGCCGGGGCGTCCGGCGGCAACGGGTCCCAGGGATCGGGCGGGTCGACCGACTCGCGGGTTCCGGGGAGTTCACGCGGCGACGCCAAGGGCAACCCCCAGGGCGACGAGCGCGAGCGCGCCAACAAGCCGTCCCAGCACCCCGTCCACGCCGAGCCGGTCTCCCGGATCGCCGGAGTCAGTTCCTCAGGACTGCCGCTGCGGCAGCGCAACACGCCCAAGCAGTGGCCCACCCTGGGCAAGCGCGACGGCGCCGAACAGCGATCCGGCGCGGCACCCAAGCCACCCCGCCGCCGGGACTCCCGACAAGTCTCTGACGTCCTTGCGGCCTACGCACAGGGGATCAACAGGAGCACGAGCCACCGCGGGCGCTCCGCCACTGACGACGACACCCAACGGAGCAAAAAATGACGACCTCACCCACCGACCTCAGCTGGATCCTGAGTGGCTTCGCCGGACGTATTCCGGAGGTCACGCAGGCGATAGCCGTGTCCGTGGACGGACTTGCGCTGGCCTACACCGGGGTGGAGCGAGACGACGCCGACCGGCTGGCCGCCATCGCGTCGGGTGTCGTCAACCTGCTTTCCGCGGCTGCCCAGTTGACCAACACCGACCCCGTCGAGCACAGCCTGACCGCCATGGAGGGCGGTTACATGTTCTCGATGGCCGTATCGAGCGGCGCGTCCCTGCTGGTGACGACCACCAGGGACGCGGACATCGGCGAGGTCAGCTACATGATGTCCGAACTGATCAACCAGGTCGGCGACTCCCTGACCCCCCAGGTACGCGGCGACGCGAACGTCCAGCCCCTGCGCTGACGTCCGGGTCGTCCAAGCCCCACCGTCCGGTTCTCTTGCCGTACGTGTTCCGCCCGCTCGTTTCCGTTTTTTCCTTCCTCCCGATGAGAGCCCTCAATGTTCTTCGACATATCCCTACCGCGAGGCCGCCGCAGAGTCCGGCCGGTCGGCGCGGCCGCCATCGCACTCGGTCTGGCAGCCGTCACCGGGTGCAGCAGCGACAGCGGCGCCGGCGACGACACAGTGAAGATCGGCCTGGTGGCGTCGCTGTCAGGTACCTACGAGGCGGTCGGCACGGAGCTGCGCAAGGGCTTCGAGCTGTACCTGGCCACCCATGACAACAAGCTGGGCGGCCGGAAGGCCGAGCTGGTGGTGGCGGACGAGGGCGACGGTCCGCCCACCGCGGTCCCCGCGGCCACCAAGCTGATCAAGAAGGACAAGGTCGACGCGCTGACCGGTCTCGTCGGCGGTGGTTCGGTCAACGCGGTGCTGCCGCTGATCGACCAGGCGAAGATCCCGCTGCTCGGGTCGAACGCCCGCCCGCCGGTCAAGGACATGAAGTACGTCTGGACGACGAGCTTCCTCTCCGACGAGCCCGGCAAGGCCATCGCCCCGTACATCAAGGAGAAGGTGGACGGACCGGTCTACGCGATCGGCCCCGACTACCAGGGTGGCTACGACGAACTGCGCGGTTTCACCGAGGAGTTCAAGAGGGTCGGCGGCAAGCTCGCCAACCCGGACGGCGAGACCAAGTGGACGCCGTTCCCGAAGACCACCAACTTCATGCCGTACTTCGCGGACATCGCGAAGACGGACGCGAAGGCGGTGTACTGCTTCTACGCCGGTAAGGCCGCGATCGACTTCGCGAAGCAGTACGCGCAGTCCGATGTCGCCGATCTGCCGCTGTACACGGCCTTCGTCACCGAGGGCAGTGTCCTCCAGGCGCAGGGCGACGCGGCGAAGGACGTCTACTCGGTCCTGAACTACGCGGCCGACCTCGACAACGAGGCCAACCGTAAGTTCGCCGCCGACTGGACCGCCAAGCACGACACCCAGCCGACGACCTTCGCGATGGCCTCGTACGACGCCGCCGCCGTGCTGGACCAGGCGATCGCCGACGCCGCCGACAAGGGCGAGGTGACGCCGGAGACCATCAACACCGCCATCGGCGCTCTCGGCCAGATCGACAGCCCGCGCGGCGCCTGGGAGTTCGGCGACAAGGCGCACTCGCCGGTGCAGCAGTGGTACCTGCGCCAGGTGCGCAAGGACGGCGACCAGCTCGCCAACGTCATGGTCCAGGACCTGGCGACGCTCGGCAGCTGAAATGAATCTCCTTGATGCCCACTTCGTGCCGGTGGTGGACGGCGTGGCCTACGGGCTGCTGCTGTTCGTCGTCGCCGCCGGCCTGAGTCTCGCCTTCGGCACCGCGGGCGTACTGAACCTTTCGCACGGCACGTTGTACGCGATCGGTGCCTATACCGGTGCCGAGTTGAGCGACGGGACATGGGGCGGTCTCGCCGTCGGACTCGCGGCCGGAACCGCGGCGGCGGCCGCCGCCGGAGCCGGTCTGTCCGCGGCGACGATCCCCCTGGCCCGTCGTGGGCATCTCGCGCAAGCACTGCTGACGTTCGGACTGGCCCTGATCGGTGGCAATCTGCTGATCGAGTTCTTCGGGGCCGACGACCTACCGGTACGCGTCCCCGAGGCGCTCGACTCCTCGGTGACGCTGCTGGGCCACCGGTACCCCGCGTACCGGCTCTGCTTCATCCTCATGGCCGTGCTGCTCGCGGCGTTCGGTACGTGGGTGCTCACCCGCACCCGGGTGGGGGCGGCCGTACGGGCCTCCGCCGACGACCCGCAGATGCTTGCCACCACCGGGCACAGCCCGCGCGCCGTGCACACCGGGGTCCTGGCCGCCGCGGGTGCGCTGGCCGGGGCCGCCGGAGTGCTCGGCGCGCCCATCATCGGGCCGGGCGCCGGCACCGCCGACACGGTGCTGATGCTCTCGCTCGTCGTGGTCGTGCTCGGTGGGCTGCGGTCGCTGTGGATGACGCTGCTCGCGGCGATCGCGGTCGGCGAGGTGCAGACGCTCGGTGTCTCCCTCGCGCCGGACCTGGCGCCTTACCTGCTGTTCGCGGCCATGGCCGCCGTGCTGATCCTGCGGTCCCGGTTCACCGAGCCGGCGACGGCGGGGGCGCACGGCGGCGAGGGCGGCTCGGACCCGGTGGAGTGGCTGCGGCGACGGCTCTCCGCCTCGTTCTCGGGGCGGCGCGGTGCGGGTGCGGGTCCGGCTGCGGGTCCGGCTGCGGCTGCGGAGAAGGCCGTCACGGGAAAGGCTGCCGCCGACAAGCGGGAGCCCGTACCGTCCGCGAGCGGCGGGCCGTTGTCGCGGCTGCTCCGCGGCGGTCCCGACGACGGCGGCCTCGCCGCGCGGGGCCGTAAGGCCGCGCCGCTGCTCGCCCTCCTCGTCCTGCTCATCGCTCTGCCGACGCTCCTCGACGAGTACACCCTGTCGCTGGCCGGCTCCGCGCTGGCCCTCGGGCTGCTGGCGATCAGCGTCGCCATCCTCACCGGCTACGCCGGGCTGCCGACCCTCGGCCAGACCGCGCCGTTCGCCGTCGGCGCGTACGCCACCGCCAATCTCGCCGACGCGGGGTGGACCGCGGGGCCGGTCCAGATCGTCGTCGCGGCCATCGCCGCCGCGCTGTTCTCGCTGGTGACGGGGCCCGCGGTGATCCGGGCCCGGGGGACCACGGTCCTGATGATCACGCTCGCCATCGGCGAGCTGGCGAGCGCGGCCATCAATCAGCTCAAGTCCCTCACCGGCGGCGCCGACGGCCTCGTCGGCTTCCCGCCCACGCAGGCGCTGTTCGGCGGGGAGGGGATGGTCGAGGAGAGCGAGGTCTACAACTACGCGCTCGCCGTCGCGGTCATCGCCGTCGTCGTGACCGTGCTCGTACTGCGCTCGCCGGCCGGCAAGCTGCTGACCGGCACCCGTAACGCCGAGGCGCGGATGCGCGCGTCCGGCCATCCGGTGGGGCGCTATCTGCTGATCGCGCACATCGGCGCGGGGGCGCTGGCCGGGGTCGGCGGTTCCCTGATGGTCACCGTCCAGCAGTACCTCTCCCCCGCCGACGTCGGCTTCGAGATCGCGGCGTTCGCGCTGCTGGCCGCCGTCATCGGGGGCAGCACATCCGTGATCGGCGCCCTGCTCGGTGCCGGACTCATCGTCTTCACCCGTGACTGGGTGGCCGGTTCGTGGCCCGGCCACGGGCCGCTGCTGCTCGGCGCGCTGTTCGTCGCCGCCGTCTATCTGCTGCCGCGCGGTCTGGCCGGGCTGCGCCTCGGGTCCGGTCCTGGCGGGCGGGGAGCGGCGAAGGCGGATCAACTCCCGGCCGACCACGACAGCGTTCCGGCCGGGAAGGTCGCCCCATGACAGCCACCTCAGCACCGTCCACCACACCGTCCACGGCACCTGTGCTGGACCTGAAGAACCTCACCCGGCGGTACGGGAGCCTCACCGCCGTCGACGACGTCAGCCTCCGGCTGCCGGCCGGAGCACGGCACGCCGTCATCGGGCCCAACGGTGCCGGCAAGACCACCCTGCTGAACCTCATCGCCGGTACCGACCGCCCCGACCACGGCACCATCGCCATGGGCGGCACCGACATCACCCGTACGGCGACGGCCAGGCGGAGCGGTCTCGGGATCGCCCGCAGCTTCCAGCAGCCGTCCGTCATAGGCGAGTTGTCGGTGCTGGACAACATCGTGCTGGCCGGCTGGCGGCACCATCCGCTGCGCCGGGGCGCGTGGTGGCGGCCCTCCCGCTACCGGCGGCACGCCGAGTCCGCCACCCGCCATCTGGAGACCGTCGGCCTCGCCGACGCCGCCGCCCGCCCCGCGGCCGACCTGTCCCACGGCCAGCGCCGCATGCTCGACCTCGCGGCGGCCCTCGCGGGCGACCCGCGTCTGCTGCTGCTCGACGAGCCCGCGGCCGGGCTGACCGACGGCGACATCGGCCGTCTGCTCACGATCCTGGGCGGTCTGCCTTCGAGCGTCGCCATCATCCTGGTGGAGCACCATGTCGAGGTCGTCGCCGAACTCGCGGAAACGGTGACCGTGCTGGCGGCCGGACGGGTCCTGATCACCGGGCCGACCAAGGAGGCGCTCGCCCACCCGGAGGTCCGCGACGCGTACCACGCGACCGCGGCCGGCGCCGCCCGTGACGGCGCGCCCGAGGCCGCCCCCGACGGTGACCGCGACACAGCACAAGCGAGAGGGTGAGGCGACGACCGATGCTGGAACTCACCGGTCTGACGGCGGGCTACCACGGCGGCACCGTCCTGCACGACCTCGACCTGACGGTGCCCGCCGGCTCCGTCCACGCGATCGTGGGCCACAACGGGGCGGGCAAGACCACCCTCGTCCACACCGTGGCGGGCCTCATCCGCCCCTCCGCGGGCTCCGTGCGGCTGAACGGCCGGGAGATGACCGGGCAGCCCGCGCACAAGGTGGCGCGTGCAGGGATCGGTCTCGTACCGCAGGGCCGCCGGGTCTTCGCCGGGCTCACCGTCGCGGAGCATCTGCGGCTCTCCTACCGCCCGCCGGGCCGCGGCGACACGACCCGGCCCAGCCGGTGGACCCCGGAGCGCGTCCTGGAGCTGCTGCCCCGGCTGGGTGAGCGCCGGGGCAACCGGGGCACGGATCTGTCCGGCGGCGAACAGCAGACGCTCGCCCTGGCCCGCGCGCTGCTCGGCTCGCCGAGCGTGCTGCTGCTGGACGAGCCCACGGAAGGGCTCGCGCCGCTGCTGGCCAAGCGGGTCTACGAGTTGGTCGGCACGCTGGCGCGGGAGGGCATCGCCGTGCTGCTGGTCTCACCGAGCCCCGCGCAGGCCGCCGAGTGCGCCCGTACGGTCACGGTCCTCACGTCGGGACGGGTGACCCTGCGGGTGGACGGTGCCGACGCCCGGACCGATCCGACGGCGCTGCACGAGGCACTGGAGCTGACTCCGGTGCGGACCGCCGCGCGCTGAATCACGCGGCTCGTCGAAGCTCCGCCGGCACCGGGCGGGCCGCATGTGCGGCCCGCCCGGCGTCTTTTGATGTCCTGTCAGTTCATGGTCGGTCCGCTACGGGCGCTTCAGGCTGTGGCCGCCGAAGCCGCTGCCGCGGTCGGAGCCGCTGTTCTGGTCCTGCCACCACGCGTCGAACCCCGCCTTGTCCATCGCGCTCCAGTCCGGGGTGTTCTCGACCTGGGCGCTGCCCATCCTGCGGGCCAGCGCGACCATGGCCGCGCCGACGGGGCCACGGCTGATGTCGTAGGACTCCAGGACCTCCTTCCAGCTCCCCCCGGCCACCGCGGCGGTTTCCAGGGCGCTGGCGTCCTGGAGCGCCTTCACGCTGCCGCCACCGATGTGCGGCCGGGCGACGCTGGCGGCGTCACCGACGAGGAGCATCCGACCTGAGGTGTAGTGCGGCACCTCCAGGTCGTAGATGGGCTGGATGAACGTGGTCTCGGCGGGCGTACGCAGCACCCTGGCCGCCCAGTAGGGCGGGAAGTTGTCCGCCACCAGGGCCCTCAGGTGGGCGGTGAGCTCCGAGTTGAGCCGGCCGGGCGGCAGCGAGGTCGGCGTCTGGAGGTCGGGATGGAGGCCCTCGGACTCGGGCGGGGTGGTGTAGAGGACCCAGTTGAGCCGGTGGCCGCCCACGCCGTCCGGGATGCGGTAGATCATGCAGTGGCCGCCGGGGAAGACCACGTTGTGCGCGTCGTCGCCGTCGGAGGGGAGATCGGCGACGTCGGCGGACGTGCCGCGCCAGCCGATGTAGCCGGCGTACGCCGCGCCGCGGCCGGGGAACATGGCGTCGCGCACGACGGAGCGGTATCCGTCGGCGCCGACCACGGCGTCGAAACGTTCCTTCTGCCCGTCGGCGAGTCGCAGGGTCACACCGTCGGAATCGGGCTCCACCTCGCTGACGAGCGCTCCCGAACGGTAGGTGACCGCTTCGGGCACCCGCCGCCGCAACTCACTCCAGAGCGAGCCCCAGTTGTAGGCGCGGAAGGGGAACGGCTGCTCGCCGACGGCCCGTCCGTACTCCGACTCGCCGTCCCGCACCGTCCACACACGGCGGGTCAGCGGCGCCCACGGCATCTCGGGCGCCACGTATCCGGCGCTCTCCAGCTCCTTGTAGCGGGCGTCGTGGAGGGCTATTCCGACGCCCCTGTCACGGAGTTCGGCGTCGGCCCGTTCGAAGACGGTGACCTTCTCGGCTCCGCCACGAGACACGGCCAGAGCCGTGGCACACCCCGCTATGCTGCCGCCGACCACGGCGACGTTGCCTCCACGCATACCTTTTCTCCACTCGGTTGAAGTTGTTGGTGCTGCTGGTGGTGACACTGGGGTGAAATCCTATTCGAGTGACGTATGCCGTTGCGATTGCCGAGGGGCCCCGGGATTGCGAAGCTGGACACGTGCCGGGACAGCGGAAGCGCGGACGGAGCCGGGAGCGGCAACGGGGCCCCTCGGACACCGAGTTGGGGCCGGGGCGCTGGGCGGTCGTCTTCGAGACCGCCGACGAGGCGCGGTGGCGGACCGAGGTCCGGCGCCGTATCGCCGAGCACGAGGTGAAGGACCCCTCGATGTTCCGGCTCGACACGTTCCGCGGCCGGTCACGGCTGCCGACCACCTACCGGCTGAGCGTCTTCGTCCCGGCCCCGCCGGACCCGTAGGCCCGGTCCGGCGGAGCCGGGGAGACCGTTCCGGACGGGCCACCACCCGGCGGCCCGTCCGGATCCACGCCTACTTCTCCAGCAGTTGGGCGTCGGCCCAGTCCCCGTGGTCGGAGTCGATGCCGTCGCCGCCGTCCGTCACACGCAGCGTCAGCTGCCGCACCCCGCTCACGTCGACGTCGAACGCGTGCGCCGCGTCCGTCGGCCCCAGCACACCGCTGCGGGCCAGCACCTGCCCGTCGCCGAGCACTTCGAAGACCACCGAGCCCTTGTCCGGCTTCTCCTCGTCGATACCGGCCCGGGCGGCGAAACGGTCGTACCCGCCGTTCAGGTCGATCGTCACCTCGGACTGGGCGTGCACCCCGAGCCCCTTGTCGTACGTGGTGTCGCCCAGCCGCAGCGGGCCGCCGTCGCCCGCGCCGTTCTCGCCGTTGGAGAGGTCGCGCTCGACCGGGCCCCAGCCGTTCTTCTCGGAGACGAACGGCAGCGCGCTCACGTACACGGTGCCTTCGCGCGCCACGAAGACGCGTACGGTGCGCTCGACCGTCAGCGGCGGTGCGCCCCGCCGGGCGTCCGGGTCCCGGTAGGAGACCGTGACCGGGATCTCCGTCGCCCCGTACGCCGGGTCGTCGGGGACCGTGACCCGCCAGGACGCGGACAGTTCGGCGCCGTCGGCCATCTCGTCCGCCGTCGCGCCGGCGCCGTCGACGGCCCAGCCGTCGGGGGTACGGGCGCCGAGCGTCACGTCCTCGGCGGGGCCGGCCTCGTCCAGCACGAAGTCCGCCTCGATGCCGACCGTCTCTCCCGGCCGGGCGTCGGTCTTGGCGGGGGTGACGGTCAGTGTGCCGACCGGCACCGTGTCCACCGGCCGGTCGCAGCCGCCCCGGCCGGGAACGGCGCGGCAGATCTGTGCGGCGAAGCCGCCGTCCGCCAGCACCGGCACCGTGAGAGCGTCATGACGGTCCATCACCTCGCTCTGTCTGACGAGCCCGTCGGCGCCGTCGCGCACCACGTCGACCCGCCACGAGCCCGATCCCAGGAACGCCAGCGGCACCCGCTCCGTACCCGCGCCACCCGCCCGGATGGAACCGACGAACCACCGGTCGCCGTTCCTGCGGGCGAAGGCCGCCGCCTCGCCCGGCGCCCCGGCGACGAGCCGGCTCTCGTCCCAGACGGTCGGGACCTGCTCCAGGAAACGCGCGACCTCGGGCCGGGCCCGGTACGCCTCGACGCTGCCCGCGTAGTTCTGGAACCCGGACTCGTACACCACGGAGAGCGCCAGCTCGGCGGCCTCGGTGTTGTTGCGCCGGCCGAACTGGAAGCCCATGGGGGTGAAGTCCATGGAGCCGACCGCGTTGCGGGTGTAGGGCAGCGTCGCCATGTCGTCCGCCTGGACGTCGCCCTGCTCCGCGCCGTGCACGCCCTCCATCGTCATGACGTGCGGCCAGGTGCGCTGGATGCCGTGCGGGAGTGTCGAGCCGTGGAAGTTGACCATCAGCTCGCGGTCGGCGGTCTCCCGCAGGATCTCGTCGTACCACCCCATGCGTTCGCGCGAGTCGGAGTCCATGAAGTCGATCTTCAGTCCGGCGGCGCCCCACTTCTTGACCTTGTCGAGCTGCTCGGTGCGCTCGGCGGCGGTGTCGAGATCGGTCCAGTGCATCCACAACAGGACGCCCACGCCGCGCCGTTCGGCGTACTCCATCAGCTGGGGCATCCAGTCGGTGGTGTTCCAGCCGTCGTCCACCAGGGAGTACTCCCAGCCGTGCGCCGCCGCGTAGTCCACGAACCGCTGCTGGGTCTCCAAGCTGCGCTGCGCCGCGCCGAAGCCGGCGAGCCAGGACCAGGCGACGGTGCCGGGGCGGATCCACGAGGTGTCGGCGACGCGGGAGGGCGGGGCCAGATCGTCCACGAGAGTGGACTCGGTCACGGTCGCCAGATCGCCCGCGATCACGGTCCGCCAGGGGGTCGCGAGGGGGCCGTCGGTGGGCATGGGCACGGACGGGTCGGCCAGGGCGACGTCGTAGCTGCCGCTGCCCGCCGTGTGGACGAGACGGCTCGCGGGGTAGCGGCCGTCGACGTCCGCCTCGGAGAGCAGTACGTGGTCGTCGCCGACCTCGAAGAGCGCGGGGTAGGCGTACTGGCCGCTCGAAGCGCCGGCGGCGGTCGTACCGTCGTACGGCTGCTCGTAGTTGACCGAGTAGTCGCTCAGCCGGGCGGGCGCGTCGTCCGGCAGGACGAAGCCGGACGCCTCGCGCAGCACGGCGCCGCCCCCCGCTCCGGCGGGGAGCACATAGCGGTACGCGACCCCGTCGTCGGCCGCGCGCACGACCAGGTCGACCCGGGCCCCGCCCGCCCCTTCCAGGGTGAAGCGCGACTCGGCCATGTCGACGGTCCGGCGGCGCTCCTTGCCGACGACGGTGGTGTACCGCTCGGCGACCCCGCGGTCCTTCCGGTCCACCAGACGCAGCCCGTGCGTCAGGTCGGCGTCCTCGGTGACGATGCCGACGGGCGAGGGCTCGACGAGGGTACGGCCCCCGTCGCGTACGGCGACGGTGACGGAGCCGTCGGCGGGGTCGAGCCGTACGGTGGCGGCGGGCCCGCCGCGGGACACGGTCCAGGCGGAGCCGCCGGGGCGGGGCTTGCTCGCGTCGCCCTGCGCCGCCGCCGGGGTCCCCAGGCAGAGCACCCCCGCGAGCGCGGTCGTGCAGGCGGCACGCCATCGATGCGCTGCTGTCGGTCTGCTGTTCGTCATCGCTTGTCCCTCTCACTCGGAGCCGGGCCCAACGGGCAAACATGGGGCGCGAGTTGGTGATGACAGGGCTGAGCCTGAAGGGGCGCCCGCGCCCCGGATTGTCCACCGCGATTCCCCGGAACCGCCAGGGTCTGTCGCACAAAATCCAACAGAATCAATAACCCGCATACGATGCGGAGATGGGGACCCACTCGGCACCGGGCGACCGCCTCGCGGCGTTCGGGAATCAACTCATCGACGTGCACATCTGGCTCCGCGAGGAGCTTGCCCGGCTCCAGGACGACGTGGACGACTACCTCGCGGGTGACGGTGAGCGCCCGCGCGAGCTAGGGGCGCACTGCCTCGCGTTCTGCTCCGCCCTGACCCGGCACCACACGGCGGAGGACGAGACCGTCTTCCCCGCCATGGCGCGGCAGTTCCCCGAGCTGGAGCCCGTGCTCGAACAGCTCGCCCACGACCACCACATGGTGACCGGCATGCTCGGCCGGCTCCAGGACCTGATCGACGGCGTCGGTCCCGCGCCGGACGCCGCCGAGGCGCGCCGAGTCCGGGGTGAGCTGGACGGTCTCGTCGCGCTGGTGGAGTCCCACTTCACGTACGAGGAGAAGAAACTGGTCGACGCGCTCAACGCGCTCGGCACACCGCTGCCGGACGACTTCGCCCTGCGGGACGCACCGGGCCGCTGAGGACGTTCGACGCGTTCACCGGACCACGCCGCACCGCCCCGGCCCCGCCGCCGCGCCGCCTGCGACGCCTTCAGGCGGAGGCGCGCTTGCGCGCCGGGGCCTTCTTCTCCGTCGTCTTCTTGGCCGCGGTCTTCTTGGCCGCCGTCTTCTTCGCGGCGCTCCTGTTCTGCGCCGTCTTCTTCGCGGCCGTCTTGGAAGCCGTCTTCGACGCGGACTTCGAGGCCGTCTTCTTGGCGGTCTTGGAAGTCGTCTTCGACGCGGCCTTCTTCCCGCCCGCCGCTCTCTTGCGGCTGGGCAGATGCGTCACCTCCGCGTCCTCCTTCTCCCCCTCGCCCCCCTCGCCCCGCGACTCCTTCGCCGCCCGCACACTGCCCTCCAGCGCCGCCATCAGGTCCAGGACCTTGCCCCCGGGCCGCTCCCCCGCCCCCTCCGGCGCCCGCACCTCGCCGCCCGCCGCCTTGGAGGCGATCAGCTCCTCGACGGCTTCCTGGTAGTCGTCGTGCAGCGATTCCAGTTCGACCTCGCCGAGCGTGTCCATCAGGGCGTCGGCCAGGTCGAGTTCGGCGTCCCGGATGCTGACGTCGGTCTCCGGCGCCACCCCCTCCGGCTGCCGGATCTCGTCCGGCCACAGCAGTTGGTGCAGGGCGATGACATCGCCGAGAACCCGCACCATGCCCAGCCGCTCGCGCCCCCGGAGGGCGAATTTCGCGATCGCCACCTTCTCGCTCCGCTTCAGGGCCTCGCGCAGCAGTGTGTACGGCTTGGCGGCGGGCACGCCGTTCGCCGCGATGTAGTACGCCGAGCCCACCTGGAGCGGATCGATCGAGGACTCGGGCACGAATCCGAGGATCTCGATCGTCTTCGCCGTCGGCAGCGGGAGCTGGGCCAGATCGTCGTCCGTGATCGGGATCATCGAGCCGTCCGCGTCCTGGTACGCCTTGCCGATCTCGGCGGAGGTGACCTCCTCCTCGTCCAGCTCGCAGACCTTCCGGTAACGAATTCGGCCGCCGTCCGCCAAATGGATCTGCCGGAAGGAGATCGAGTGACTCTCGGTGGCGTTCACGAGCTTGATCGGGATGTTGACCAGACCGAAGGAGATTGCGCCGTTCCAGATGGATCGCACGGTTAATCCCTTACATACGAATTCGTGGGATTCTCATCGTATGACGCCAATCGCGGAGGTGGAGGGGCGGCGGATCGCCCTCAGCAATCTGGAGAAGGTCCTCTACCCGGCCACCGGCACCACCAAGGGCGAGGTCCTGCACTACTGCGCGACGGCGGCCGGTGCCCTGCTCACCCATCTGGCGGGCCGCCCCGTCTCCTTCCTCCGCTTCCCGGACGGTCCCGCCGGCCAGCGCTTCTTCACCAAGAACCCGCCGCCGGGCACGCCCTCCTGGGTCCGTACGGCGACGGTGCCCCGGTCGGCGGACCAGATCGCCGAGCAGGTACTGGTGGAGGACCTCGCGACGCTGATGTGGGCGGCGAACCTTGTCGTGGAGTTCCACACCCCGCAGTGGCGGTTCGACAGCCCCGCCCGCGCCGACCGCATCGTCTTCGATCTGGATCCCGGTGAGCCCGCCACCGTGGTCGAGTGCTGCGAGGCGGCGCTCTGGCTACGCGAACGGCTGGCGGCCGACGGGCTGAACGCGTACGCCAAGACGTCCGGTTCGAAGGGCCTGCATCTGCTCGTACCGCTGGAGCCGACACCGTCGCCCGACGTCTCCGCGTACGCCAAGTCACTCGCGGTCGAGGCCCAGGCCGACCTGCCGGGGCTGGTGGTCCACCGGATGGCCCGCGCGCTGCGTCCCGGCAAGGTCTTCGTCGACCACAGCCAGAATTCGGCCGCCAAGACGACGGCGGCGCCGTACACGGTGCGCGCCCGTACGGAACCGACCGTCTCCACCCCGGTGTCCTGGGAAGAGGTGGGGGACTGCTCGGTGCCGGAGGAGCTGGTCTTCCGCGTCGGCGACATCGCCGGGCGGCTGGAGCGGTACGGGGATCTCCTCGGCCCGCTCATCAATCTCAACCGGGCGGGACGCCTGCCCTGACAGCCGCTGCCACCTGCATGCACCATGGGGGTGCGCCAGTCATGAGCGTCATGAGCAGAGAAGGAATCACACATGATCATCTTCGGGACCAAGGGCTACATCTACCAGCTGGCGATACTGACCCTCGTGTGCGGCCAGTGCGGCAATCCGTCGGCGCACACGCTGCGCAAGCGCGTCTCCAAGTTCACACTCTTCTTCGTGCCGCTGTTCCCGTACTCGACGAAGCACTACACCCAGTGCACGTTCTGCGGCGTGGAGCACCAGGTGCCCAACGAGCAGGCGGAGCAGTTGCTCGCGCAGAGCGCGACACAGGCCCAGCAGGGTGGCGGCCAGCAGCACGGCGCCAACCCGTTCGCGCAGGGTGCGCAGGGTGGCGGCCAGCCGGGTGGCGGAAACCCGTTCAGCCAGGGCGGCCAGGGGCCCCAGCCGGGCCAGGGCGGCAACCCGTACCAGCACTGACGCCGACGGGGACGCGGCTCCGGGTACGCCGGGTGCGCGGAGCACCCAGAGTTACGGTTGCGGACAGAATGTGACGAAACTAGGGTAAATCGGGCGAGCGTCGAGCAGTTTTCCGTCGACTCCTCGCCCCGTCCCGAACTTCAGGAGTCACGCATGTCCCAGCGTTCCCTGCGTTCCTCTCGTGCCCGGCGTTCCGCGCGGCCCCAGCGCGTCCGGGGCTCCTTCGGCCCGTACGCCGCGGCTCTCGCCGTCGCGGTGGCGGCCCTGACCGCGACACCCGCCATGGCGGCGGTACCGGCCCCGCCGCCCGTCAGCTCGGGCGGTCACACCGACGTCGACGACCCCGCCGCGATGGACCCCGCCACCCTCGACCCCGAGACCGCGGAAGCCGCCGAGGCCGCCCGCGCCGAGGAGGCCCAGACCGCCACCGAGGAGACATCGGCCTCCCGCACGTACAAGGGCCGCGTCACCGCCAGGACCGGGCTGCTGCTGCGGGACAGGCCCACCCGCAGCAGCCGGGTCATCGGGAGCGCCGCGTACGGCTCCATCCTGCACATCTTCTGCAAGACGCGGGGCGACAACGTGAACGGCAACGACCGCTGGTACCTCCTCGCGGACGGCACCTGGGCGTGGGCCTCGGCCGCGTACATCGACAACATCGGCAAGGCGCCGCGCTGGTGCTGATCCGGTGGCGCCGGCCCGGTGCGCCGGTGGCGCCGACCCGGTGAACCCGACATGCCTTATGTCTATACATAAGCGGACATAAGGCATGTCGGGTTGCTACGTTGCGCTCCATGACCGCAACGAAGGCGGACTCTCCCCCGCCCGAACTACGCCTGCGCAAGCGGCGCGGGGTCGAGCTCTCGCTCCTTGTGTGCGCCGTCCTCATCTCCCTCCTCGGTTACGCCGCCGTCGGTCTCGCCCGCGACGACGCCGTCCCGCCCGACGCCCTCCGGCACAGCGCGGGGCTGGGCCTGCTCGCCCTCGTCGCGCATCTCGCGGTCCGCCTCCGCGCCCCGTACGCGGACCCGCTCCTGCTTCCGATCGCGGTCCTGCTCAACGGCATCGGACTGGTGCTGCTCCACCGTCTCGACCTGTCGACCCCCGGCGAGCGGGACGCGCCCGCGCAGCTCGTCTGGTCCACCCTCGGTGTCGCCCTGTTCATCGCCGTCGTCGTGCTGCTGCGCGACCACCGGGTGCTCCAGCGGTACGCGTATCTGTCGGTGGCCGCCGCACTGCTGCTGATGACCGTGCCGATCTTCTTCCCCGCCGTGAACGGTGCCAGGATCTGGATCCGGATCAACGGACTCTCCTTCCAGCCGGGCGAGTTCGCGAAGATCCTGCTCGCCGTCTTCTTCGCCGCCTACCTCGCGGCCAACCACAGCGCCCTCGCCTACACCGGTCGCAGGATCTGGAAGCTGCAACTGCCCACCGGCCGGGTGCTGGGCCCCATCGTCGCGATCTGGCTGCTGAGCGTCCTCGTACTGGTCCTGGAACGCGATCTCGGTACCTCGCTCCTCTTCTTCGGGCTCTTCGTGATCCTGCTGTACGTGGCGACGGGACGCACCGGCTGGATCGCCGTCGGGCTGCTGCTGGCCGGGGTCGGCGCGTTCGCCGTCGGCTGGCTCGAACCGCACGTCCACAGCCGGGTCCAGGACTGGCTCGACCCGTTCGCCTCGATCGAGGCGGGCGAGGGCCCCGACCAACTGGCCCAGTCCCTCTTCGCGTTCGCGGCCGGCGGCATGTTCGGAACGGGGCTGGGGCTCGGCCGGTCCGTCCTCATCGGCTTCGCCGCCAAGTCCGACTTCATCCTCGCCACGGCGGGCGAGGAGCTCGGGCTGATCGGCCTGACGGCGATCTTCATGCTGTACGCGCTGCTCGTCGCCCGCGGCTACCGCGCCGGTCTCGCGCTGCGCGACCCGTTCGGACGGCTGCTCGCGGTCGGTCTGGCGTCGATCGTGGCACTCCAGGTGTTCGTGATCGCGGGCGGGGTGACGGGGCTGATCCCACTCACCGGCATGGCGATGCCGTTCCTGGCGCAGGGAGGTTCGTCGGTCGTCACGAACTGGGTGATCGTGGCGCTGCTCATCCGGCTCAGCGACTCGGCGCGCAGGCCGCGTCCGGAGGCCGTGGAGACGGGCGTGATCGCGCCGACGACGGTGAACGCGGGGCCCGCGACCGACGCGGGGGGTTCGGCCGGGACGGGGACGGGCGGCGAGCGATGATCAGCCATATCCGTCTGGCCGCCGCGTTCTGTCTGCTGCTCCTCGTCGCCCTGCTCGTCAACTCGGCCCGGATCCAGGTCATCCAGGCCGACTCCCTCGACAGCAACCCCGCCAACCGGCGTAGGACGATCGACCGTTTCGAGCAGCCGCGCGGCCAGATCCTCGTCGACGGCAGACCCGTCACCGGGTCGAGGGACTCGGGTCAGCAACTGCGCTTCGAACGCACCTACACCCAGGGCCCGTTGTACGCGCCGGTGACCGGCTACGCCTCCCAGACGTACGGCACGAGCCTGCTGGAGAACGCCGAGGACGGCATCCTGTCCGGCACCGACCCGATGCTGGCCCCGCTGCCCTTCTGGAACGACATCACCCGCGCCCACCAGCCCGGCGGCAAGGTCGTCACCACCATCAAGCCGGCTCTCCAGCAAGCCGCTTACACCGGACTCGACGGCAGGCGCGGCGCGGTCGCCGCGATCGAGCCCTCGTCCGGCAAGATCCTCGCACTGGTCAGCAGCCCGTCGTACGACCCGGGAAGGCTGTCGGGCACGGGCGGCGCGGTGGCCGACGCGTGGCGGAAGTACAACGGCGCGTACGCCCAGCCGATGCTCAACCGGGCCATCCGCCAGACGTATCCGCCCGGTTCGGCCTTCAAGATCGTGACGGCGGCCGCCGCGCTGGACGCCGGGGTGGTCGAGGACGTGGACGCGCCGACGGACGTCCCCGAGCCGTACGTCCTGCCGGGCACCCGCACCACGCTTCCCAACGACGCGCGAGGCTGCGACAAGGAGTCGCTGGCGTACGCGATCAAGTGGTCCTGCAATTCGGTGCTGGCCGGTCTGGGGGTGCGGGTCGGGCTCGACGGCATGGTGGACGCGGCCGGCGGATTCGGCTTCAACGACCGTGGGTTGAGGATCCCTTCCGGCGTCGCGGTGTCCAACTTCGACCAGGAGATGAGCGACGACCAGCTCGCGCTCTCCTCGATCGGGCAGTTCGACACGACGGCGACACCGCTCCAGATGGCGATGGTCGCGGCGGCGGTCGCGAACGGCGGGGATCTCAAGTACCCGTATCTGGTGGAGCGGACGCTCGCCGCCGACGGCGACGTGGTCTCCCGCGGGGGCGAACGCACCTACCGGCAGGCGATGAGACCGCGGACGGCCCACCGGATGCGGCAGTTGATGGTCGAGGTCGTGGAGGCCGGGACCGGGACGAGCGCCGGGATCGACGGCGTGACGGTCGGCGGGAAGACCGGCACGGCGCAGCACGGGGTGGGCAACTCCGGTACGCCGTACGCCTGGTTCATCTCCTGGGCGCGGGCGGAGGGCGCGGCGCGGCCCGCGGTGGCGGTGGCCGTGGTGGTGGAGGACGCGGAGGCGGTCCGGGACGAGATCAGCGGGGGCGGCGACGCGGCGCCGATCGCGCGGGCGGTGATGGAGGCGGCGCTGCGAGACTGATCCCCGTGACGGGCGAATCCTGGTGGGCGGTGGGTGAGGCGCTGGAGCGGATCGACCGGATCGATCCGCGGTTGTGCGCGTTCATCGAGGTGTGGCACGCGGACGCGCTGGAGCGGGCGCGCGCGGTGGGCGGCCGACTGCCGCTGGCGGGGCTGCCGTTCGCGGTCAAAGGCCCGACGGGCATCCGCGCGTACGCGGCGCGGCGGCTGATCGCGGCGGGGGCGGTGCCGGTCGGCTCGACGGCGGTGCCGGGGCCGGGGACGTACTGGCAGACCTGGGGCCTGGGCGCCCACGGCCGTACGGTCAATCCCTACCGCGCCGACCGCACGCCCGGTGGTTCGTCGGCGGGCTCGGCGGCGGCGGTCGCGGCGGGCCTGGTGCCGATGGCGACAGGCAGCGACGGGGCGGGGTCGGTGCGGATCCCGGCGGCGTGGTGCGGGGTGTTCGGCCTGAAGACGACGAACGGGCTGCTGCCGACGCCGGACCGGACGGGGCTGGCGTCGGCGGGGGTGCTGACACGGCGGGTGGCGGACGCGCGGACGTATCTGCGGTGCGTGCTGGACGTGGCCGCCACCGGTGCCGCCACCGGTGCGGGGGCGTCGGCACCGGTGGCGGCCACGTACTCGCCGGATCTCGGTTTCGCGCGGACCGATCCGGCGGTCGAGGCGGTGGTACGGGCGGCGGTGGACCGGTTGGCGGCGGCCGGGGTCGTACGCCTCGACGAGGGGCCCGGCTCGTCGCTGTCGCTGCTCGACCCGCGCGAGGCATGGCTGGCGGTACGCGGCGGCGATCCGTCCGGCGGGGCGGGAGCCAGGGGGTGTGGTGAAAGTAGCGTCGTCCGCCCGCAGGGCGGGGCGCACGGCGTCCGGTGCGTGCGATCGCGAGGCGGAGGATCGGCGTGGTGGATGGACCGGGCGTACTCGGGCGACTCCGACAACGCGGGGAACGCGCGTGCCGGGCGCCGCGAGCCGGACGGGACTCCCACCGCACGCCCTGGTGCCCGGGAGGAGAACGACCGGCGGCTCGACGCGTACTTCGCGCGTACGCCGCTGCTGCTCACGCCGGTGACACCGAACCGCCCGCACGGCCACGAGGGACCCGGCCCGGACGTCTACTCGACGGCGCTGACCTGGGCGTTCAACCTGAGCGGCCATCCGGCGGCGAGTCTGCCCGCCGGTTTCACGCCGGACGGCTGCCCGGTGGGTCTCCAACTGGTGGCGGAGCGCGGGGCGGACGTCTCGCTCGTTGAAATCGCGTGTGCCGCCGAGGCGGCCCTGCCTATCGTGCGCCCATGACGACTCCCACACCCTCTTCCGCCGCGCCAGGCCGGCGCGTGTACGAACTCGCCCAGGTGAACATCGCGCGCCTCAAACACCCACTGGAATCAGCTGAGTTGAAGGACTTCGTGGACGCTCTCGACCCCGTGAACGCGGTGGCCGACGGGTCCGACGGCTTCCGATGGCGGCTCCAGAGCGACTCGGGCAACGCCACCGACGTGCCGGTCCTCGGCGACACGTGGCTGATCATGAACCTGACCGTATGGCGGGACCTGGACGCCCTGACGGCCTTCATGTACAAGGGCCGGCACCGCGAGTTGCTCGCTCGCCGCTTCGAGTGGTTCGAGCGCGTGGAGGAGGCGATGACCACGCTCTGGTGGGTGGAGGCGGGGGCCTGGCCGACCCCCCGCGACGCGGAACTGCGGCTGCTGCGTCTGCGCGAACACGGCCCGACGGCACACGCGTTCACGCTGCGGAAGAGCTACGGGCCGCCGGGGGGTGACGTCGGGTCCACAAGTGGCGCGGAGGGGATTGACGAGAGCTGCTGACAGGAAGTCTTATAAGGGAGTCGAGAATCGTACCCCCGGTAACCGCAGCCACGAGGTGCTCTCAGCCATGACAGCAGCGCACGAAACCGAAGCGACGGCCACACGCGACGAACTCCGCCCGGAGCCGGGCCCGGACGAGCCCCGCGCCGACGACGAGCGCGGGATCCAGCTCCTGCGCGACGCGCTCGGCCCGCTGCGGGACCGCGAACAGGTCGCCCGGCGCCTCCTCGAAGCCTCGGCCAAGCACTCCTTCGACCCGGAGAAGGACCTCGACTGGGACGCCCCGGCGGAGGACGGCAGGTGGTTCTGGCCCCCGGAGCTCGTCTCCCTCTACGACACCCCGCTGTGGCGGCGGATGTCCGAGGAGCAGCGGATGGATCTCGCCCGCCACGAGGCCGCGTCGCTCGCCTCGCTCGGCATCTGGTTCGAGATCATCCTGATGCAGCTGCTGGTCAGGCACATCTACGACAAGTCGGTGACGAGCGATCACGTCCGCTACGCGCTCACCGAGATAGCGGACGAGTGCCGCCACTCGATGATGTTCGCGAAGATGATCCAGAAGGGCGGCGCCCCGGCGTACCCCGTCCCCCGCGTCTACCACAACGTCGCGCGCCTGCTGAAGACCGTCTCCACGACCCCGGGCTCGTTCGCCGCGACGCTCCTGGGCGAGGAGATCCTGGACTGGATGCAGCGCCTGACGTTCCCGGACGAGCGCGTGCAGACGCTCGTACGCGGCGTGACACGCATCCATGTGGTGGAGGAGGCCCGCCACGTCCGGTACGCCCGCGAGGAGTTGCGCCGCCAGATGGTCACCTCCCCGCGCTGGGAACGTGAGCTGACCCGCCTCACGGCCGGCGAGGCGGCGCGCGTCTTCTCCGTCTGCTTCGTGAACCCCCAGGTCTACGAGAACGTGGGCCTGGACCGCCGCGAGGCCGTCGCCCAGGTCCGGGCGAGCGGCCACCGCCGAGAGGTGATGCAGTCGGGCGCGAAACGCCTCACGGACTTCCTGGACGACATCGGGGTGATGCGGGGGACGGGGCGGCGGCTCTGGAAGGCGTCGGGGCTGCTGGCGTGAGGGACCGGCACTGACGTGCCGGTCCCGGTGGCCCGCGCGGCCGTCAGTGCTTCGCGCGGCGGCGCAGTACGAGCGTGCCGCCCGCCGCCGCCAGCGTCACCAGTCCCGCCCCGGTCGCGACCTTCGTCGCGTCCATGCCGGTGATGCTCCCGCCCAGACCGCCCCTGGCACCCCTCGTCGGGGCCGGGGACGGGGTCGACGCCCTGGCGACGGTGAAGGTGAAGGCGGAGGTGGCGCCGTCCGGGCACGAGATGGTGATCGAGTGGGTGCCGGCCCGGGCGTCGCGGCGGATCGTGGCCGTGCCCCGGTAGATGCCCGTCGCCGAACTCGCGGTCAGCGTGACCGAGCCGGTGAAGGCCCCGGACGAGGCCGTCACCGTGCTGGCGTCGCAGCCGCCGTCGAGGGAGATGGTGGCCGGGGAGCCGGGCCTCGCCGGGCTCGGGCTCACCGTGAGGGTCGGCTGGGGGTCGGCATGGACCGCCGTCGCACCCACGCCCAGGGCCAGGGAGGACAGGGCGGCGGTGGCGAGAACGCGAGCAACGCGCATGGTGAGGATCTCCGGTTCCTTGGCGCGGTGCGGGCGTCGGCCACCCGCTCGGGAAACCGAGCCGTGGTCTTCATGAAAGGCAGACGCGCCGTCAAGCGGCGCGCCGACGCGTGGCGTCAGGTCCCCTCGAACGGATCAGCGCGGACCGCTAAGCCGCTGGTCGCGGAGGTGGGGCGGGGACGGACGGCGGGGCGTGTCCCGTACGCCGCGGGGGTGACCGGCCTCCGCGCGGGCCGGGTGGTGCGCGACACTGGCGGCGTGAGAAGCGAAGAGACCGTCTTTGTCGGCGGGCCGCTCGACGGTCGCGTACTTCCCGTGCTGACGGGCCCGACCGGGCAGCCGCCCAAGTGGTATGAGGTCCCCGTGCCGGACGCCGTCGGCGGGCCGCCCACCGTGTTCGCGTACCGGCGCGCGCCCGCCGGGTACACCAAGCGGCTCGGGCTTCAGCGTGGCTGGAAGTACGAGTACGTCCCCGAGGGCCGCGAGCGGCGCACGCTCAAGTGGCCCTGGTCCAAGCCCGACCACGGCTGAGCCCGCGGCCCCGGACACCACCTGATCGCGAACTCCGTGGCCATACACGGTCACATATGGTGCCGCAGGCGGGATTTGTCGGGCACCATCTAGGTTCTGTCGCGGGGCCCGGACGGCCCGTGGGACCGACCGGACAGGACCTAGGATCGACCAGGCCGGAGACGACCTCCCGGCCGAGCCACCAGGGGGCATACGCGTGATGGAACCGCTGCGGCACGACGACCCACGTCTCGTCGGCCCTTACACCGTGCTGGCGCGGTACCGGGAGTCGGCGAGTGCCGTGCGCTATCTGGCGTACGGGCCGAATGGCGGCACCGTCGTCGTCTCGGTCGCCCGGCCGGAGCTCGCCGCGCTGCCCGCTTTCCAGCGGCGCTTCCAGGCCGAGGCGCGGACCGCCGAGCGGCTGGCCGGCGGCTGGGTGCAGCCGCTGCTCGACTCCCGTACGGACCCGTCCGAGGAGGACGCGCTCTGGACGGCGTGCGGCTACGTCCCCGCGCTCACCCTCGGCGAGGCCGTCGCCGTCGCCGGTCCGCTGCCCGAGCGGGCCGTACGGATACTGGGCGCCGCGCTCGCCGAGACGCTGTCGCGGGTGCACGCGAGCGGAGCCGTACTGCAGGGGCTCGCGCCCGACACCGTGAGCCTCGCCGCCGACGGGCCGCGCCTGACCGCCTTCGGGGCGCTGGGCGCGGCGGTGTCCGCCGAGGCCATGGAGGGCGGACGGCTGTCGGTGCGGCTCGGGTATCTCACCCCGGAGCAGCTGGAGGGCGAGGTACCGGGCCCGCCGTCGGACATCTTCGTGCTGGGGCTGCTGCTGGCGTACGCGGCCACCGGTACGACGCCTCTCACCAAGGGGCCGGCTGAATCGGCGATCGAACGCCTCGCGTACGGGACGGCCGAACTCGACGGTGTGCCGCAGGAGTTGCGGCCGCTCGTCGCTCGCTGTCTGGCGAAGGAGCCGGGCGAGCGGCCGACGGCCGGGGCCGTCGCGGCCGAGCTGGCGCTGGAGGGCGCGGCAGCGGCGGCGACCGCCGAACCGGACGGGTGGCTGCCCGCCGCGCTGTCGGCCTCGATCGCCGAACAGGCCGCCGGAGTCGATGCCCTGCACACCCCGCTGAACGGCCCGCGGGACGGGTCGGCGGACGCCCCGGCGGACGCCGTTCCCGGCGCGCCGGCCGACGCCTCACCCGGCACCGCGCCCGAGCCCGACACCCGCACCACCCGCATCGGCCGGCCGCGGACCGCGTCCGGGGGTGAGAGCGGTGTCGTCGACCGGCCGACCACCGCCCTGTCGGTGCCCCGCGCCCGGCCGGAGCCGACCGCCCTCCCGCTGCCCCCGGCCACCGCGCCGGTGCCGCAGCAGTCCCAGTCCCTCCCGCCCGTGCCGGGACACCAGGGACCGGCGGGACCGCCCGCCCTGCCACCGGGACCACCCCACGCGCCGGCGCCCGCCCCGACCGCGCCCACCGGATCCGGCTCGGGCCGCTTCGCCGCGCTCAGACGTCCGCTCGGACGGCCTCTCGGCGGGCCCCTCGGACAGCCGCTCGGACGGCGCGCGCTCCTCACCGGAATCGTCGCCGGGGCCGCCGGGCTGGTGATCGGCGGCGGGAGCGTACTCGCGCTCGCCGACGACGAGCCGTCCGACGAGACCGACAACAAGCCCGTCGACGGTACCCGGGGGAGCCTGACCGGACTGCCGCCAGAAGCCCTCTGGGCGTACGAGCAGAAGGTGGCCGCCGACGAGATCCTGAACGCCGCCGTCGTCGGCCGCACCCTCGTCCTGACGACGGGCTCGGGCGCCACCGGTGTGGACGTGCGCACCGGGAAGCGGCTCTGGCGGAAGGCCGAGGCCGCCTCCCTCCACCAGGCGCTGCCCGTCTCGGCCGGGCTCGGCTTCGTCGCGGGGGCGACCGGTCTGCTCTGGATCTCGACCTCATCGGGCACGGTCGAGCACCGTGTCGACTACGCCGACGGCATCAAGGGCGCGCCCGGCCTGAAGGTCGCCGGCGTCGCGGGGACCGGTGACGGCCAGGTCTGGTTCACCGGGTCGTACCGGACCGGTACGGGGAAGGCGGCGGTGGTCCGCACCCATCTCTTCGCCTTCGATCTGACGACCCGTAAGGAGCTGTGGCGCACCGTGATCGCCAACGGCCGCGCCCCGTTGACCCCGGTGTACCAGCTGATCGCCGTACGGGAGGCGGACATCGTGGTGCGCCAGGACACCAAGTCGCTGCTGCCCGTCCAGGTCAAGGCGGCCAAGGGCAAGTCGGTCTACCACTGCTTCAACCGCGTGAGCGGCAAGCGGACCTGGTCGAAGTCGTTCGGCGCGGTGCCGCCCGTGGGTGGTTCGGTCGGCGACGCGAAGGGCCGGCTGTACGCCGCTGCGGCCGATCAGCTGTACGCGTACGACACCGCCGACGCCAAGCAGTTGTGGCGCAGGTCGGGCGCGCCCGAGGTGCCGGGACAGAAACCATTCGCCTTCGGCACCGGAACGCTTCTCGGCTCCACGCTCTACATCGCCAACCGCTACCAGGAGGTGTACGCGCTCGACCCCGAGTCCGGCGTGCAGCGCTGGAAGGGCACCACGGAGGGCCCGGCCTGGACGGGTGTCCCCCGGATCTCGCTCAGCGAGAGCGGCCGGACGGTGCTGTCGGCCGACGGGCTACAGGTGACGGCGTTCGGGGCGAAGGACGGCAAGCGGCTCTGGAAGTTCCAGAACGCCGGCGGCGCCGCCCCCTCCCCCAGCGCCGACGGCGCGGCCGTGGCCACGCCCCCGTACCAGCCGCTGATGGCCGGGAAGACCGCGGTGATCCGGCGCGGAGGCACGTTCTACGCGCTGCCGGTCGACTGAGCCGCCCGCCCGCGCATGGCGGGCCACCACCCCGCCACTCGCTTCAAGCCGCCACGCCGGGGGGCGTCGCATCGGCCCTCCGGGGGTGACGGCGTGCCGCCATGTCGCCCAATTGTGCGGTAAGCACACGAGATCGGGGCAATTGACGCCGCATCATCACCTTGGGGCCGGACAGGCCGTCCCGCAAACGGAGGTGATGAGGTGTCAGGCAGACTTCTGCGGTCGGTCTGTACGGCGGCGCTCGCCGCCCTGGTGGCGGTTCCGTGCGCCGCACCGGCCGGCGCCGAACCCGTTCCGGGCGCCGAACCCGTTCCGGGCGTCGAAGCCGTCCCACGTGCGGAATCCGTTCCGAGTGCGGAATCCGTCCCGGACTCCGGACCCGTCGCCGCTCCCCGCGACGACGGCGCCCCGCGCAGCGTCTCGCAACTCCTCACCGAGCTGCGGAAGCTGTACCGGCTGGCCGAGGAGGCCACCGAGGCGTACAACGCCACCGAGGTGCGGCTCACCGCTCAGCGGGCCAGGGCGAAGAGTGTCGGCACGGGCCTCACCGACGCCCGCCGGGCGCTGGTCCGCGGCCGGGCCCAGGCCGGGCGTCTCGCCCGTCAGCAGTACCAGGGCACCTCCGAACTCTCCTCCTACATTCAGCTGTTGCTTTCCGACGATCCCCAACACGCCTTGGATCAGAGGCATCTGATGGACCGTGCGCAGGGCGACCGGCTGTCGACGATCGCGCGGCTGACCAACGGCGAGAGGCGTGCCGACACCCTCGCCGCCCGGTCCCGGAAGGCGCTCGCCGAGGAGAAGGCGCTCGCCGCGAAGCAGAAGAGGCAGCGCGACTCCGTCCGGGCGAAGCTGGCGGACGTCGAGAAGATGCTCGCCTCGCTCACCGCCGAGCAGATCGCCGCGATCGCCGAGCGCGAGGACGCCGACACGGACAAGGCGCAGGAGAAGCTGATCACTTCCGGCGCGCTCGGCGACGCCGCGCCCCCGACGGAGACGGCGACGGAGACGGCGGCAGGGACGGGGACGGCGGCGGGGACGGCCACGACCGGCGGCGTGAGCGGGAGCCTGCGGGCTCCGTCGGCCGACGGCGACGAGGCGCTGACGTACGCCGTCGACCAGATCGGCAAGCCGTATCTGTGGGGCGCCGAAGGTCCGGAGTCGTACGACTGCTCGGGGCTGACCTCACGGGCCTGGGCGCGCGCCGGGGTGAGCGTGCCCCGTACGAGCCAGGAGCAGTGGGCCGAGCTGCCGCGGGTGAGGCTGAGCGAGCTGCGCCCCGGCGATCTGGTGGTGTACTTCCCGAAGGCCACCCATGTGGCGATCTACCTCGGCGGCGGGAAGGTCGTCCACGCCCCGCGCCCCGGGGGCCGGGTGAAGGTCTCCCCCCTCGCGTCGAATCCGCTGCTCGGCGCCGTACGGCCGGACCCCGGCGCCGGGCCGCTCGACGCGGAGTCGTACGAGCCGCCGGAGCTTCCGGCGGGCGCCACCGCGGGCGACGACACGGGCAACAACTCGGCCACCGCTCCGGCGGGTTGACCGGAGAGGCGGCGTCAGCCGGCCGCGCTCCCGCCGACCTCCGCGAGATAGGCCTTCGTCTTCTCCGCGTCGTAGAAGAAGTTCTCGAAGTCCGCCGGGTCGTCGAAGCCGTTCGCGAACCGGTCGGCGACCGGCTGGAGCCGGCCCGCCGCCTCGAACATGTGCAGTACATGCTCCGGCGGCGGGGCGAGCATCGTGTTCGTCCACCTGGTGGTGTGACGCGCGCTCTCCCAGTGTCGCTCGAACGTCGCCCGCATCCATGCCTCGTCGAACTCCCGGTCGCCGTGCGCCAGGATCGAGTCCAGGTACGAGGCGGCGCACTTGGAGGCCGAGTTGGAGCCCTGCCCGGTGACGGGGTCGTTCGCGACGACGACATCGGCGACACCGAGGACCACTCCGCCGCCCGGCAGCCGCCCCACGGGGTTGCGGACGGTGGGTGTGTAACGGCCGGACAGTGTGGCATTGGCGTCGGTCAGCTCGACCTTCGTGGCCCGCGAGTACTCCCAGGGTGTGAACCGCTCCATCAGCTCCAGCGTCAGCGAGAGATGGTCGGCCGGGTCCGTGATGCCCTGGAAGACGTCGACCGGACCGCCGGGTATGCCCTCCCAGAACAGGATGTCCGCGCGGCCGGTGACGGTCAGCGTCGGCATCACGAACAGCTCGCCGACGCCGGGTACGAGATTGCAGCGGACGGCCTCCAGCTCGGGGTGTTCGGCGCGCGGGCCCAGCCCGTGGACGTACGCGACGGAGAGCATGCGCAGCGGCGTGTCGTACGGGGAGCGGGCGGCGTCCCTGCCGAACATCGCGACCAGTTCGCCCTTGCCGGCCGAGACGAGGACGAGGTCGTACGTACGGGAGAAGTAGTCGAGGTCGGACACGGCCGCACCGTGGATGACGAGCTGACCGCCGCGCTGCGCGAACGTCTCCATCCAGCCGGCCATCTTGACCCGCTGGTCGACGGACTGGGCGATCCCGTCGAGCCTGCCCAGCCAGTCGGTCGCGCGGGAGGAGTCGGGCGCGGCGACGGAGACGCCGAGGCCCTCGACGCGCGGGGCCTGGGACTCCCAGAAGTTGATCCGGAGATCCCGCTCGTGCTGGAGCGCCGTGTGGAACATGCACTGGGTGGACATGACCCGGCCGGACCTGATCTCGTCCGCCGTGCGGTTGGACATCAGGGTGACCTCGTACCCGTGCGCCTGGAGTCCGAGGGCGAGCTGGAGGCCGGACTGTCCGGCACCGACGACGAGTATCTTCCGCATGGCGGGTTCTCCGTATGTTGCTGCCTGCTTGCTGCTGTCGGGCTATTCGGGGGCCGCTTCGAGGGCGTGGCCGACCAGGGCCAGCAGCGTTTCGACGACGGTGATCCGCATGCGCGCGTCCATGGTCATCACGGGCACGTGCTCCGGCACGGACAGCGCCTCCCGTACGTCCCGGACCTCGTACGACTCCGTGCCCTCGAAGTGGTTGACGGCGACGACGTACGGCAGGCCGCGGCTCTCGAAGTAGTCGAGCGCGGGGAAACAGTCGGAGAGCCGACGGGTGTCGGCCAGGACGACGGCGCCGATCGC
Organism: Streptomyces sp. NPDC051217; assembly: GCF_044455465.1. Lineage (NCBI taxonomy): Bacteria > Bacillati > Actinomycetota > Actinomycetes > Kitasatosporales > Streptomycetaceae > Streptomyces > Streptomyces sp. NPDC051217. The sequence continues at coordinate 108,976 of NZ_JBITEV010000006.1, forward strand.
GCCGCGCACCAGGTCGTCCCAGAGGAACCAGAAGCGCTGCTGCCCGGGGGTGCCGAAGACGTACAGCACGAGGTCGTCGTCGAGCGTGAGCCGGCCGAAGTCCATCACGACGGTGGTGGTCGTCTTCTCCGGGGTGGCGTCAAGGTCGTCGATGTCCTCACCGGCGCTCGTCATCACCGCCTCGGTGCGCAGCGGCCGCACCTCCGAGACGGATCCGACGAAGGTCGTCTTACCGACGCCGAAGCCGCCCGCGACCACGATCTTGGTCGCTATGGGCGCCCTGCTGCGGTCCAACTGCCAGTCGCGCAGACCTTCCTCGGAGGCGTCGTCAGGCATGCCGGACGCCTGCCACACGTCAGAGACGGCGGAGTCCACCCAGCACCCTCTCCAGCAACGCCCGGTCCGGGTGGCCGCTGCCGTGGCCCGTCCCGTACACCCGGATCTTTCCCTGGTCGGCCAGATCGCTCAGCAGCACCCGGACGACTCCCAGCGGCATTTTCAGCAGCGCCGAGATCTCCGCGACGGTCCGCATCCGTGCGCACAGCTCCACGATGGCGCGTGTCTCCGGCATGGTGCGGGGCGCGGCGGCGCCGCTCGGCGGCTCCTTGTGCTCCTCCGACGCCTCCAGGGCGGCGACGAACGTCTCGACCAGCAGCACATGGCCGAAGCGCGTGCGGCCGCCGGTCAGCGAGTACGGCCGTACGCGCGCGGCGCGGCGGTCGGGGATACGCACCGGCAGCCCGCGGGCGCGCGGCCCGCCGCCGGGGAATCCGCGGCCGGATCCGGCCGCGGACACCGATGTCATCGGGCACTCTCCATCGATTTGCGCAGCTCGCCGCGGAGTTCGGGGGTGAGCACATGCCCGGCGCGGCCGACGAACACCGCCATGTGGTACGCCACGACGTGCATGTCGCAGTCGGCCCCGGCGTGCAGGCCGAGCAGTGAACCGTCGCTGATCGACATGACGAAGACGCTGCCCTCCTCCATGGCGACCATGGTGTGCTTCACGCCCCCGCCGTCCATCAGTTCGGCCGCACCGAGGGTGAGACTGCTGATGCCCGAGATGACGGTGGCCAGGTCGGAGCTGGAGCCGCGGGGACTCTCGCTCCCGCCCGCGGCGTCCGCCGCCTCGTGCTGGGCCGGGTCCGAGGAGAGCAGCAGCAGTCCGTCGGAGGAGACGACCGCGACGGAGTGTGCGCCTCGCACCTCCTGCACGAGATTCGTCAACAGCCAGTGGAGATTGCGGGCTTCGCTACTGAGTCCGAATGTTCCGGTCGCCGTCAACTGCGTGCCTCCTCGACAGTTTCCCCCGTCTCGTCCGTCGGTCCTCCGGTCGCCTCCGCCGCGTCGTCCCGCTGCCGCGGTACTGAACTGGTCTGCGCTGGGCCGGTCTGAACCCGGCCGGTCTGCTTCTGCACTTCGGTCTGCTCCAAGAGCTCGGCATCGGCGTCGCGCCTGCCGTCCTTGGCGCCCCGGTGAAAGCCACCGAGCCTGCGGCGCAACGCGTCCGCGTCGACGCTACCCGTCCGGTCGGCCGCTACGACGCCGGGCTTGACGCTTTTGGGGGTGCGCTTCGGGAGTCCCTGGCCGGTGACGGCGTCGGTGGGCGCGTCGGTGGGGGGCTCCTCCTCGTCCGTCCCGTCCGTCCCGTCCGTGTCGTCCGCTTCCTCCGCCTCGCCCGTCCCGGTGGGCTCGTCCTGCCCCTCGTCCGTATCGTCGGCGACGCGCTCGTGCTCCTCGGGACCGATGGCGTACGGGTCGTCGGCGGGCGCCTCGCGGCCCGGCTCCCCGTCCGCCGCCACGAGCGGGTTCCGGCCCGAACGGCCCGGGAGCGCGTTGGAGTTGGCCTCCGCCGCCGATCCCGGCAGCCGCACCTGGGGCGCCGCGCCAGCCGCCGTCGAGCGGTGCGGGCCCGCGACCGGCAGGGACTCCGGGAGCAGGGCCCCCGGCAGTACGACGACCGCCGCGACCCCACCCTGCTGGTGCTCGCGCAGCGTGATCTCGACGCCGTGGCGCGTGGCGAGCAGCGCGGCCATGTGCAGGCCGAGGCCGTCACCCTCGCCGTCGGTGCCGGACGCCCCGGGCTTCCCCGGCTTCCCGGGCTTCCCGGTTTTGGCCGACTGCGGCCGGTGCGCCCGCGGGTCGGCGAGCCGCTCGTTGAGTTCCGCGATCCGCGCCGCCGACATCCCGATGCCCCTGTCCTGCACCGAGAGCGTCACGTCGCCGTTCTCCAGCCGCCAGCCCGAGAGCTCGACCTGGGCGTCGGGCGGCGAGAACGAGGTGGCGTTCTCCAGGAGTTCGGCGACGAGATGGCTGATGTCGTCCGCGGCGAGGCCGTCCAGCTGGGCGCCCGGCGGCAGCGACAGGATGGTGACCCGCTCGTACTTCTCGATCTCGCTGACGGCCGCCCGCAGGACGTCGACGAGCGGCACGGGACCCGCGTAACTCGCGGCCTGTTCATGCCCGGCGAGCACCAGCAGGTTCTCGCTGTGCCGGCGCATGACCGTGGCCAGATGGTCGAGCTGGAAGAGGACGCCGAGCCGGTCCGGGTCCTGCTCGCGCTCCTCCAGGGTCTCGATGACGCCGAGTTGGCGTTCCACGAGGCCGAGCGTGCGCAGCGAGAGAGTGACGAACGTGTGGTGGACGGTGTGCCGCAGCGCTTCCAGCTGTGCGGTGATCTCGGCGGTCCGCTCCTGGAGTTCGGTGCGCTGGTCGGCCATGGCCTGCCGGGCGCCGATCAGTCCGGTGCGGTCGCTGTTGAGCTTGTCGGCGCGCGCGGAGACGTCGAGGAGCTTGGCGTGCAGGCTGTTGATCGACCGTACGACCTGGCCGAACTCGTCGTTGCGGCCGGTGAATCGGACCGGTTCCTCGGTCGCGGGCTCGGAGGCCAGGCGGGCCGCTCCGATGCGTACGACGGCGAGCGGGCGGGTGAGCGTACGCGCGACGGCGGTGGACGCCCCGACGGCGACGATCAGCAGACCGCCGAGGAGCGCGATGCTCACCTCCAGCGAGGTGACCCCGTCGTCGCGCAGCACCTCCAGCCGCTTGAGCTGGGCGGAGCCGATGCCGGACTCGACGCCCCGCATCTGCTCGATACGGCTGGACAGCGACGAGCCGACCTTCTCCTGGTTGGCGTCGCGGTCGCTGTCGGAGAGTTCGGGCCTGTCGGCGAGGCCGGACAGATACTTCTCCGCCGCGGTGACCTCGGGCCCGGTGACCGTCGTGGCCAGGGAGTCGCGCGCCTTGGCGCCCGCCGCCTGGTCGAAGTCGGCGAGGGAGGCGAGTTCATGGACGCGGGCCTGCTGGGCGGCCGCGCTGAGCGCGTCGCGCGTGCGCTCGCTCTCCGCCTTGTCACCGCCGTCGTCGTCGGACTGGACGGGCAGGCCGGTGACGGGGTCGAACCGCGGCTCCGCGCTCTCGGGCTCCGGGACGGCGAGCGCGGCCAGCAGCAGGCCGCGGGTGGCCGACGCCTGCTCCACGGCGCGGCCGAGGGCGGCGGGGGCGCGGGTGCCGTCGGCGGCCCCGGGGGGCGTCTTCTCGGCGACCTCGTCGCTGAGGGCGTGCAGTTTGGCGATGACGTCCGTGTACGCCTGGTACGCCTCCAGGGCGGTGCCCTTGCCGGTGAGGGCCGTACGGCGGATGGACGGGACGGTGGAGAGGTCCCTGCGCAGGCCGGTGGAGGCGACGGCGTCGATCTCGTCGATCTGCCGGTCGACGCGGGTGGCGGGGGCGGCGCCGGGCGCGCTGTCGGTCTCGTCGCCCTCCTCGGCCTTCGCGTCGTCGCTCTCCGCCTCCTGGCGGCCTCCGGCGATGTGCACGACGACCTCGTCCCGCTCGTCGGCGAGCGAGTGGGCCAGGACGGCCGTCTGCCGGTTCAGCTCGGCGAGGGTGACCAGGCTCTGGGCGTCGTTCAGTTCGGAGGAGGCGCTCAGGACGGCGGGCATGCCCGCCGCCACGACGGTGACGCCGACGACGGCGACCGCGGCGACGAGCCGGGTGCGTACCCGTACGGGCCGTCCCGCGGGACTCCCGGGCACGTCCACTCCGGCGGAATCGGGCGTCCCCGCCTTACGGGGCGCCGCCGGCTTACGGGGCTCCACCGAGCCCTGGGACCCGCCGCGCGTGCCGCCCTTGCCCCGAGGCCGCTTCTTCTGCACCGGTGCTCGCATTCTCGACTCGTCCGCCCATGAAGCGGAGGTGACGTCCGGTCAGATCCGGATAACCCCTCCACCCCTGGCACGGCTTCCGACCATTCCAGCGTTTCTCGGAGGGGGCGCGTATCGGCCGCTCCGCCACCTGAACGAGTGAACATCAAGGAGGAGTTGGCGAACAACTCGCGCGGGCGCGCGTCACGGACACGCACGGTGGGGCGGTTGGAACTTACGCGTGAGCTTTGGCAGGATGCCGGGCCGCGCCGTCGCGGAGCCGACCGCTCCGGGCCACTCGGGGGCGGGGCTCCGGCGCTTCGCGCGGACGGTACGCCGAGGTGCGTCGCGGCACCCGGCGACACCGCCGTCACCGTGTGTTTGCCCCGATACGTCACCGGCCTGTCGGAGCACACGGAAGACGCGCGGACGCGGCGCGGACGCCAGGCGGAGCCGCGCGGGGTCTGGGGCAGACTTGGGTCCATGCGCATCGACATCGCCACCGCCCCCGGCAGCCACCCACGCCCGAACGAGGACTGGACCGCCGTGGCCACGCCCTCGGCGGGCAGCGGCGGCACGCTGATCGCGCTGGACGGCGTGACGCCTCCGCGGGAGGGTGGCGACGGCTGTGTGCACGGCGTGCCGTGGTTCACCTCGCGACTGGGCGGTGCGCTGACCGAACTGTCCGCTTCCCGGCGGGAGATGCCCCTCGCCGACGTGCTCGGGGAGTCGATCCGGCGTACGGCAGACGCCCACCGGGACACCTGTGACCTTTCTCACCCCCGAACGCCTCAGGCGACCGTCGTCATGGTGCGCTGGGACGCGGGGACGGTCGAGCATCTCGTCCTCTCGGACTCGACCCTCCTCCTGGAGTCGCCGGCCGGCGAGGTACGGGCCGTCGTGGACGACCGGCTGGACCGCATCCCGCGCGCCGTCCGCCGCCAGGCCGCCGCGACGGACGCGCTGCGCAACGCGGAGGGCGGCTTCTTCACCGCGGCCGTCGACCCGGGCGTGGCGGCGAAGGCCGTCACGGGGCGTACGCCCGCCTCGGAGGTACGCGCCCTGGTGGCCCTCACCGACGGCGCGGCGCGCTGGGTCGAGGTGTTCGGGGAGGGCGACTGGGCGGACTGTCTGGCGCTTGTCAGGAAGAGCGGCCCGCAGGAGCTGATCGACCGGGTCCGGGCGGCGGAGTCCGCGGACCCGGACGGGGCGGCCTTCCGGCGGGGCAAGGCGTACGACGACGCGACCGTCGTGTACGTGGAGCCGTAGGAGCCGGGAACCCCCGCCCCCGCCCCCGCCCCGCCCCATCCCGCGGCGTCGGACTCGCTCAGCTCGCCGCGCGGGCGTTCAGCTCGCCGCGCGGGCGTTCAGCTCGCCGCGCGGGCGTTCAGCTCGCCGCGCGGGCGTTCAGCTCGCCGCGCGGGCGTTCAACTGGTGCAGCAGCCGCGCCAGTTCGGCGACCTCCGCCCGGTTCCAGTCCGCGAGCTTGCGCACGTACCGCTCGCGCCGGGCGTCCCGCACCCGCCGGAAGCGTGCGAGACCCTCGGCCGTGAGCCGGACCAGCGAGGCGCGCCCGTCGGCGGGGTCGGGCTCCCGCGTCACCAGTCCGAGCCCTTCCAGCGCGTGCAGTTGACGGCTCATCGTCGCCTTGCCGACGCCGAAATAGACGGCGAGATCGGTGGCCCGCTGCTGGCCGGTCTCCTCCAGCCGTACGAGAAGTCCGTAGGCGGCCGGCTCCAGTTCGGGGTGGACCTCGCGGGCCATTTCTCCGGAATTGGCTCTCGCGCGCCGCAGAAAGACGGCCAACTCCCGCTCCAGCGCCAGGAATTCGCTGTCGACATCACTTTTCCCGGCCGGTTCGGGTTCATTCTCCGTACTGTCTCCGTACACGTCAGCACCCATAACACCCATCGCGAGCTTTCCCGCTCCTGAAAGTTTTCCGCCGCCGGGACCCACTGCCCCAGCTCGGTCATTATTTCGCAGGTTTATACCAACGGCGGCGGCCTGAGACCCTTCCCCCGCTCCGTTCCACCCGCGTAGCGTCCTCCGCAGCGCAGTGTTGACATGTCCACACCATGACAGGTCGACACGTCATGAGCTCCCCCCAACCGTTCTCGGAGGCACGAACATGTCCGTGCGCAGATCCAGAACACCGGGCCGCCGCCTCACCCCGGCCGGCGTCCTCCTCGCGGCTCTCGCTCTTCTCTTCACCCTGCCGGGCGCGGCGAGCGCCGACGGGACCCCCCGCACCCAGGACACCCCCCAACGAGGCTCGGCCCACATGGGTATGGGCGTCATCGAACACGACGGGCAGGGCGGCGGCCCGCCGCCCGCCGGAAACCGCGCCGTGCAGACCGAGGGCGTCGACGTCTCCAGCCATCAGGGGAACGTCAGCTGGGGCTCCCTGTGGAGCAGCGGCGTCAAGTGGGCCTACGTGAAGGCCACCGAAGGCAACTACTACAAGAACCCGTACTTCGCGCAGCAGTACAACGGTTCGTACAACATCGGCATGATCCGTGGCGCGTACCACTTCGCCACCCCCAACGACTCCAGCGGCGCCAACCAGGCCAACTACTTCGTCGACGGTGGCGGCGGCTGGTCGCGTGACGGCAAGACCCTGCCGGGTGTGCTGGACATCGAGTGGAATCCGTACGGCGCCGCCTGCTACGGCAAGACGCAGGCGCAGATGGTCGCCTGGATCCGCGAGTTCCTGAACACGTACAAGTCACGCACCGGCCGTGACGCCGTGATCTACACGGCCACCAGCTGGTGGACCCAGTGCACCGGCAACTACAGCGGCTTCGGCTCCACGAACCCGCTCTGGGTGGCCCGCTACAACTCCACGGTGGGTCAGCTCCCGGCCGGCTGGGGCGTCTACACGATGTGGCAGTACACCTCCACGGGCCCGATCGTGGGTGACCACAACAGGTTCAACGGCGCGCTCGACCGTGTCGTGGCCCTCGCGAACGGCTCAGGCGACGCCGGCGCGTGAACGAGGTGGGCCCCCGGCACTCGGTGCCGGGGGCCCACTCCTTTTTCCGTTGTTTCCGGTCTTCGCCGTTACGCGGCGACCGGGATCTCCGTCGTGGCGGCCGTCGCCGACGAGAGCGCGATCTCCAGAACCTGGCGTACATCCGTCACCGGGTGGACCTCCAGCTTCTCCAGGATCTCGGCGGGGACGTCGTCCAGGTCCGCCTCGTTCCGCTTCGGGATCACGACGGTCGTGATGCCCGCGCGGTGTGCGGCCAGCAGCTTCTGCTTCAGACCGCCGATGGGCAGGACACGTCCGGTCAGCGAGACCTCGCCGGTCATGGCGACATCCGTACGGACCTGGCGTCCGCTCAGCAGCGAGGCGAGCGCCGTCGTCATCGTGATTCCCGCGCTCGGGCCGTCCTTCGGCACCGCGCCGGCCGGGAAGTGGATGTGCACGCCCCGGTCCTTCAGGTCCGCGACGGGCAGCTCCAGCTCCGCGCCGTGCGAGCGCAGGAAGGAGAGCGCGATCTGCGCCGACTCCTTCATGACGTCGCCCAGCTGACCGGTCAGGGTGAGACCCGAACCGCCCGTCTCCGGGTCGGCCAGCGACGCCTCCACGAAGAGGACGTCCCCGCCCGCGCCGGTGACGGCGAGGCCGGTGGCCACACCCGGTACCGCGGTGCGGCGCTCGGCCGGGTCCTGGGCGGACTCGGGCACATGGTGCGGCCGGCCGATGAGGCCGCGCAGATCGCCGTCTCCTACGGAGAAGGGCAGCTGACGCTCGCCCAGCTCGTGCTGTGCGGCGACCTTGCGGAGCAGTCTGGCGATGGAGCGTTCGAGGTTGCGTACGCCCGCTTCGCGGGTGTACTCGCCCGCCAGCTTGCGCAGCGCCTCGTCCTCCAGCGTGACCTCGCCGGTCTCCAGACCGGCCCGCTCCAGCTGCCGGGGCAGCAGGTGGTCGCGTGCGATGACGACCTTCTCGTCCTCGGTGTAGCCGTCGAGACGGACCAGCTCCATCCGGTCGAGCAGTGCCTCGGGGATGGACTCCAGGACGTTCGCGGTGGCGAGGAAGACCACGTCGGAGAGGTCGAGTTCGACCTCAAGGTAGTGGTCGCGGAAGGTGTGGTTCTGCGCCGGGTCGAGGACTTCGAGGAGGGCGGCGGCCGGGTCGCCCCGGTAGTCGGAGCCGACCTTGTCGATCTCGTCGAGCAGGACGACCGGGTTCATCGAACCGGCCTCCTTGATCGCCCGGACGATGCGGCCCGGAAGCGCGCCCACGTACGTACGTCGGTGGCCGCGGATCTCCGCCTCGTCCCTGACACCGCCGAGCGCGACGCGGACGAAGGAACGTCCCATGGCGTGCGCGACGGATTCGCCGAGCGAGGTCTTGCCGACGCCGGGCGGACCGACGAGGGCGAGGACGGCGCCGCCGCGGCGGCCTCCTACGACACCCAGGCCGCGGTCGTTACGGCGCTTGCGGACGGCCAGGTACTCCGTGATCCGTTCCTTCACGTCGTCCAGGCCGGCGTGCTCGGCGTCGAGGACGCGCTGGGCGCCCCGGATGTCGTACGCGTCCTGTGACCGCTCGTTCCACGGCAGTTCGAGGACGGTGTCCAGCCAGGTGCGGATCCACGAGCCCTCGGGGCTCTGGTCGGACGACCGCTCCAGCTTGTCGACCTCCTTGAGCGCCGCCTCACGGACGTGCTCGGGCAGATCCGCTGCTTCCACGCGGGTCCGGTAGTCGTCGGACTCGTCGGCGGCGTCGCCGTTGAGCTCGGACAGCTCCTTGCGTACGGCGTCGAGCTGGCGCCGCAGCAGGAACTCGCGCTGCTGCTTGTCGACGCCCTCCTGGACGTCCTTGGCGATGGACTCGGCGACGTCCTGCTCGGCGAAGTGCTCGCGGAGCTGGTCGGTCGCCATCTTCAGACGCGCCACCGGGTCGGCGGTCTCCAGCAGCTCGACCTTCTGGGCGGTGCTGAGGAACGGCGAGTAGCCGGCGTTGTCGGCGAGCTGCGAGACGTCTTCGATCTGCTGGACACGGTCCACGACCTGCCAGGCGCCGCGCTTCTTCAGCCAGTCGGTGGCGAGAGCCTTGTATTCCTTGATCAGTTCGGTGACGGAACCGGGCAGCGGGTCGGGCACGGTCTCGTCGACGTGCAGACCCTCGACCCACAGGGCCCGGCCGGGCCCGGTCGTACCGGCGCCGATCCTGACGCGGCCCCTGCCGCGGATCAGGGCGCCGGGGTCGCCGTCGGAGAGCCTGCCGACCTGCTCGACGGTCCCGAGGACGCCTGTCCCCGCGTATGCCCCGTCGAGGCGCGGCACGAGCAGCACCTTCGGCTTTCCCCCGTCGGAGTCGTCGCGGGCGGCCGCCTGGGCGGCCTCTACGGCGGCGCGTACTTCGGTGTCGGACAGGTCCAGGGGCACCACCATCCCGGGCAGCACGACCTCGTCGTCGAGCGGCAGCACGGGCAGGGTGAGCGGTGTGGACGTGACAGCCATGGTCTCCCCTTCGGCAGTTCAAAAAGTTGAGCTATGCAGACTCAATGCTTGTGAGCCTCGGGTTGTTCCCCGATACCTCGGGAGGGTGTTCGCTCTGAGCGATCCCGGCTCCCGGAACCCCTTCGTTCAGAAAGGCCCTCGTGAAAGAACAGCGACATGCGCTGTAATGTTCCAATGGGCACTTCAACCATTACATCGGCATGGGTGGCGGGCTGGGCCGTCTCCCGCTCGACACCGGCACCGGTCGTGGAGCCGTGGGGCTATCGCATCGACGTCGGCCTGTCCGGCCATGTGTTCCGGCACGTACTTCCCGAGCCCGACGAGCCCTCCGTAAGGAAGCTCTGCGAAACCGTCACCGAGCCCGGCGCCTGGCTGAAGGTGCCCGCTCCGCCGGAGCGGGTGGCCGAGTGGATCACGCCGGGGTGGACGGTGCCGGACGACCCCGGCTTCATGACGTTCCGGGAGCCGCGCCCCTCGGCCGTGCCGGTCCCGCCCGACGGCTACACCGTGCGGACCGAGACCCGTGGCGGCCTCTTCCTGGTGCGGGTGGCCGCTCCCGACGGCTCTCCCGCCGCACGCGGCCAGGTCGCCACGACAGGTGAGGGCGCGACCCGTGACTCCGCGACCCATGTGGGCGCGGCACGCGCCGGCGCGACAGCCGTCGTCGACCAGGTCGAGACCTGGCCGCACCACCGCAGGCGCGGCCTCGGCCGCCTGGTGATGCGTACCCTCGAAACGGCCGCCGCCGAGGCGGGCGCCACCACCGGTGTCCTCTCCGCCACCAGGGACGGCCTACCGCTCTACACCTCGCTGGGCTGGCGGCTCCAGGGCCCGCTGACGGGCGTGGTCCGCGGGACGGACGGATGACGCGCCCGGTTCCGCCGCGCCCGTGCACGACTGCCCGCGCCGCCCCCGGGCATACGCCCGATGAACCGGTTTGTCGTCGCCGCGCCCATCCCGCGAGGATGGCGTCGGCCCCGGTCAGCCACAGAACTGAGGAGACATCCCCGTGCCCGACCCCATGTCCGAAGCGACCCACGACCGCCCCGTCACCCTGGACCGGCGCGACGGCCCGTACGGCGAGGTCGTCCTGCGGCGGCGGCCCGGCGGCGACGGCCGGGGCGCCGGCACCGGTGACGGTGGTGACATCCACGAGATCATCGCCAACGGCACCTTCCTGATGGACACCTCCGACGGCCGCTCCGAGCGCCTGCTGATCGACGCCGCGCAGGCCGCCCTCGCCCCCGACCGGCGCGACGGCCTGCCGTCCCTCCTCATCGGCGGCCTCGGCGTCGGCTTCTCCCTCGCGCACGCCGCCGACGACGAGCGCTGGGGCCGGATCGTGGTGGTCGAGCGCGAGCAGGCGGTCATCGACTGGCACCACGAGGGACCGCTCGCCCGGATCTCCGGCGCGGCGCTCGGCGACCCGCGCACTGTGATCCTCCACACCGATCTGGTCGACTACATCCGTACGCAGACGGAGGCCGCGGAAGGCGACGACCAGCCCCTCGACCGTTACGACGCGCTCTGCCTGGACATCGACAACGGACCCGGCTGGACCGTCACGGAAGAGAACGCGAGCCTTTACACGCCCGGCGGACTGGCCGCCTGCCTGGCCCGGCTCAACCCGGGCGGAGTCCTCGCCGTCTGGTCCGCACAGCCCTCGCTCGCGTTCGAGGACGCTCTGCGGAATGCCGGTTTCACCGGGGTTAGGACGGAAGAGATCCAAGTTGCCCGGGGAGTGCCTGACGTGGTCCATCTCGGCATTCGCCCTGCGTAGCCGGGACCCCTCCGGTGCCTCTACGCTGCTCCCCACACACGGGATCCACATCCTCACGAAGTTTGTGGATCGAGGAACACGGATCGCGGAACGTACCAGGGGCGGGGCGATGGAGCAGACACACACCAGCCAGAACGGGGTCGCGGCCACACCCGGCGCGCAGCGCCGGGTGCTCGTGGTCGAGGACGACGCGACGATCGTGGACGCCATCGCGGCCCGGCTGCGTGCCGAGGGCTTCGTCGTCCAGACGGCTGTCGACGGCCCTGCCGCCGTCGACGCCGCCGAGGCCTGGCAGCCCGATCTGATGGTGCTCGACGTGATGCTGCCCGGCTTCGACGGTCTGGAGGTCTGCCGCCGTGTCCAGGCGCAGCGTCCGGTGCCGGTGCTGATGCTGACGGCGCGCGACGACGAGACCGACATGCTCGTGGGGCTCGGTGTCGGGGCCGACGACTACATGACCAAGCCGTTCTCGATGCGGGAGCTGGCGGCCCGGGTGCATGTGCTGCTGCGAAGGGTGGAACGCGCGGCGCTGGCCGCCGTGACACCACGCAGCGGCATCCTGCGCCTCGGCGAGCTGGAGATCGACCACGCGCAGCGCCGGGTGCGGGTGCGCGGCGAGGACGTACATCTGACGCCCACCGAGTTCGACCTGCTGGTCTGCCTGGCGAACACGCCACGCGCGGTGCTCTCGCGCGAGCAGCTGCTGGCCGAGGTGTGGGACTGGGCGGACGCCTCCGGCACCCGCACGGTCGACAGCCACATCAAGGCGCTGCGCCGGAAGATCGGCGCCGAGCGGATCCGTACGGTGCACGGCGTGGGGTACGCCCTGGAGACACCGGCGCCATGAGCCGGTCGCCGGGCGGCAGAGGCGAGCAGGACGAGGGTCCGGCGCGGTCCGGCCGCGCGGGCCGCTCGCCCCGCGTCCCGCGCCCCGGGCGCACGTCCCGTCCGTCCCTTACGGGCGCGGCCCGGCCGGCCAGGGCCGGGAGCAGGGGCGGCTCGCCGCGCCACGACCCGTCCGGCCACGGTCCCGCGCGGAAGGGCCCGGCCCGGATCAGATCCGGGCACGGCGCCCTCGGCGGCCCCGACGGCGGCGGTCTGCGGCCGTTCTCGATCAAGACGAAGCTCGGCATGCTCGTCGTGGTCTCCGTGCTCATCACCACGGGCCTGCTGATGGTGGCCCTGCGCACCGAGACGGAGCTGCGCTTCATCACGGTCTTCTCGATGATCGCGACGCTGCTGATCACGCAGTTCGTGGCCCACGGGCTGACCGCGCCGCTGGACGAGATGAACACCGTCGCGAAGGGCATCTCGCACGGTGACTACACCCGGCGGGTCAGCGGCGCCGACCGCCGTGACGAACTGGGCGACCTGGCCTCCACCATCAACCGGATGGCGGACGACCTGGAGGCCGTCGACCGGCACCGCAAGGAACTGGTCGCGAACGTCTCGCACGAGCTGCGCACGCCGATCGCCGCGCTGCGCGCCGTGCTGGAGAACGTGGTGGACGGTGTGTCCGCCGCCGACCCGGAGACGATGCGTACGGCGCTGAAGCAGACCGAGCGCCTGGGCAGACTGGTCGAGACGCTGCTGGACCTCTCCCGGCTCGACAACGGTGTGCTGCCGCTCAAGGCACGGCGCTTCGAGGTGTGGCCGTATCTGTCCGGGGTCCTGAAGGAGGCCAATCTCGCCGCCTCGCAGCGCGGCCTCAGCTCGGGCTCGGGCAATCACACCCGTACGGACGTCCATCTGCATCTGGATGTGTCGCCGCCGGAGCTGACGGCGCACGCGGACGCGGAGCGGCTGCACCAGGTGGTGGCCAATCTCATCGACAACGCGGTCAAACACAGCCCGCCGCACGGCCGGGTGACGGTACGGGCCCGGCGCGGGCACGGGCCGGAGTCGCTGGATCTGGAGATCCAGGACGAGGGGCCCGGCATTCCGGAGCCGGAGCGCCACCGGGTCTTCGAGCGCTTCAACCGCGGCAGCTCCCCCTCGCCGCACGGGCCGGGCAGCGACGGCGGTACGGGACTGGGGCTGGCGATCGCGAGCTGGGCGGTGGATCTGCACGGCGGACGCATCGGGGTGGCCGAATCCGTACGGGGGTGCCTCATCCAGGTGACACTTCCGGGAATACCTCGGGCGCGGGGTTGACGTAGGGTTCGAGCCGGAGGCACCGGAAGCGCCCGTTCCCCCGGGTGTTCGTCGGGCGCCGCCGAAGCGGACCCTGTTCAGGGGCCGAAAAGGCGTGTGAGCGGCGCGGTGTGTCCACAGTTCCGAGGACAGCTCCAAGGACAGCCCCAAGGAAACCTGGCTTATTTCCCGCCAATTCCTGTGCCGAAACCCGCCTTCCGGTGTGACTTGCATGACGTTGCCCCCGCCCGGTCTGCTCCTCTCGGTCCGGTAGGCGTAGCCTTGATTCCCGCTGTCCATCACCTTGTGAAGCGGAAGAGGGCGGTTGCCGCCGTGTCGTCTCAGTCCCCCAGTAACTCAAGCGTCTCGACCGACCAAACGGGGCAGGACAAGAATCCTGCCGCCGCCTTCGGGCCCAACGAATGGCTCGTCGACGAGATCTACCAGCAGTACCTCCAGGACCCGAATTCGGTCGACCGTGCCTGGTGGGACTTCTTCGCCGACTACAAGCCGGGCAACACCGGTGCGGCGGACAAATCCCCGGAGCCTGCCGCGACATCCACCGCAGCCGCGGGGGCTGCGGTGAGCGCCGCACCGGCAGCGCCGCCCGCCGCCACCACCACCGCGACGGCTCCGGCCGCGCCGGCGAGGCCCGTGGCAGCGGCTCCCGCGCAGGCCCACGCCCCCAAGGCCGAGACCCAGGCGCCGGCCGCACCCGCGGCGCCCGCCAGGCCCGCCGCCGCGGCGCCCGCACCGGCGAAGGCGGCGCCCGCCGCCAAGCCCGCGGTCGCGGCCGAGCCGAAGGAAGAGCCGGCCGAGGAGCCCACGGGCCCCGAGTACGTCACGCTGCGCGGCCCGTCGGCCGCCGTCGCGAAGAACATGAACCTGTCGCTGGAGCTGCCCACGGCCACGTCCGTGCGCGCCGTCCCGGTGAAGCTGCTCTTCGACAACCGCATCGTCATCAACAACCATCTGAAGCGGGCGCGCGGCGGCAAGATCTCCTTCACGCACCTCATCGGATACGCGATGGTGCAGGCCATCAAGGCCATGCCGTCGATGAACTACTCCTTCACGCAGAAGGACGGCAAGCCCACCCTGGTCAAGCCGGAGCACATCAACTTCGGCCTGGCCATCGACCTGGTGAAGCCGAACGGCGACCGTCAACTCGTCGTCGCCGGCATCAAGAAGGCCGAGACGCTCAACTTCTTCGAGTTCTGGCAGGCGTACGAGGACATCGTCCGGCGCGCCCGCAGCAACAAGCTGACGATGGACGACTTCAGCGGCGTCACCGTCTCGCTGACCAACCCGGGCGGCCTCGGCACGGTCCACTCCGTGCCGCGTCTGATGCCCGGTCAGTCGGTCATCATGGGCGTCGGATCGATGGACTACCCGGCCGAGTTCCAGGGCACCTCGCAGGACACCCTGAACAAGCTGGGCATCTCCAAGGTCATGACGCTGACCTCAACGTACGACCACCGCGTCATCCAGGGCGCCGCCTCCGGCGAGTTCCTGCGGATCGTCAGTCAACTGCTGCTCGGCGAGAACGAGTTCTACGACGAGATCTTCCAGGCCCTGCGCATCCCCTACGAGCCGGTCCGCTGGCTCAAGGACATCGACGCCTCGCACGACGAGGACGTCACGAAGCCCGCGCGGGTCTTCGAGCTGATCCACTCCTACCGGGTGCGCGGCCATGTCATGGCCGACACCGACCCGTTGGAGTACCGCCAGCGCAAGCACCCCGACCTGGACATCACCGAGCACGGCCTCACCCTGTGGGACCTGGAGCGGGAGTTCGCGGTCGGCGGCTTCGCCGGCCAGTCGATGATGAAGCTGCGCGACATCCTGGGCGTGCTGCGCAACTCGTACTGCCGCACCACCGGCGTCGAGTTCATGCACATCCAGGACCCGAAGCAGCGCAAGTGGCTCCAGGACCGCATCGAGCGCTCCAACTCCAAGCCGGAGCGCGAGGAGCAGCTGCGGATCCTGCGCAGGCTCAACGCGGCCGAGGCGTTCGAGACGTTCCTCCAGACCAAGTACGTCGGCCAGAAGCGGTTCTCGCTGGAGGGCGGCGAGTCCGTCATCCCGCTGCTCGACGCGGTCATCGACTCGGCGGCCGAGTCGCGGCTCGACGAGGTCGTCATCGGCATGGCCCACCGCGGCCGGCTCAACGTCCTGGCGAACATCGTCGGCAAGTCGTACGCCCAGATCTTCCGCGAGTTCGAGGGCAACCTCGACCCGAAGTCGATGCACGGCTCCGGCGACGTGAAGTACCACCTGGGCGCCCAGGGCACCTTCACCGGTCTCGACGGCGAGCAGATCAAGGTGTCGCTGGCGGCGAACCCCTCGCACCTGGAGGCGGTCGACCCGGTCCTCGAAGGCATCGCGCGCGCCAAGCAGGACATCATCAACAAGGCGGGCACGGACTTCACCGTGCTTCCCGTCGCGCTCCACGGAGACGCGGCCTTCGCGGGCCAGGGTGTCGTCGCCGAGACGCTCAACATGTCGCAGCTGCGGGGCTACCGCACCGGCGGCACGGTGCATGTGGTGATCAACAACCAGGTCGGCTTCACCGCCGCCCCGGAGGCCTCGCGCTCCTCGATGTACGCGACGGACGTCGCGCGCATGATCGAGGCGCCGATCATCCACGTCAACGGTGACGACCCGGAGGCGTGCGTCCGGGTGGCGCGGCTCGCGTTCGAGTTCCGCCAGACGTTCAACAAGGACGTCGTGATCGACCTCATCTGCTACCGCCGTCGCGGTCACAACGAGGGCGACAACCCGCAGTTCACCAACCCGCAGATGGTCACCCTGATCGACAAGAAGCGCTCGGTGCGCAAGCTCTACACCGAGTCGCTGATCGGGCGCGGCGACATCACTCTGGAAGAGGCCGAGCAGGCGCTCCAGGACTTCCAGGGCCAGCTGGAGAAGGTGTTCGCCGAGGTCCGCGAGGCCACGTCGCACCCGGCTCCGGCCCATGTCCCGGACGCCCAGGCGGAGTTCCCCGTCGCGGTCACCACGGCCATCTCGCAGGAGGTCGTCAAGCGGATCGCCGAGTCCCAGGTCAACATCCCCGACTCCATCACGGTGCACCCGCGGCTCATGCCGCAGATGCAGCGCCGCGCGGCGTCCGTGGAGGACGGCACGATCGACTGGGGCACCGGCGAGACGCTCGCCATCGGCTCACTGCTGATGGAGGGCACCCCGGTCCGGCTGTCGGGCCAGGACACCCGCCGCGGCACGTTCGGCCAGCGCCACGCGGTGCTGGTGGACCAGGAGACCGGCGAGGACTACACCCCGCTGCTCTACCTGGCAGAGGACCAGGCCCGTTACAACGTCTACGACTCGCTGCTGAGCGAGTACGCGGCGATGGGCTTCGAGTACGGCTACTCGCTGGCCCGCCCGGAGTCGCTGGTCATGTGGGAGGCCCAGTTCGGCGACTTCGTCAACGGGGCGCAGACCGTCGTCGACGAGTTCATCTCATCGGCGGAGCAGAAGTGGGGCCAGACCTCGGGCGTCACGCTGCTGCTGCCGCACGGCTACGAGGGCCAGGGCCCGGACCACTCGTCCGCGCGCCCCGAGCGTTTCCTCCAGATGTGCGCGCAGAACAACATGACGGTCGCGATGCCGACCCTGCCGTCGAACTACTTCCACCTGCTGCGCTGGCAGGTCCACAACCCGCACCACAAGCCGCTGGTCGTCTTCACCCCGAAGCTGCTGCTGCGGCTGAAGGCGGCGACCTCGAAGATCGAGGAGTTCACCACCGGCGGCTTCCGCCCGGTGATCGGCGACTCGATGAGCGAGGCGGGATCGATCGATCCGGCGGCCGTCCGCAAGGTCGTCTTCTGCGCGGGCAAGGTCTACTACGACTTGGACGCCGAGCGGCAGAAGCGCGGTCTGACGGACACCGTGATCGTGCGGCTGGAGCGGCTGTACCCGCTGCCGGGCGCGGAGCTCCAGGCGGAGATCGCGAAGTACCCGAACGCCGAGAAGTACCTGTGGGCGCAGGAGGAGCCGGCGAACCAGGGCGCGTGGCCCTTCATCGCGCTCAACCTCATCGACCACCTGGACCTGGCGGTCGGCGCCGACGTCCCGCACGACGAGCGGCTGCGCCGGATCTCGCGGCCCGCGTCCTCGTCGCCGGCGGTCGGTTCCGCCAAGCGGCACCAGGCGGAGCAGGCGCAGCTGTGCGCCGAGGTGTTCGACGCCTGACCGGTCCGATGTAGGTACGTACGAGGGCCCGGCACCGCGCGGACGCGGTGCCGGGCCCTCGTACGTCGCCGACGCTTCTCGCTCAGCCCAGATAGGGCTCGAAGTCCCAGTAGGGCCGCACCCGTTGGCGCGCGGAGAGCGTGTGCTGGTGCTGCGCGCCCATGGTGCGCGTCAGCTTCTGGAGCGCGTCCTCCTCCACCTTCTCCGCCTCCTCGCGCTGCTGGAGCGCGCGCAGATCGGCCGCGAGGGCAGTCTGGCAGGAGAGCGTCATGGGATGGATGTCGCTGAGCGCCGTACGGGCGCGGCGCAGCGTGTCCCTGCTCAGCTCGGCTGCCTCCTCCAGACGCCCGCTCAGATTCCGCCCGCCGGACGCGTTCAGCGCGCAGCCCAGGGTCCACGGGTGGTCGTCGCCGAGCAGTGTGCGCAGACCGGTGAGCGCCTGCTCGAAGAGGACGAGCGCGCCGTCCCTGTTCCCCTCGGCCTGCATGAGGAGCCCGATGTTGGACTGCATGCCGGTCGGTACGGGGTGGGCCTGGCCGACCAGGGCGCGGTAGGTGTCCTCGGCCTCGGTGAGCAGGTCCCTCGCCTGGCCCAGGTCGCCGTGCACCCGGAGGTAGTTGCCGTAGTCGGTGACCAGCATCAGGTTGTTGTGGTGGCCCTTGCCGTACACGCGCTCGTGCCGCGCGAGCAGGTCGGCCATCACGGGACCGATGTCGTCGCCCTTGGCCCCGGCCCTGCGCCTGCACAGGACGAGGTTGTGCTGCGCCCACAGCGTCTGCGGGTGGTGTTCGCCGAGGACCTGGACATGGGTGCGCACGCCGAGCTCCTGTCGGGCCAGGGCGTCGTGGTAGCGGCCGAGGAGCCGCAGGTCGCGGGCGCAGGCGTTGACCGAGTGCAGGGTGTTGGAGTGCCGGGCGCGCAGGACGGCCTCGCGTTTGCGGAGCGTGTCGAGGTCGATCTCGTACGCCTTCTCGTACTGGCCGAGAAGCCGCAGGGACACGCCCAGGCTGTGCTGGGCCAGCAGTGTCGTCCACTCGTCGGGGCCCAGCAGTTCACGGCCGACGTCGACGAGGTCCCGCTGGAGCTGGTACGCCTCCGGGTAGCGGCCGAGGAACCGGAGGTCGGAGCTGAGCCCGGTGTTGGCCGTCATCAGCCTGATCGGGTCCGGCTCCGGCTGCGCCAGAAGGAGAGACAGGGCGGCGCTGTCCCTGTCGAACGCCTCGTGGAACCGGCCGCTGGCACGGAGAATCACCGTGGTCCGCGCGCTGAGCTCCAGCATCTCGGGGGCGTCGGGCGCGAACAGCTCGTCCCACTTGGCCCGGACCAGCCGGACGAGGTCCATGCCGACGGTGTACTCACCGCTGTTGTAGCAGTAGCGCAGGCTGTTCAGAACGAGCTGGACGGCGCGCGGGTCGGTGCTTTCCAGCACGCCCGAGAATTCGAGCTGCGGCAGGATCTCGGCGTACCGGGGCCACTGCCTGCTGTCGGACGGTTCACCGGGGTGGCTGCCGACGAGGACCTGGCGGACCACGGCGCGGTGGATCTCGCGGTCGTCGCTCGCGGTGAGCTGCCTGACGATGCCGTGCACGACGCGGTGCATGTGGACGGACTCCTGGCGGGGCCCGGTGTCGCGTCCCTCCGAGACGGAGGGGCTGCGTGAATCCTTGGTGATGACCGAGTAGTTGGCGAGGGTGTCCAGGGCGCGCGGCCAGTCGGGGGTGTCGTCGGCGATCCAGCGCAGCTGTTCGGGAAGGTCCCCCGGGGCCACGCCGCGGACCAGGCCGATGGGGATCCGCCCGGGGGCGAAGCAGGCGCACAGTTTGAGGAGTTCGAGCGCGCGCGGCTCGGAATCGCGGACCCGGTTGAAGAACATCGACCAGGACGTGAGCGAGGAGCTGGGGTAGTCGCCCAGCTCGGTCATGTCGTCCAGGGGGTTGATCTCCCCGCTGTGGACCTTTTCCAGGTACTCCGACACCGGCATCTGCCACTCACCGAGCAGCGCCGCCGCGTGGGCCATCTGGAGCGGCAGGTCCGCGAACTCGACAGCGACCTTGTCGGCGTCCTCCGCCGTGATGTGCGGGGCCCTGCGCATGAGATAGCCGGTCGATTCGGCACGCAGGAAGACGGGCACCTCCACGACCTCTCCCACGGTGCGCCAGCCGTGGTTGCGCGAGGTGATGAGCACATGGCCGGTGCCGCCGCGGGGCAGCATCGCGGTCGCCTCGTCCACGTCCTCCCAGCCGTCGAAGATCACCAGCCAGCGGCTGTGCGGATCACCGCGGCGCAGCGCGTCACGTACCGCGCGGATCCGCTCGCCGGGCTCGGAGCCGCTGCGCAGGCCGAGGGCCGGTGCCAGCTCGCCGAACCGGTCGCGCTGGGTGCCGCGCTGGTCCGAGTTGACCCACCACACGACGTCGTAGTCGGGGCTGAAGCGGTGGGCGTACTCGGCGGCGAGCTGGGTCTTGCCGATGCCCGACATGCCGACCAGCGCGCAGACCGCCGCGCCGGACTCGACGTCCGTGAGGGACTCCTGGACGCGGTTGAGCAGGTCGTCCCGGCCGGTGAAGCGCGCGTTACGGCGTGGCACCTCGCCCCAGACGGCGGGCGCGTCGCTGGGGTAGCGGGAGGGGGAGGGCACCGCGTCGGCGCGGGGCGCGGCCGGTTCGAGGGAGAGCCGTGTCAGCAGGCGCCGTTCGGCTTCCTGTTCGGCGATGCCCCACAGGTCGACCGGTTCGAGCACGGCGGTCGCGGGCAGCAGCGAGCGGTTGGTGAGATTGACGGCGGCGAACCGCTCGGCGTTGGCGGCGACGAAGCCGCGCAGCACGGCGTTCCACTCGCCCTCACGCCGCGGGCCCAGCTGGAAGAACCACTCGCTGAGCACCAGCAGGACCCGCCCTCTGGCCAGCAGCAGGTCGCCGAGCGCGTCCTCCAGGGACTCGTCGCGATCGGGGTCCCAGCGGTGCGACGTGACGCGGTGGCCGTGTGCTTCGAGCCGACGGGCGATCCAGGTGGCCCAGGGCCGGTGGTGGCCCGGGAAGGCGACCACGAAATGCTGTGACTCCTGATCGGGGCCGCCGTCCTCCGTCAGGTGCCGCTGAGCGACCATGCGCGCGTCTCCTCATTCATCGAGCTGCGCCATTCCCTGACGGCGCGTCTGAAAGATTACCGAACGTCACCGTCCCCGGACAGGGAATCGGACAGTGCGTACGGGCTACCGGGGCCCCCGCCGAGCGAGGTCAGGTGCTGTCCCATCGACACGGTGAACCGCTCTCCGTGCTCGTTGAGTTGATGGCTGTTGAGCAGGATGGGGAGCGCGTCGGCGACCTGGGCGCGGTACTCCTCGCGACGCGCGCGGGCCGCGCGTCGGGCGGCGGGCCCGGCGCCGGGGCGCTCGGCGACGCGCGACCAGAGGTCGGCGAGGGCGAGATGCGCGTAGGTCCCCTGGAGCACACCGTCGAAGGGGCGCGGGTCCTCGCGCCACGCGACGTGGTGGACGGCCGAGCCGTCGGCGTGGTGCAGCGCGACGAGGTCGGTGAGAACGGCCAGCTTGCTGTGGGCGAGCTCGTGCACGAGCACCTCCGCGAACCGCCGGGCGGTGTCGGGCAGCGCGGTGTGTACGGCCCAGGGGGCCGCCCTGAGGGTGCGGCTGGAGGCGCCTTCGCCGGCCGGCTCCATCGGGACCAAGGACCGCACGAGCCCGGTGACTTCGGCGGCGCGCCAGGGGTCCGCGGCCTGGAGAAGGGTGACGGCGGCGCGCCAGCGGCCGAGCCAGGCGGCCCGTTCGGGACGCGGCCGTACGTCCGGGGCGTCGGAGACGTCCGGGGGCGCGGTGTGCCCGGTGCCGAGGTCGTCGAGCCGGCCGGCGCTGCCGGGCAGTACGGCCAGGGAGGCCCAGCCCGCCCCCGCTCCTCGGCCGTCGGGCCGCAGCAGCACGGAACGGGCGGGGTGTCCCACCGGGGTGAGCAGCGTGCCGTGCGGGCCGGTGCGGATCCGTACGTGGGAGGCGCGGGCGTCATGGACGCCGATGCCGGGCAGGACGAGCCGTCCGCCCGCCGTGGGGAGCACCGTGCCGAGCCGGGCTCCGGTGCGCAGCGCCGTACCGACGGCGATGCCGCCGAGAGGGTGCAGGGCGGCGGTGAGGCCGTCCGGTCCGGGTGCGTTGAGGGCGTCCACGATCCAGCCGCCGACGGCGGGGTAGTCGAGGAGCCGGCGGGCGGCGGCCGGTGTGGGCGACTCGGCCCGCTCCAGGAGGCGCCAGTCCCGGTCGAACGCGGCACGGGCGGCCGGAGCCAGGTCTTCCCGTCCGACGCGGGCGAGGAGAGCTTTGAACAGGACCAGCCGGCGGCTGTGCAGTGCGGCGTGCAGCAGGTCGATGTCGTGAGGCCGCTGGCGGGTGGCGGCGATCCGCACCAGGGTGGCGGGCGGGACATGGAAGGCCCCGGGAGCCGCGGCCATTACCTCCGCTCCGCGGCGAGACTGACCGAATCCCGCCGCCCCGTCGGCCGGTTCACGGCGAATCGCCCCACGAGTCGGTGAACGAGCCCGGGCAGCGGAGCACGTCCTCGACGGCCGCCGTCAGCGCCTCGTCGTCCAGCCCCTGGAGAGTCCGCAGGTCGACACCGGTGAGATCGGGGAGCACGGGGCTCCCCGGAATCCCACCCGTCTGCTCAGCGGATCCGGGCACACGTTGCTCCAGCACGCTCTGCTCCTCCCCGATGCCCCCGAGGGCGTGTGGTGAAAGTCCCGCCTTGCGATCGCACACACCAGACGCCCGGTGAGCACCGCTCTGCGGGGCGGACGGCGCCACGTTCACGGCACGCCGTGGGAGGCGCCGCCGCGTGGGTTCTACTTCCCGAGGCCCACGATTCGGAAACCCGTTCGCCACACAGGGAGTTGGGGTTCCGGCCGGAGCACGTAACTTCGGGGACACGTCATGGGGAGCGCATGCCGGGCGCGTAGAGGCATGAACCGGTCGCGCACGCACATGGTCCTCAGACCTGGGCATGGTCCTGAGACGTGGGCCACACCACGCGCCCGGCACTC
Organism: Streptomyces sp. NPDC051217; assembly: GCF_044455465.1. Classification (NCBI taxonomy): domain Bacteria; kingdom Bacillati; phylum Actinomycetota; class Actinomycetes; order Kitasatosporales; family Streptomycetaceae; genus Streptomyces; species Streptomyces sp. NPDC051217. The sequence continues at coordinate 131,761 of NZ_JBITEV010000006.1, forward strand.
GGTCCCCGGCGCCTCAGCCTTCCAGCGCCTCCGCCCGCTCGCGGGTCGCCCGTACCTCGTCCTCCGGGGCCGGAGTGCCCTGCTCCGCCAGTCGGCGCCAGTGGCTCTGGGCCGTCCGGTAGTCGGCCCCGGCCGCGAAGGGGCGGGCCATCCGCTCGTACAGTTCACCGCGGCCGTGCAGGGCGCGGGCCGCCGTGAGCGAGGGCGATTCGGTGGTCTCGCGCAGCGCCCGCCCGTAGGCCGACTCCGCGGAGGCGAAGTGCGACTCCGGGTCCGGCAGATCCAGCCGCGCGCCCGCCAGCGCCAGCCAGGCGCGGGCCCGTGCGGACGCGTCGGCCGCGCGGCGGGCCGCGAGCTCCAGCAGGTGGCAGCCCTCGTAGACGTCGGGCAGGAAGCCGCTGCCCGCGCTGTCGCCGCGGTAGCGGTCCAGCAGAGCCGTACCGAGCAGCAGATGCAGGTGCCAGCGGAGCGGGGCCGCGGAGGAGACGTTCGTGAGGGCCTCGCGCAGGATGCCCTCGGCGCGGTCGGGGCGGCGCGTCTCCGTGAGCAGCATCTCGCCCCATTCGGCGAGGAGTTCGCACCGCACGTGGCTGTCGCGCGGTGCGCTGCGCTCGGCCTGCCGGTACGCGGTCGCCGCCGCCTCCCAGTCCCGCGCCTCCCGGTGGATCCGCGCCCGCTCACGCCGGGCGCGCAGCAGCAGCGGAGCGCTGTCCTCGGCGGCCGACTCGGCCTCGTCCGTCAGGGCGAGGAGTTCGCCCGTGTCCTGGTCCCGCGTCAGCCGCAGGGCGGACACGAGGTCGAGGAGTGCGCCGGCGCGGCGATGGGGCGGTGCCTCCAGCTCGTCCAACAGGGCGAGCGCGGACCGCAGTTCACGTACCGACGCGGTGGCGGGCTCGTCCCGTTCGGTCTCCGTCCTCGCGAGGTCGAGCAGGGCCCGGCCCATCCGCAGCCGGCGCGCCGTCTGTGTGGCGAGATCTCCCGCGCCGTGGACCTCGGCCAGCCCGGCCACCGCCGCGCGCAGCCACCGCGTGTCACCGTCCTGGCGCCACAGTTCGTGCCGGACGTCCGCGCGGGCGACCGCCGTCGCCGGCTCCTCCCCGACGAGCAGCCGCTCGGCCCGTACCAGCAGCCGGTGCGCCTCGTCGGGATCACGGCGCGCCTCCGCCGTGTTGGCGCGGGCGAACAGCACCCGCCCCAGCAGATGGCGTGAGCGTTCGTCGCCGTCGGCGGCCAGCGCCGCCTCGGCGAGCGCCTGCGCGTCGAAGAGCATCTGCCGGTCGCGCCGGTCACGCCACAGCCCGAGCAGCCGCTCCACCTCGTCCAGCCTGCCGGGCACCGGCCGTACGGGCTTGTACCAGCGCACCACCCGCGCGGGGACCTGTGCGAACAGCTCCTCGTCGGCCTGCGGCCCGCCGTCGGGGTCCTCCGGCACGCTCGCCTCGCCGGCCTCCAGCCCCTGGAGGCGGGCGACGGCCAGTGCCGGGAAGTTGCGCATGCCCTTGCCGAAGCGCCGGGTGACGTACTCCGACAGGTACTTGAGGACCAGTTCGGCGGCGCCCCGGTCGAGCATCTCCAGCAGCAGCTCACGTACGCCGGGCGCGAAGTCGTAGCGCGGTCCGGGCACGCCGGCGGTGTCGGGCAGCCGCTCCAGCAGTCCGCCGAGAAGCACCTCGGCCAGCTGCATGGGGCCGGTGTCCGGGAGGAGCGCCTCCTGTACGAGCTGCATGACCGGCAGATAGAGCGGTACGGCAGCCAGATGCACGGCCAGTTCGAGCGCGCCGGGCGACGCGCCGGAGCGGAAGTCGCGCAGCCGCGCCTGCGGGGTGCGCGCCCCGCCGTACGGTCCCGACGCGGGCTGCGCCGGGTGCTGCGGCAGCACCCAGCCCGCCGCGCCGCGCATCGTACGGGTGCCGGTGCCGCCGAGCAGCTGGGCCCAGCCGCCGAGGACCCGGTCGGTCGGCAGCAGGACGGGCACGGGGCGCGCGCCGGCGGGCGGCGCCTCGCGGCCGTGTCTCTCGTCGGCGACGAACCGCATGCCGCGCCCCACGCCGGGCTCGTGCACGAGCGTCCCGGGATCGGCGGGCAGCGCCGTACGGTCCCACAGGCGCGGCGGCAGTGGCTGGACGACGGCGATCTGGGAGGACTCGGCCCAGCGGTACAGCAGCCGCTGGGCGCCGCCTGACTGCCACAGCGGTCCCACACAGTCGCTGATGACGAGGGTGAGCCGGCGCCCGGTGATGTCGCGGTGCTGGTCGGCGGGGCGCAGCCGGGTGTGGTGCGGGTCGGGTCCGGTACCGGCCATCGCGGAGCCGTCAGGCCCCTGGTGCAGGTAGTGCACCTGGACGTCGCGGAAGGCGCCGAGCCGTTCGCAGGCCTGCCGGAGCCGCTCCAGGGTCAGTTGCCACACGGACGTGGTCGGGGAGGCGTCCATCAGGAGCTGGATCTCGGCCTCCCGGTGCGCGGCCGGGCGGCGTACGGGATGCAGGAAGCCGTCGGCGGCGCTGCGTTCGGCGGTCGCCTCCTCGTCCAGTTCCGGACCGAGGACCGGGGGGACGGGCGGGCGGTAGCCGCGCAGCGGTCGCAGCGAGCGTTGCAGGCCGAGCAGGCCGGAGAGGGCCCCGGTGGCGGGGGCCCGTATCGGGAACGACCGGGTCGGGACGGCGTCGGCGCCGGACGGCGCGTAGATCGAGAGGGGCGCGGTGTGCTCGGAGCTGCGGGGCGGGGGCTCGGGCCGGGGCCCGGGGTCTTCGGCGGGCGGCCGCACGGCCGTGTCGGGTCCGGTCTGCCGGGTGGTCGGTGGTTCATGATGCCCCGGACGATCCCCTGTCCGCGCCCGCGGAGCCGTCAGACGCGCCAGCCAGACGGCCTCGGCCAGCTCTCTGGCCGATACGTCGCGGCCCGCCGCGCGCAGCCGGCCGACGAGCTCCGCCAGCCCGGCCGCCCCGGCGGACGTCCGGGTGCCCGGAGAAGCGCCCGGCGGGGCACCCGTAGAGGCGCCCGGCGGGGCGCCGGAGGGGTCGCCCGGGTGCCCGGCCGGCGACCGCACCGTCCCGTGGTCCGGCTGCCCCTGTTCACCGGGGGGCGGGCGTGGCGTGGCACCGGGGGGCGGGTCGGGGATGGTCACGCCATCACCTCGGACGGTCGAGAGGGCGGAGCAGCATCTCGGCGAGCCTGTTGCGGGTGACCTGTTCGGCGTCGGCGGCCCTCTGGGTCACATACAGCGCGTTCAGCAGCTGGTCGGTGGCGACGACCTCGCCGGGCTCGCGCTGGAGGAACCGCTCGATCAGCTCGGCGCCCTCCTCCAGGGCCTCCTCGCCCAGATGCGCCGCGACCATCGCGGCGAGCTGTTTCTCGCCGGGCGGTTTGAGGTCGAGCTGGATACAGCGGCGCAACAGGGCCGCGGGGAAGTCCCGTTCGCCGTTGGAGGTGAGGATGATGAAGGGGAACGCCGTGCACCGGACCCGGCCGCCCACCACGGTCACCGGCGTCCCGTCGTCGCTGAGGACGTCGGTCGTGGGCTCCCGCTCGGCGCGCCGCTCCAGCTCACGGATGGTGAACTCGCCCTCCTCCAGGACGTTCAGGAGGTCGTTCGGCAGGTCGATGTCGCTCTTGTCGAACTCGTCGATGAGCAGCACCCGGGGCAGTCCGTCGGGCGAGGGGAGCAGCGCCGTACCGAGCGGGCCGAGCCTGATGTACGAGCCGATGGGTGGCTGCGCCACCGCGTCGCCGGAGACCGCCCGGTCGAGCTGCACGTCCTGGAGCCGGCCGATGGCGTCGTAGTGGTAGAGGCCGTCCTGGAGGGTGGTGCGGCTGACGATCGGCCAGCGCAGCACGCGGCCGAGCCGCAGTTCGTGGGCGACGGCGTGGGCGAGCGTCGACTTGCCGGTGCCGGGAGTGCCGGTGACAAGCAGCGGACGGCGCAGCTGGAGCGCGGCGTTGACGGCCTCGACCTCTTCGGGGCGCGGGTGGAACGACTCCACGAGGCGGCGTTTGACGCCCAGTCGGCGGGCGTTGTCCACCTCTTCGTTGTCCGCCCCGTCCCCCGTACCGTCCGTGCCGTTCCGGCCGTCGGCGCCGTCGGGGCTCCGCGCGGTGAACTCGCGCCAGGGAGGCGGATCGGGTAATTGCCGCGCACCGTCGTGCGGCAGTCCCGCTCCTCGGTAGATGCGCCAGTCGCTCACTGTGGGCTCCTCATCGATGTCAGCCCGGCGTGCGCCCGGCATCCTGGACGTCCGTACCCCGCTTGGCCGCTCATACCCCCTTCGCAGCAGGTCACTTGGGGGCAGCTGTCTGTCATAGGGGCGGGGCGTGCAGAGGTTCGTCGGGAAGCGCCGGCCTGTGGGGTGGATCGTAGATGAGGACGATGTGCCGTGCCCAGGCTGCGTCGTGATCGGCCCGGCCGGCCTGTCCGGGGTCGGCGCTGAGGTTGCGCAGCACCCGTACGCGTTCGCGCAGCGCGCTGCCGGTAGGTGCCTCACGCACCAACTGGGCGGCCCTGCGGTAGAACTCGGCGCAGTCGTCGTGCCCGTCCTCGGCGGCACGGCGGCACAGCACGGCGACATGGCCGGCGTGGAAGGCACGGGTGAGGACACGGGAGCCGCGCCCGGTGGCCGTACTCGCGCAGTACACCGGCAGGGATACGCCCGCGACGCCCGCCGTGCTCACCGACAGGCGCGCGTACGCCGCCTCCTCGCCCTCCGGTGCGCCGGCCGTGTGCCCCCAGTCCGGTACGTCCAGACAGAGCGGAACGGCCTCCAGCGGCCCGTGGTCGGCGGCGCGTCTGCCGCGGTTCCACTCCGGGGTCACGCCGTCGCGCCGGCGCAACTGGTCGCGCAGGGCGACGACTCGGCGCCGTCCGATCGGGAGCGTGTGCACGCTGGGCGGTTCGTCGGCGCCCGGCAGCCGGGAGCGCCATTCGTCGACGGGCTCGTCGAAGAGCGCGCGGGGCAGCAGGAAGTCGACGGCCGCGACGTACTGTCCGGCGTCGGCGCGTGCCAGCGCCTCGCTCAGACCCTGGCGTACGGCGGCCTCCAGCCCGGTGCGCGGGACGCCCTCCTCGTCGTACCGGACGGTGGTCGTGCCGCCGTCGGGGTCCAGCAGCTGCACGCGCCAGGGGTGGGTGCCGTAGACCTCCGGCTCGATGACGACGAGTACGTCGTCGTGGGCCGCGTCGCCGGGGACGGCGACCGCGCCGCCGTCCGCTCCGTCGCCGGCCCCGTCGCCACCGGCGAGAAGCGCCAGGCTCTCCTCGCGGATCACGTCGGTCTCCAGGGCGTTGGCGGCCGTCTCCACCCAGTGGCGGAGCTTCTTGGCGGCCGCGGTGTCGTGGCGCGCGCGCAGGGTGCCGTACACCATCGCCGCGTACAGGACGACGGCTTCCTGTTCGAGATCCCGTCCCGCGAGGGCGCCTTCGGTGTGCTCGCGCGGGTCGTAGAGCAGGCCCGAGCCCTCGCGCCAGCTGCGCGGGTCGTTGGACTCGATGCGCTGCGGGCTGCGCAGCAGGCGCCGGCTCGCGCCGTTGACCAGGTGCAGCACCTGGCCGGGGCCCGACGGCGGTTCGACGTCGGCGAAGAGCCCGTACAGCTGGGTGCGCGCCTGCGGGGTGAAGCTGTGCGGCTGGCCCTGCGTCACCGCGAGGCGGGTGTGCAGCCGGGGCCAGCTCTCGCCGGAGCCCTCGAAGCGCCGCAGATGGTGCCGGTCGTGGGCGCCGACGACCTCCGTCCAGAGGGATTCGGCGCCCTGGTCGCAGAGCGTGCGCAGCGCGGTGACGGACTCGGCGCGGCCGATGGTGGCGTCGCCCTGGCCCTTGCCCTTGATGACTCCGATGACCGATCCGTGCCGGGTGTCGATGACGGGGCCGCCCGAACAGCCGTGCAGCACGAGGCCGTTCTGGAGCCACATCGGGTTTCTGCGGCGTCCGCCGGTGGCCATCGCCGTCGTGGAGAGGAACTCCTCGCCGCCGTGCGCCCCCGACGGCTGCGCCCAGCCGTACAGCTCGACCTCGGCGGGTGTCGGCGCCGAACGGTCGCTGAGCCAGAGGCAGTCGGCGAAGTCCGCGCCCGGCACCCGCACGAGCGCGAGGTCGTGACCGGTGAGGACATGGGCGATCTCGCCCTCGAAGCGCTCGTCCTCGTAGGTGGTGACCGTGACTGGGCCCCCTGGCTCCCGCTCCATCGCACCCACCCTCTTGTCCACGACATGCGCGCAGGTCACGACCCATTCGGGGGCGACGAAGAAACCGCTGCCCCGGAATCCGGCACTGTCTCCGTCATACCCGTCGGCGGACCGGCCGATGCGGACGACTCCCCGGCTCACGGGGTCTTCGAGGGAGCTCATGCGTCAACACACGGGGAGTACGAGGGCGTTGGAAGGGCGCGCGCCGGTACGCCTCGTTCCGGAACAGCACGTTCTCCCCTGCCGAGCGATCCGCAGACCTGAGCGTCTTTCATCCGCACCCCGTTCCCCCGAAGTTGAGGCAAGTGGGACGAGGCTAACCGGATGATCCCGAAGTGGGGAGTGGTTCCGGTCCCGGCGAGCCCCCCGGCCGGGGCGGGCCGGCCGGGGCGGGGGGCGCCGGCGGGGCGCCGGGGGGCGGGGGGACGGGCGGTGGGGCCACGGGTGGCGGGACCACGGGCGGTCGGGGCACGGGTGGGCCGTCGGGAGCGGGGGGCACCGGTGGGCCGTCCGCCGCAGCGGCCGCCGGCGGTGGTCCGGAGGCGGCCGGCTCACGGCCCGGCTGCCAGGTGAGGGTGACGGAGATGGACGCCTTGGCCTCCCCGTCCGCCAGGACGGCCGCCACCGCCGCGCCCGGCTTCATCGCCAGCTCGATGCCGAACGTGGCACTGACCTCGCTCGGTCCCGCCGCCCGCGCCGCGTCCATCACGGTCGCGCCGACGGCCGCGATCACGTCGTTGACGCGGGTCACGCCCGCGCGGAGCCGGTCGACGGCTCCGACGTCGTCGAACGCCGAATCGTCCGGGCCCAGCACACTGACCCTGGCGAGAATGATCTGCCCACCGGGCAGGACCACCTCCTGTACGTCATGGCCGCCTCGTATGTCGCGGTCCACCGCCACCCCTCCCCCGCTCGCTCCACACCGATGTGTTCGGGATACCTCCCCTCCCCACCAGGTAGTTACGCTGTTCGCATGTACTTCACCGATCGCGGGATCGAGGAACTGGAAAAGCGGCGCGGCGAGGAGGAAGTGACCTTCGAGTGGCTGGCCGAGCAGCTGCGTACGTTCGTCGATCTCAACCCGGACTTCGAGGTTCCGGTCGAACGCCTGGCGACCTGGCTGGCGCGCCTGGACGACGACGAGGACGACTGACGACGCCGCCACCCCGCCACCTCCCCACCGCGAGCAGAGGCATCGCGATAGGTCTTGACTTCCCTTATCCACGATATATCGTGTCGAGGAAGAGACGCGATATGTTGCGTCGTGGCCGGCCCCAGGGGAGTCAGCACCATGGCAGAGTCGACGTGGGAAGTCAGCGAGCCGAAGAAGCTGACGTTCGACGACCCCGTGACGGCGCTCAGCGTGCGCATCGCGAACGGCACCGTCAATGTCGTCGGCATCGACGAGACCGTACTGGCCGAGCAGGGCGGTGCGCGTCTGGAGATCTCCGAGATCCAGGGCCCGCCCCTGATCGTGACCCGCACGGGCAGCACGCTCACCATCGCCTACCAGGACCTGCCCTGGCAGAACTTCCTCAGCTGGCTCGACCCCAAGGGCCACCGGCGCCGCGCAGTCGTCTCCCTCACGGTCCCGGCGACGGCGAGCGTCGAGGTCGGGGTCGTCGGGGCGGGCGCCGTGATCTCCGGGATCAAGGGGCGCACGGACGTACGCGGCGTGAACGGGGACACCACACTCGTCCGTCTCTCCGGCCGGGTCCGCGCGGAGACCGTCGCCGGGAACGTCGAGGCCCAGGCCGTCACCGGCGACCTCCGCTTCAACTCGGTCTCCGGCGATCTGACCGTCGTGGACTGCGGAGGATCCTCCGTACGGGCCGACACCGTCAGCGGCGACATGGCCATCGACCTGGAGTCCGCCGGGAAACCCACCGACATCAAGGTCAACACGGTCTCGGGCGAGGTCGCCATCAGGCTGCCTCACCCGGCGGACGCGACGGTCGAGGCGAACACGGCGAGCGGTTCGGTCTCCAACGCGTTCGACGATCTGCGCGTCGGCGGACACTGGGGCTCGAAGAAGATCACCGGCACGCTCGGGTCGGGTACGGGGCAGCTCAGGGCGGTGACGGTGTCCGGCTCGATCGCCCTCCTGCGCAGGCCACCGGCGGAGGACCCGTACGACGCGGGCCCTCCGGCACCGGCGGGTCCCCCGCCGACGGACACCGCACCCACGGACACCGCGCCCGTGGACGCCGCACCCCTGGACGTCGTCGCCGACCACGCGACGCCGGCCGACAAGAAGGAGCTCTGACATGGCCCCGGTCTTCGCCCACGGCCGCCTCCGCCTCTACCTGCTCAAGCTGCTCGACGAGGCGCCGCGCCACGGCTACGAGGTGATCCGGCTGCTGGAGGAGCGCTTCCAGGGCCTGTACGCGCCCTCCGCCGGCACGGTCTACCCGCGGCTGTCCAAACTGGAGGCCGAGGGCCTGGTCACGCACGCCACCGAGGGCGGCCGCAAGGTCTACTCGATCACCGAGGCGGGCCGCGAGGAGTTGGCGGGCCGCAGCGGTGAACTGGCCGACCTGGAGCTGGAGATCCGCGAGTCCGTCTCCGAACTCGCGGCGGAGATCCGCGACGACGTACGGGGCGCGGCGGGCCAGCTGCGCAACGAGATGCGCGCGGCGGCGGCGTCCGCGTCGGCGGGCACGCCGAGCGGCGGCGCCTCCGACTGGGAGAACGCGCCCGGGGACGGCGAGTCCTGGCGCGCGGCGAAGGAGGAGCTGCGCCGCGCGAAGCAGGAGTGGAAGGAACAGGCCCGCCGCGCGAAGGACGAGTCCCGCCGGGCGCGTGAGGACGCCCAGCAGGCCCGCCGCCAGGCGAAGGAGGCACAGGAGACGGCCCGCCAGGAGATGCTGCGCATCGCCAAACAGGTCCAGGACCAGGTCCAGGGCCACTTCTCGCGGGGCGACTGGCCGACGGGTGTACGGGAGGGCCTGTCCGAACTGTCGACGCAGCTCGGCGGCCTGGCGAAGGGCTCCGCGTGGCCCCCGTACGTCAAACCGGACGCGGCGGACACCGACCCCGCCTGGGCCGAGGACACACCCCCGACCGGCAACCCGGCCCGCGACCTGGACCGCCTGCTCGACCGCTTCCGCGACGACGTCCGCGACGCGGCCCGCGACCACGGAGTGACGGAGGCCCAACTCACAGAGGCCCGCCGCCACTTGTCGACGGCAGCGGCCCACATCGGGGCGCTGCTGCGAAAGCCCCCGGCGTAAGGGGTGACCGCCGCACCCGCCCCCGGGGCGGGTGCGCCTGCGCCGCCCGGGTAGGTCTCGGCCGGTGTCCGGGGGCCGCTCCGGGGGCCGGGGCCGTGAAAGACTCCATACGTGCCCACCTGGATAACAGCGCGCCGTCTGGGCGCCACCGCCGTCCTGTACGCCGTCTTCGTCGGCGGCTGGTATCTCGGCCAGCCGCTGCCCGGCGTGGGGTGTGACACCCCCGAACCGGTGATCGCGGCCGAAGGACCCGACACGTTCACGGAGCCCGGCCAGTTCACCAAGGGGATCGCCACGTTGACACAGAAGGCCGTCACCGCCGAGGTCATCGACACCGCCATCATCGTGACGTGTGACGGGACGCCCCGGGCCAGGCTGGTGGCCTGGGTGACCGGCGACTGGCGCTGAGGCCGGTCAGCCGGAACCCGCCGGACGGGAACCCTCCCCGAACAGCGCCCGCTCCACAGCCCCGTACGTCCCCCCGTGGTCCGCGAGCACGTCCGACACCACCCCCGGCCGCGCCGTCAGCGCCAGCAGGATGTGGCCGTCGGTGATCTCCTTGTCGCCGCGCCCCAGCGCGACCCGCAAGGACTGTTCCAGCGTCTTCTTCGCGGCGGGCGTGAACTTCCGGTGGGACGTCCAGCCCCGCTTCACCGTCCCGCCGACCCCCATCGCGCCCGCGCCGTGCGCCTCCTCGACCTTCGAGACGATCTGCCCGACGTCGATCCCGATCTCGGCGAGCGCCGCCGCGTCGGCGGACGACATGCCGCCCCGCCGGCGCGCGTCCGCCAGCCCCGCCTCCACGGAGGCGCGTTGGTCCAGGATGCCGAGCGAGGCGAAGGCGAACGCCGACCGTGTCCCCTCCGAGTCCAGCAGCGCGAGCAGCATGTGCTCGTCGGTGACCTGGGGCGACGCCGTGCGTTCGGCCTGGGCGACGGCGCCCGTCACCACGGCCCGCGCACCCTTCGTGAACCGTTCGAACATCACTGCCTCCCGTACTTCTTGTGTACCGCCTGCCTGCTGACACCGAGCTGGGCCGCGATCTCCTGCCACGACCAGCCCTGGTTGCGTGCGCTGCGCACCTGGACGGCTTCGAGCTGTTCGAGCAGCCGCCGCAGCGCGGCGACCGCTCGCAGCCCGACGCGGGGATCGCGGTCGCCCGCCCGTTCGGCGAGATCCGTTGCATCGGTCATGCCTGTCAATTTACGTTGACAAGTGGACCCTGTCAACCAAGATTGACATCTCGGCCGCGCAGCCGCCGCGCCCAGCGCCGCAGTACGGAACGGCGGCGGGCAGGGGGCCGGGTGCGCGAACGCCCGGACGGACCAAAGCCGTTGGCCGCCCGGTGGTCCGGATCGTCGGGCGAGGGCAGCGGGATCTGCCGCTCGGCCCGCGCCCGGATCTCGTAGTGCGCCTCGTGCGCGGTCACCCGGAACGCCTCGTCGTACGAGGCCATGGCCGCGGTGATGGCCGCGCCCGCGCTGCCCCGTCTCCTGACGAGCAGTGCGAGCCACCCGAAGAAGCCCATGACCACCGCGAGGCAGCCGACGACCATCAGCAACGGCAGCAGTGCGGTCACGCCCCCCCTCAGCGGGTCAGCACGATCTTGCCGAACAGATCGCCCTCGGTCATCCGCTCGAAGCCCTCGCGCGCGCGGTCCAGGGGCAGAACGGTGTCGATCACCGGGCGGATGCCCGTGGTCGTACAGAAGGACAGCAGGTCCTCCAGTTCGTCCTTGGTGCCCATCGTCGAGCCGACGATCCTCAGCTCCAGGAAGAAGATCCGGGTCAGCTCGGCATGCGAGGGCCGGTCGCCGCTGGTGGCGCCGGAGATCACCAGCGTGCCGCCGGGCCGCAGGGACTTGACCGAGTGCGACCAGGTCGCGGCGCCGACCGTCTCCAGGACGGCGTCCACACGGTGCGGCAGCCGCGCGCCGGGCTCGAACGCCTCCGTGGCGCCCAGTTCGACGGCGCGCTTGCGCTTCGCCTCGTCGCGGCTGGTGGCGTACACGCGCATCCCGGCGGCCTTCCCGAGGACGATCGCGGCGGTCGCGACACCGCCGCCCGCGCCCTGCACGAGGACGGAGTCCCCGGGCCGTACACCGGCGTTGGTGAACAGCATCCGGTACGCGGTCAGCCAGGCGGTCGGCAGACAGGCGGCCTCTTCGAAGCTCAGCCCGGCGGGCTTGGGCAGCAGATTCCAGGTGGGGACGGAGACCTGCTCGGCGAAGGTGCCCTGGTGGCGCTCGGTGAGGATCGAGCGGGGCTCCCGGGGGCCGACGCCGTGGCCGGTCTGTCCGATGACGGAGTGGATGACGACCTCGTTGCCCTCCTCGTCGATCCCGGCGGCGTCGCAGCCGAGGATCATGGGCAGCCGGTCCTCCGTGATCCCGACCCCGCGCAGGGTCCAGAGGTCGTGGTGGTTGAGCGAGGCGGCTTTCACGGTCACGGTGGACCAGCCGGGGCGTGGCTCGGGAGCCGGGCGGTCCCCCAGCTCAAGGCCGTTGATGGGCTGGTCGCGGTCGATGCGGGCTGCGTAGGCGGCGAACATGACCTCGACCCTAGACGAGTCGGTCCGAAGTCGCGTCTGCCAGGAGGCGACTTCGGACCGGCCCGGCCGGCGGAGGCGGGACGCGCGGAACCACGCGTGTGAGGCGGGTCCCGCCTCCGGCTCAGGGCCGCGGGGACGTGGCGGTCAGTCCCTGCGGTACTGCGCGGGCGACGACTTCGTCGCCGGGTCCTCGTACGCGCCCGCCGTGCCCCGGTCCACATGGAAGGTGGTCAGGGTGGAGACGGGAGAGGCCGGGTCGCGGCGGTCGTCGATGACCCGCATATGGGTGGTGAACCGTTCCGGCGTGACCTCGTACACGTCATAGCCGTATCGGTTGCCCTCGAAGTACTGGAGGTGCGGGTTGGCCGCGCCCATCAGCGGACCGTTGGTGGCGTTCCACTGCGAGTCGTACGCGCCGGAGGTGACCGAGTGCGCGGTGAACTCCGTTCCTACGACGGGCGATTCGGTGTTGTCGTAGTCCGGCCGGATGTCGTCGACGAACGCGGAGTGCCAGTCGCCGGTGAGGACCACGAGGTCTTCGAGGCCACTGGTACGTACGTGCTCCAGCACCTCCTTGCGCTCGCCGAGGAAGCCGTCCCACTGGTCGGTGAACATGAAGCCGCCACCGGGGCGGCCTCGCAGCTGACTGAGCATGATCGAGTTGGCCCAGATGTGCCAGCTGTCGGGCGCGCGGTCGACGGTCTTCTTCAGCCAGGCCTTCTGGTCGGCGCCCAGGATGGTGCCGTCGGGGAGGTTCTGCGCGGAGCGGTACTGCCGCAGGTCGAGCACGGCCAGCTCCAGCAGGTCGCCCCAGCGGCGCACGCGATGGATGTCGATGTCCGGCAGCACGGACTCGCCGGCGCCGCGGTGGGGCTGGTGCTCGTACCACGCCTGGTACGCCGCGGCCCGGCGCCGCATGAACGGGGCGCCGCCGCCCGTACCGCTGTAGTCGTTGGAGACCTCGTGGTCGTCCCAGGTGAGGAACCACGGGTGGGCGGCGTGTGCCTCGCGCAGCGACGGATCGCCCTTGTAGAGGGCGTGGCGTACCCGGTAGTCCCGCAGCGTGAGGATCTCCGGGCCGTTGTGGTCACGGATGTCGCTGCCCTCGGGGCCGTACTCGTATATGTAGTCACCGAGGTGGATGACGAAGTCCAGGTCCTCGCGCGCGATCCCGCGCAGCGCGGCGTAGTGGCCGGACGGGTAGCTCTGACAGTTGGCGGTGGCGAAGCGGGCGGATCGGACGTGGCCGGCGGGGGCGGTACGGGTCCTGCCCAGGCGGCTGGTCCTGCCGAGCGCGGTGAAGGCGTAGTAGTACGTACGGCCGGGGCGCAGACCGCCCACCGGCACGTGCACGCTGTGCGCGAGGGTCGCGGACCCGGGGACGGTGCCGCGCGCGACGACGCGGCGCAGACCGCGGTCCTCGGCGACGACCCAGCGGACGTCGACGACCTCGGCGAGCTTCTGCTCGCCCGGCTCGGCGAACGGCTCGGGCGCGAGGCGTGTCCAGAGCACGACGCTGGTGGGCTGCGGGTCGCCGGACCCGACACCGAGCGTGAACGGCGCCTTGTCGTACGTCGATCCGAGCGCCTCGGCGGCCTCGCGCGCCTGCGCGGGCGAGAGTCCGGCGGTCAGGGGCCAGACCACGTTGAGCGCGCCCGCGGCGCCGGCGGCCTTGAGCAGATCACGTCTGTTGAGAGTCACGAGTGCCTTCCCGAAGCGGTCAGCCGGAGTGAGATCGCGTCCGCGTAGCCGTCGTTCGACGTGCCCGCGCCACTGCGCGTGAAGGACAGCTGTACGTGGGCGGACCGGGCGCCCGGCGGTACGGCGGCCTCGGCGCTGCGCTCCAACAGGGCGGTGACGTTGCCGCGTTCGGCGGCGCTGACGGGGCCGAGGACGGAGAGCGCGAGGGGGTTCCCTGCACGGTCCCGGAACTCGACTGACAGCCTGACCCCGTCCTCCTGCCCGGCGTACCCACCGAGCCAGCCGCTCAGCACGTACCGGACGCGCCCGGCGTCGACGGCGCGGTGCCCGGTGGCTCCGCCGGCGGGAAGGGCCGTCTCCTGGACCAGTGTGGTGAGGGGACTGTTCCCGCCGGAAAAGAACCGCCGCCCGGCCGAGCCGCCGCCGGGTCCGGGATCGGCGGGCGTGGGATACCCGCCGCCGACGTCGTACCCGACGAGCGCGGGCGCCCCCTTCCGCACCCCCCAGCCGACAACACTCCCGACGGGCTCGGCGGTGCCGCCCGGCCCCTTCTCGGCGTCACCGTTGACAAGCAGATTCACTAGCGCCTCCTGGTTGGGAATCGACGGCGCGAGGATCTCAGCAGGCGCGGGTGAATGGGTGGGGTTGGTTGGGTTGCGGTTTTCGGTGGGGGGTGAGGTCCGGTTTGCGACCTGGGTCGCGGCCCGAGTTGCGGCTGTCGGCCGACGGGCGGGGGTGGGGGACCCGCACGAGCCACCCCGCGCATGTCCCACGGCTGCGCGTGCCGACTACCGTCGTCGGCCCGCCGGGTGCACGCGGCGACTGATGCCCGTGGGCGATCACAGCCCACCTACCTTGAGAACGGGACAGGCGTCGGGGTCCAGGTCTGACGCATCGGTCCGGACGGGGTCGCCGCCATCGGGAGGTTGTCACCCGGCCGGCCCGCGCGTCGGAAGGGGACGCGCAGGGGGCGTGGTCGGACCTCGGGTCCAACAAACCCTGCACGCGCCGTGAGTCACGCCGTCCGGGCATGACCCCGGAGCGGCACCCGGGCACCGGCCGCAGCCGCTTCCAGCCCGGCCGGCTATTGAGGCCGAACCCGACCCGCGGGGCCGCCCCCGACGGGAGGCGGCCCTAGGGCTGTCCGGCGGGACTTCGCGGACACGCCCTAGCGGCGCGCGACCCCCTCCGCCCGCGCCGCCGCCGCGACCGCCGACGTCACCGCCGGGGCCACCCGCTCGTCGAACGGGGACGGGATCACGTAGTCCGCCGACAGTTCGTCGCCGACCACGTCCGCCAGTGCGTTCGCCGCCGCGATCTTCATGCCCTCCGTGATGCGTGACGCCCGCACCTGGAGCGCGCCCGCGAAGATCCCGGGGAACGCCAGCACGTTGTTGATCTGGTTCGGGTAGTCGCTGCGCCCCGTCGCCACCACCGCCGCGTACTGGTGCGCGATGTCCGGGTGGACCTCCGGGTTCGGGTTGGCCATGGCGAAGACGAACGCCCCGGGGGCCATCGACGCGATCGCCGGCTCCGGGACCGTACCGCCGGAGACGCCGATGAAGACGTCCGCGCCCGAGAGCGCGGCCTCCAGCGAGCCCGAGAGGCCCCCGTGGTTCGTGATCTCGGCCAGCTCGCGCTTGACGTCGGTCAGGTCGTCGCGGTCGGGGCTGACGATGCCCTTGCGGTCGGCGACCGACACGTCGCCGATCCCCGCCGCCAGCAGGAACTTCGCGATGGCGACCCCCGCCGCCCCCGCCCCGGAGATGACGGCGCGCAGTTCACCGAGCGTGCGCCCGGTGAGCTTCGCCGCGTTCCGCAGGGCGGCCAGCGTCACGACGGCCGTGCCGTGCTGGTCGTCGTGGAAGACGGGGATGTCGAGCCGCTCCTGGAGCCGGCGCTCGATCTCGAAGCAGCGGGGCGCCGAGATGTCCTCCAGGTTGACCCCGCCGAAGGACGGCGCGAGCCGCACGACGGTGTCGATGATCTCGTCGGTGTCGGTCGTGGCCAGCGCCAGCGGCACCGCGTCGACACCGCCGAACTGCTTGAAGAGGATCGCCTTCCCCTCCATCACGGGGAGCGACGCCTCCGGGCCGATGTCGCCGAGGCCGAGGACCGCGGTCCCGTCGGTCACGACGGCGACGACCTGCGACTTCCAGGTGTAGTCGTGGACCAGTTCCGGGTTCTCCGCGATCGCCGTGCACACCTTGGCGACGCCCGGCGTGTACGCGAGGGACAGGTCGTCCTTGTCCCGGACGGGCACGGTGGCCTGGATGGCCATCTTCCCGCCGCGGTGCAGCGCGAAGGCCGGATCGAAGGGCTCGTCCGTGGTGTCGTCGGCGACGCCGTCACCGACGACGTCCCGGACGCCTTCGCTCTCGCTCTCGCTCTCGCTGCGAGGATTCACGATCTCCGCTGCCATGTTCTTGACCCCTTAAGTCTCTTCATCAGTTGAGGGTGTCCACTCCTGGGTTACGGAGGGGTGGGCGGGCACCGCGTACATGACCTGTTATCGGCGGTTGGAACGCCGGACAGGAGGAGGTACATACGCGCCGGGCGCACCGCACACGCGCCCTGAGCCCCGGATGAGGGGTGTCGGTGTCCTTCATACCGGACGGGCCGGACGTCCACGACTCCTTCTACAAGCGGTGACATGACTCATAGCGGAGTTTCAAGACAGATCCGCCGCACGACACGAAACCGCCTGGAGGGGCGGGACGGGCCGGAGATTGTCCGGCCGGAAGAAGGCACTCCAGTAGATGATCCGGTCTTGATCTGCCGGTCTGCCGGTACACGGGGGTCACCCGTTATCCGATTTTGACATGACGGGGCCCCTGAACGGCCCAGTCCGAATGGCAAGATGCCCTAATCAATCACACACGGTCGTGACACTCGATGACGCGTGCCCACCGCGTGGTAATTCCCTCGTCCGCCGGAGGATCCTCATCATGACCGCCAGCTTCACCAGTCGTACCACCGCCGGGAAGTCCCGGATCGCCGCGGTCGGCGCGATCGCGGTCGCCGGCGCGTTGCTGCTGACCGCCTGTGGCGACCAGACCGACGGCGACAAGAAGGACCCCGCCGCCTCCACGAAGAGCGCGCCGCTCGCCGATCAGCTGCCGAAGGCGATCGCGGACAAGGGCGTCATCAAGGTGGGTTCCGACATCGCGTACCCGCCGGTCGAGTTCAAGGACGACTCCGGCAAGACCGTCGGTATCGACCCGGACATCGCCGACGCGCTCGGCAAGCAGCTCGGTGTGAAGTTCGAGTTCGAGAACGGCACGTTCGACACACTGCTCACGGGTCTGCGCTCCAAGCGCTACGACATAGCCATGTCTGCCATGACCGACACCAAGGCCCGCCAGGACGGCGTGGACTCCGAGACCGGCAAGAAGGTCGGCGAGGGCGTCGACTTCGTCGACTACTTCACCGCCGGTGTCTCGATCTACACCAAGAAGGGCGACGACAAGGGCATCGCGGCCTGGTCGGACCTCTGCGGCAAGAAGATGGTCGTCCAGCGCGGCACGGTCTCGCACGACCTGGCCAAGGCCGAGTCGACGAAGTGCACGGACGGCGGCAAGAAGGCCATCGGGATCCAGGCGTTCGACAACGACCAGCTGGCCCAGACGCGGCTGCGCGCCGGCGGCGCCGACGCCGGTTCGTCGGACTTCCCGGTCGCGGCCTACGCGGTGAAGACCTCGGGCGGCGGCAACGACTTCCAGCTCGTCGGCGAGCAGATCGAGGCCGCCCCGTACGGCATCGCGGTCGCCAAGGGCAACGACGACCTGAGCAAGGCGCTGAAGGCCGCGCTCGACGCGATCATCGCCAACGGTGAGTACGACAAGATCATCGCGAAGTGGGGCGTCGAGGCAGGCGCGGTCAAGGAAGCCACGATCAACGCCGGCACCTGATCGCACCCGGCTCCGAAAGGCAGCATCCGTGTCTGTTGACATATCGAAGTCGGACGGTCCCTCCGACGCTCCACCATCGGGACCCGCCGGACCGGAGGCCATCAAGGCCATCCCGGTCCGGCACTACGGGCGGTACGTGAGCGCGGTCGTCGCGTTCGCGCTGCTCGCCACGATCATCTACGCGTTCTCCCAGGGAAAGATCAACTGGGGCGCCGTACCCGACTACTTCTTCGACGACCGCATCCTCAAGGGTGTCGGCCAGACGATGATCCTGACGATCCTGTCGATGGCCATCGGCGTCGTCGGCGGCATCGTCCTCGCGGTGATGCGGCTGTCGAAGAACCCGGTGATGTCGTCCATCGCCTGGTCGTACATCTGGTTCTTCCGCGGTACGCCGGTTCTCGTCCAGCTGATGGTCTGGTTCAACCTGGGTCTGGTCTTCGAGTACATCAACCTCGGCCCGATCTACAAGGACTACTGGGCCAGCTTCATGACGCCGTTCCTGACGGCGCTGCTCGGCCTCGGCCTCAACGAGGCCGCGTACATGGCCGAGATCTGCCGGGCCGGTCTGCTCTCGGTGGACGAGGGCCAGACGGAGGCGTCGCACGCGCTGGGCATGAGCCACGCCAAGACGCTGCGCCGCATCGTGATCCCGCAGGCGATGCGGGTGATCGTGCCGCCGACCGGCAACGAAGTCATCAACATGCTGAAGACGACGTCGTTGGTGGCGACCGTGCAGTTCTACGAGTTGCTGAGATACGCGCAGGACATCGGGCAGACGTCCGGCGCCCCGGTCGAGATGCTGTTCCTCGCCGCCGCCTGGTATCTGCTGATGACCTCGGTCCTGAGCATCGGCCAGTACTACCTGGAGCGGCACTACGCGCGCGGCTCGCTGCGCACCCTGCCGCAGACCCCGTTCCAGAAGGTCAAGGCCAGTCTGTTCTCCCTGGGCCGCCCGAACGGAGGCACCGCATGACCGCCATCGCGAAGACGAGAGACGGGAACACGGCGAACGGCGCGACCGCGATGGTGAAGGCCGAGGGCGTACACAAGTCCTTCGGCCCGGCGCACGTACTGAAGGGCATCGACCTGGAGGTCGCGCCGCGCGAGGTCTTCTGTCTGATCGGCCCCTCCGGGTCCGGCAAGTCGACCTTCCTGCGCTGCATCAACCATCTGGAGCAGGTCAACGCCGGTCGGCTGTACGTCGACGGCGAGCTGGTCGGCTACCGCCAGAAGGGCGACAAGCTGTACGAGCTGCGGGACGCCGAAGTCGCCCTGAAGCGCCGGGACATCGGCATGGTCTTCCAGCGCTTCAACCTCTTCCCGCACATGACGGCCATCGAGAACATCATGGAGGCACCGATGCAGGTGCGCCGTGAGCCGAAGGCGGTCGCCAGGGCGCGGGCCGAGAAACTGCTGGACCGGGTGGGTCTGGCGGACAAGGCGGGCGGCTATCCGTCCCAGCTCTCCGGCGGCCAGCAGCAGCGCGTCGCCATCGCCCGCGCGCTGGCGATGGAGCCGAAGCTGATGCTCTTCGACGAGCCGACGTCCGCGCTCGACCCCGAGCTGGTGGGCGACGTCCTGGACGTGATGCGCGATCTCGCCGAGGACGGCATGACGATGATCGTCGTGACGCACGAGATGGGCTTCGCCCGCGAGGTCGGCGACGCGCTGGTGTTCATGGACGACGGGGTGGTCGTGGAGTCGGGCCATCCGCGCGAGGTGCTGACGAATCCGCAGCACGAGCGGACGAAGTCGTTCCTGTCGAAGGTGCTGTAGCAGCGGAGGCGCGGCGGAGGGGTGTTACGGAGAGGGGTGTTACCGACGAAGGTCCGTAACACCCCTCCCCTCTGCCCCGCCCGCGCCTCTGCCCCCGGCTGGGCCGTGTCTGACACATGGCGCCGTCCGCCCGCGGGGTGGGCGCGCGCCCGCCGCGGAGCGGCTGATGACTCGTCGGTGCGTGCGATCGCAAGGCGGAGGATCATTCTCGTACTGGACGTACGTGAATGAGTCCGACAACGCGGCGAGCGTGCGTGCCGGACGCCGCGCGCCAGGCGGGATTTGTCAGACACGGCCTACTTCAGCGCCAGGACCAGCGAGTCCGACGGCGAGGACCAGACCGCCCGCGCCTCCCCGAAGCCCGCGTCCATGAGCAGCCTCGCGTGCCAGCCGGCGGACGGCGCGTCGCCGTCCGCGTGCTCGCCGTAGATCGCGAACCGCTCGGCGGTCGGCCCGGCGAGCACCGGGTCCTTGGCGGCGAGATTCCACCATTCGGCCCAGTCGAGGGCGCCCGCCTCCTTGGCGCGGTCCATCTCCCGGTGCCGGTGGGCGCGCTCGGCCTCGTTGATACGAGGCGTGCTCCCGTCCTTCATACGGTCGGCGTTCATGAAGACGCCGCCGGGCCGGACAAGTCCGGCGATCTGCCCGTACAGCACGGCCAGCGGTTCGCTGTGGAGCCAGTGCAGCGCGGTGGCGGTGAGGACGGCGTCGTAGGAGTCGTACGGCAGCTTCGCCGTCCAGTCGGGGTCCTTGAGGTCGGCCCGCACCAGGGTCAGACGGGTGTCGCCGGCGAAGTAGCCGCCCGCGATGGCGAGCAGCGCCGGGTCGAGGTCGACGCCGGTGCTGGTGGCCGCCGGGAACCGCTGAAACAGCCGGTCGCTGATGCTTCCCGTGCCGCACGCGAGGTCGAGCACCCTCGGTTCACGCCCCACCAGCGCCTCGACCATGTCGAGCATCACCCGGAAGCGCTCCTCGCGGTCGGGCATGTACCACTCCTGCTGACGGTCCCAGCTGTCCTGCCAGGCGCGCCATTCGGCCCGTCCCACGGCGGACGCCCCACCGACGGCGCTGCCCGCGTCCGTCCCCGCGTCCGTCCCCGTGTCCACCATCGGAACCCTCCGCTCCGTAATACCCTGTGAGCAAGACCAGCTATTACGCCGACCCTAGACCGCTGCCGTAAGGACTACAAGTGGAACTGGCCTCTTACTCGGACTACGCCGTACGCCTGGTCAACACCGAGGAACCGGCCCGGGGTACGGACACGCTGACCTCGGTCGAAGCCGTCCGCGCCCTCTTCGGCGGGTCCACCCAGGCATCGCGCCGGGCCACGGACGCGGACGTCACCCGCTTCCGTTCCGTACGGGGCCGGCTGCGCGCGGTGTTCGCGGCGGCCGACGAGGGCGAGGCGACGCACGCCGTCGACCTGCTGAACTCGCTGCTGCTGGAATTCCCCGTGAGCCCGCAGATCTCGGGCCACGACTTCCTCGACGACGAGGGCCATCCGCGCTGGCACATGCACCTGGCCGAGCACCCGTCGAACGCGACCGCGGGGTTCGCCGCGATCGCCGCGATGGGCCTGGCGTTCCATCTGACGGAGTACGGCGTGGACCGCCTCGGCCTCTGCCAGGCCGCACCGTGCCGTAACGCCTACCTCGACACCTCCACCAACCGCTCACGCCGCTACTGCTCGGACCGCTGCGCGACCCGCGCCAACGTTGCCGCCTACCGGGCCCGTAAACGCCTGGAGACGGAACGGTCCGACAGCACGGGCCGCAGCGCCGAGAAGGCCCACGCGAGCGCCCCCGCCACCGACCGCTGATCCTCGGCGCGCGGCCGGTAACGGGCCCGGACCCGGCCGAGCACCAGTTCGCCGGGGACGGTGCCGAACACCCGGCTGTCGCCTTCGGCCCCGGGATTGTCCCCGAGCACCCACCACCCGCCCTCGCGCCGCTGGACCAGCCGCTTCACGATGAGCAGATCCTGCTGGAGGGGATGTTTCAGTACGGCGATGTCCCCCGCCTTGACCGGTGCGCGGTAGTGCACCAGTAGCTGATCGCCCTGCTTGAGGGTGGGATACATGGACGGTCCCGACACCTCCGCGATCCCCAACAGCGCCCTCGGCTCACGCCCGTGCTCCGTCATCCCGCACCTCCCGGTCCCACGGTACGTTCCGCCGTCCGGTCCCGATCCGACCCCGGACTTTTGTCCTAAGCCCTAGGGGGCACACGCGAAATCCGGCTTCTCACGGAGTAATGTCCCACCTGAGAAGACGATCACGAGGAAGGACAGCTCATGCTCTCCCGCCTGTTTGCCCCCAAGGTGAAGGTCAGCGCCCACTGCGACCTTCCCTGCGGCGTGTACGACCCCGCCCAGGCCCGCATCGAAGCCGAGTCGGTCAAGGCCATCCAGGAGAAGATGGCGGGTAACGCCGACGCACACTTCCAGGCCCGCTCCACGGTCATCAAGGAACAGCGCGCCGAACTCGCGAAGCACCACGTGTCGGTGCTGTGGAGCGACTACTTCAAGCCCCCGCACTTCGAGAAGTACCCGGAGCTGCACCAGCTGATCAACGACACCCTCAAGGCCCTGTCGGCCGCGAAGGGGTCGACGGACCCGGAGACGGGCCAGAAGGCGCTGGACTACATCGCCCAGGTCGACAAGATCTTCTGGGAGACCAAGAAGGCTTGATCTGCGCTTTGGCCGTCTGACCTGCACTTTCGTGGGTCGCACTGCCTACCGGTCCGCACCCGGTCCGCATGCCGCCGAGAACGGCGTCCATGACGGAGCGGGTGCGGTCCTCTTCGCCCGGCCACAGGTGCGCGTAGATCCGCAGGGTGATGACGGCGCTCGCGTGGCCGAGGACCAGCTGGACCTGCTTGACGCTCGCGCCGCCGCCAATGAGCGCCGAGGCGTAGAAGTGCCGCAGGTCGTGAGTGACTACGCGCGGCAGCCCGACGGGCTTGCGGCCTTCGCGGTCGGCCGCCTGGTTCTCCGCCGCCTGGAGCGCCCTACGGGCGCAGTTCCATTCGGTCTTCCAACGGCGGTAGTTGAGGGGCTCGCCCTCCTCCATCGTGAACAGCCATTCCTTCGACGGCCGCGCGGCGAGATGCCCGAGCAGTGCGTCGGTGACGACCTCGCCGACCGGAACCGTACGCCTGGACTTGCCGGTCTTCGGCGGGCCGATCAGGCCGGACTGCAGCCGCTGACGTTCGACGCGGATCGTGCCGCGCTTGAAGTCGACGTCTGAGACCTTCAGTCCGAGCAACTCGCCTACGCGCAAGCCTGATCCGGCCAGGACGACGATCGCGGCGCGAAGATACGGCGGCATGACGTCGGCCATTGCCTGAACCTGTGCGACGGTGGGCGGTGCGACCTCGTCGTCCGAGAGGGGCGGGAGAGTGATCCGCTTGCAGGGGCTCGCGGCGATGACCTTGTCATCGACCGCTGCCGTCACGACGCGGACGAGGACGTCGTAGACGTTGCGCACGCTGCCGGGCCCCAGCTGCTCGGAAAGCTGCTTGAAGAGGGCCTGAATGTGGGTCCGCCGCAGGGACACCATCGCGTACGCGCCCAGCGCGGGTATCAGGTGAAGCCGCAGGGCGTTGTCGGTGATACGGGTGCCCGCCTCGCCGGCGATCTGCTGCCCCTGCCACTGAGTGGCATATTTCTCGAAGGAGATCTTTCCAGCGCGCGGGTCGACGTACAGACCGGTGACCAAGCTGGTCGTGACCTCGTCGAGCCAGCGCTGGGCGTCGGCTTTGCGGTCGAAGTGGCGGGCGTGTTCCTTGCCGTCCAGGTCGCGGTAGCGCGCCCGCCATTTGCCGTTCGCTCGCTTCTGAATGTTGGCCAAGTGGCCCCTCCTTCAACGGGATTACTGGTAGTAGCCGCCACCCTCGATGTACTCGGTGAGGGTGCGGGCGTCGCGTTCCTCGCCCATGAGGCGAAGGCATTGCTCGTGGATGGCCCGCGAACTGTCGGGCTGGGCGTCGATGTGCTGGGCGATGGCGACAACGGCGCCGTGCAGCCGGTCCTGGGCATCACGGGTCTCGAAGTACGCCTCGACGGCCTCCTGGACGAGCCGCCTGACGCCGGCGTCCAGCCCCTCCAGGGGTGGAGACATCAGCTCTTCAAGCGGCAGTTCGAAGACCCGCGAGAGGGCGAGCGCCTCGTCGAGGTTGATGCGACGGCGCGGCTCGCCGTTCTCGATGCGCCAGACCGCGGTCTGATTCATCTTCACGCCGGCCTTGGTGACCCGTTCCGCGAGTTCGATGGTGCTCCATCCCCTCACCTCACGTTCCAGCGCCACGCGCGCCGCCGCGTTCCCCTCGCTGTAGAGCAGCGGCACATCGCTGTTGGCCTGTCCGTCGGCTGCCATCGCAGTTCCACCCTCACTCTCGCTATCCCGATTGAAACATGGACTTGCCGGTTTGCCTAACCGGCGATCCAGGGGTCCCATTGATGCATCCGGAAAAGCCTCCTAGCCATCAGGGAAAACATGCGATTTCTGACCACGGATGAGGTCGCCGAGCGATACCGCACGGCCGCCAGCTCGGTTCGTTACTGGCGCCAGATCGGGAAGGGGCCGCGCGCTATCAAGATCGGCAAGCGTGTGCTGTACCCCGAGGCGGATCTGCTGCGCTACGAACGGTCGCTGGCCGAGGGCCAGGACGATTTGGGGCTGATCTCGTAGGCGTGGCCGGCGCTCCAGAGAGCCGCTCACAGAAACCGAGGACTCCCGAACTCGTTGCCCTCACCCGAACGAACAGACCAATGCGGAGCCTGGCCGTGCTGAATCCGGTCCCCCGCGTAGAGAGGAAGTCCATGGAGGACTCCACGTCCCCCGCTGCTTCGAACGCGTCCCCCAAGGCCGCCTGGCCACAGGCCAGGGTCCCCGGAAAAGGACCCACGTCTCACAGCTCGAAGCAGCCCGTGAACCAGGCTGATGTGCCGACAGAACATGGCGGGGACCGGGCAGTCGACGACGTACCGACCAATGATCTACCTGCGGGCCAGACATCCGTTGGCACGCGGAACAACCAGATCAGCGGCCAGAAGGCCGGTCCCAGCGCTGCGGATCACGGCAGTCAGGGTCCACCGGAAGTCACACACCGGACTTCCGGTCAGTCGGTCCCCAAGACCGCCACCACGGTCCCGGGGACCGGTCCCCAGCGGGTGGGGACCGCACTTGGGGACCGAGCGGGGAGCGGTCCCCACAGCTCTCTGGGGACCGGTCCCGTGCGGGGAAACACGGTCCCCGACGACGACTCGGGGACCGGGGTCGCGATCCTGGACGAGTTGCGTGCGACGGTCGGCCGGTACGTCGTGTTGCCGAGCGAGGAGGCGCTGACCGCCGTCACCTTGTGGGTGGCGGCTTCCCACATTCAGCCCGCGCTGCAGCACGCGCCGCGTCTGGCGGTGGTGGGCCCGACCAAGGGATGCGGCAAATCCCGCGTCCTGGACGTGCTCCACGAGACCGTGCACCAGCCGATGATGACGGTCAACACCTCGCCGGCCGTGGTCTTCCGCGTGATCGGCAAGAACCCGCCCACCCTGTTGGTGGACGAGGCGGACACGATCTTCGGCCCCAAGGCCGGCGAGAAGGAAGACCTGCGCGGCCTGCTGAACGCCGGGCACCAGCGCAACCGGCCCGCCTGGCGGATCTCCGGACCGGAGCACAAGCCGACCGCGTTCCCCACCTTCGCAATGGCAGCACTGGCCGGGATCGGCGACCTGCCCGACACGATCATGGACCGGGCGGTCGTGCTCCGTATGCAGAAGCGCAAGCCCGGCGAGCGGATCACCCCCTTCCGCTCGCGGTACTCCGTCCCCGAACTGAACGCACATCGCGACCGGCTGACCGCATGGCTGACCCCACTGCGCGGCACGGCAGCCGCTCTGGTGCCGACGATGCCGGTCGAGGACCGGGCGGCGGACACCTGGGAGCCGCTGGTGATCGTCGCCGACCTGGCCGGCGGCCACTGGCCCGCCAGCGCCCGCGCCGCCTGCCTGGCCATGACACAGCACCAGGCCGTCCACGACGGACAGACCACCCTGAAGACACGGCTGCTCCGCGACATCCGCCGCATCTTCGAACAGGGAGGCAACAAAGAGGCCCTGCGGACACACGACCTGCTCGCCGCCCTCCTGACGGACGCCGAGTCTCCCTGGCCGGACTACGGCACCAAGGGCCTCAACGCCTACCACCTGGCGGCACTGCTCAGGGACTTCGACATCGGCCCGGCCAACTACCGCTTCGAGAACGGCCGCCAGGCCAAGGCATACGCCCGCAACCAGTTCCTCGACGCCTGGGCCCGCTACTGCCCCGAGCCCGCCCCGCCCACGCCGACACCCACACCCCGGCGCGAAGCAGAGCCGACCCGCCCGGTCCAGGGCAGGCCACCCCCTCCTCCGGCTGGGGCACTGCCCGTCGGCCCAGTCGGCGGCACCGCCGGCCCGACACGCGCCCGCTGACCGCACACCCACCTGAGGCCGTATCAGTCCGTCGCATCCGTCCCAACGCAGGTCAGCACGGGGACGGACTTCCCCGCCGCAACGGATCAAGCCGTACCTGCACGCCTGCCCGTACCTGCTCCGACCAGCCACGGGACGGATGCGACGGACGTGACGAGCCCCCCTCACCTACAACCGGAGCACAACCATGCACCAGAACCTCGCCGACAACGCCCCGGCCCGTCAGCCGGTTGAGCAGGAGATCAACTCCGCACCGGCTTCAACGCGAGCAAGGTATGCCGTTGGACCGTCCAAGGGCCGGTCCAACGGGGATCTCTCCGCCCCGGGGGTGGCGGAGGGGCTCGGGCACCAGGGGGTGCCCGAGCGGGACGATCCAACTGACGTCTCTGCGTCTTCCGTTGTGCCGTTGCCGCGTGCTGCTGATCAAGCCGCGCTGCACCGTGTGGCCCGACGCCGCGAGCGCCAAGGCGAGCAGCGCAAAGAGCGCGTCGATGTCCGATACAGCGTCGGCGAGAAGACCGGCATCCTCGGCATGGCCCAGTCACTGAACATCGCCGCCGCCCACTACGTCGGCGCCGTCGTCATGGCCCACGTGCACGGTGACCTCGCCCTGCCCGGCCAACGCACCCCACTGGACGACTACATCGACGAACTCAACGCGCTACGCGCCCAGATCACCCACATCGGCCGCAACCTCAACCAGATCGCCTGGAAGCTCAACTCCGGCGGCCACCCACACCCCGGGGACAGCGCCCTGCTCGCCGAGACCGAGCACACCCTGACCGCCGTAGGCGCGGCTGTGCGGGACATCGCACAGGCCGCGAACCAGGCGGTCAGCAAGAAGGCCGCCCGTTGATCGCGAAGATCAACAGCGGCAAGAGCACCGCCGGCCTGATCCGCTACTTCTTCGACACGAAGGCGAAGGGCCACACCGATCCACACCTGGTGGGCTCCTGGGACGGCTTCGCGCCGGATCCCGGCCGCGCCGAGGACGCCGACGCCGTCAGGAAGCTCCTGGTCGCGGATCTCGACCTGCACGTCAAGCAGGCCGGACGGCTGGGCCGCGCCCCGGAGAAGCATGTGTGGCACTGCTCGGTCCGCGCCGCCGAGAGCGACCGCATTCTCACGGACGAACAGTGGGCCGATGTCGCCCGCCGCGTCGTTCACGCCACCGGCATTGCCCCCGAGGGTGATCCGGACGGGTGCCGGTGGGTCGCCGTCCGGCACGCACCCGACCACATCCACATCGCCGCCACCACCGTGCGGGCGGACCTGCGGGGTGCCCGGCACTGGAACGACTACCTCACCGCCGACCGTGAACTCGCCGCCGTCGAGAAGCACTACGGCCTGCACCAGGTCGTGCGCGGCGACCGCACCGCCGCCAAACGCCCCACCCGCGCCGAGCAGGAGAAGGCCAAGCGGGCCGGCCAGCAGAAGACGCCGCGTGAGCGTCTGCGTGCCACGGCCCGCACGGCGGTGTCCGCAGCGGCCAGCACGGAGGAGTTCCTCACCCTGCTGGAGAACACCGAGGGGGTGCTCGTCGAGGTGAAGCGTTTCCCCTCCGGCGACGTCCGCGGCTACACGCTCGCCCTGAAAGGTGACACCAACAGCGAGGCGGAGCCGATCTGGTACTCCGGATCGAAACTCTCCCCCGACCTGTCGTGGCCCAGGATCAGCGAACGCCTGACCACCACAGCCACCCCCGCACGCCCGTGGCAGGACGCGATCACCGCCGCCGAGGACATCCCCCGTGCTCTCGCCCACGACGGGGCCCCGGCCGCGCAGGCCCACATCACCGCACTCGGCGAAACCCTCGACGCCCTGCCCCTCCTCGCCCCAGCCCCCTACCGGGAGGAACTTCGCCACGCGGCAGCCGCCTTCGAACGGGCCTCCCGCTCCCGCGTCCAGGCCGAGAACCACCACGCCGCGCGGCTGCGGGGAGCGGTCAGGGCCATGCTCCGCACCCCACCACCGAACAGCACTGACGGCACGCTCCTGGCCCTGCTCCTCGACACGATCGTCCTGGCCAGCGCCGCCGCCTTGCGATGGCACGACCTGCACCACCACGACCAGCAGGTCACCGCCACCCGCAACGCCCTCACCCACCTCCACACCGCCGCGGACCAGGCCGCCACCACCGCCCTGGCCACCGTCAAACGGGCAGGGCCGAGCAGTCCTACGGGCCGGCTCCGGTACGAGCGTGTCGTCCGCGTGGTGCTGCCCGAACACGCCGACCGAATTCTCAACACCCGCGACTGGGAGGCGCTCGTCGCCACCCTCGCCCGCGCCGACACCAGCGGCCTCGACCCCGTCGACGTCCTCCGCGCCGCCGCCCAGCGCCCCCTCGACGACGCCCGGTACCCCGCACGCCTCCTCGCCTGGCGCATCCAGCAAACCACCCACACCGCACAGACACCCCGCCCCGCGCCGTCGGCACCACATCCCACACCAGGGCCGGCGCCCCTGCCCGGCGGGCCGCGCACCCGCCACTGACCGCCCGTACCCGAAGCCCCTGTCCACCGAGTCATGGAGGTACCTCATGCCCCGCGCACCACCTGAGCGATTCACCGCGAAGCGCTTACCAATTCAGACCCCATCCACACCCCATTGCAGAAGGAATCGCTCATGCCCCAGACCCGCATCCGCCCCGACGTCGTCGCGCTCTTCGCCGACGTGGACTGGCACGGCCACCTCGACGACCCCCAGCGCGCATACCACCGTGACGGGCGTCCCTTCACCCTCGCCGAGCAGCGCCTGCTCGTCACCATCACCCCGGAAGAGAAGGCCGCCGGGCACCAGCAGATACGGCGCGAGAACGAGTGGCTGGACGAAGTCGATGCGATGAGGGACGACTTCGTCGCCCTCGTCAGGAAGTACCTCGCCCGGCTTCCCAAGGGCTCCGTGGTCGCCGACGCCATCAGCATCATGACCGACGAGGACTACGCCGAGTACGAACGCCTCGTCCCCATCGTCACCGCACAGGACACCCTCGAATACCGCGCCACCCACGGAAACTCCACCGAACACCTCACCCGACACACGGAGGACTGACACACACGCCGACAGCCGCCGACTGCACGGAGGGCACTGACACAGCCGCCGAACAGGCCACCAGCTCTCCAGGCGATTGCCAGAGCCTCAGCGGCTGCCACGTGCCCGCCTGAACCACAACCGCACACAGACACGCACCGCAGCCCCGCATGCCGAAACAGCATGCGGGGCTGCGCATTACCACCCCCGGTGTGAACACGCCGCACCATGCGGCCGGTTCAGACCCGAGGCGAGAGGAGAGGCGGCGGGCTTGTCACCGGGGCCGGCCGAGAGCAGCCCCCGTCTTGCTGGGCACGGACGAAGACGTCGCCCGTCATTCGGCCCCAGCCCGAGTAGTCGCTCAGGCCGCCACCTTCGCCGACATTGTGCCCTTGTCAGCCTCCCGGCCGAACAAGGGGCTCTTGCGTCACGCCCGGCGTGCCGCGCCGTCCGGCCATACGACGTCGACGGGCAATCCTGCCGCGCGTGCTTCCTCGACGGTGTCAGCGGTGCCCCCGCCCTTGCCCGAGGGCGGAGTTCCGTCCCACACCGCGACAAGCCGGTCCGCGCGCGCCAGCAGCTCGCTGTTCGCCGCCTCGTAAGCGGCTCGGTTCGCCGTCTCGTGAGGCATCGTCACCACGTCCACGGCTGCCTCAACAAGATGGTCGAAGAAGGCGGCATGCGCCGGTTTCACCTTCGTTTCCCGGTAGTCGCGGGAAGGGATCACGACAACAAGCCAGCCGCCGAGCGCGGTGACTTCCTTTGCGAACAGCGCGTCAGCCCCGGCGGCGATACACGACACCCCGGTCAAGTCCTCGCGGTACGGCTCCAGAAGCTGACGTAGTGCGGACCGTACGAGCGGCACGCTCTCCTCGGTCAGGTCCATGTGTCCGGTCACGGCCAGCGTCGTCACGCCGTCCTCCTCAGCTCGACAGCAGGTCGCGGATACTATCCCGCGCCTCACGTACCGACCGCGACGCCTGGTGGCCCACGGTGTACGGGTAGAGCTGCCCGAGCTGCGTACGGACCCGGCCGGACTGGGTGAGCCTTGCGGCGGCGACCGCGCGGTGGGTCTCCTCCGCGCCGCCGCCGACATCACCGACGAGGAAACGGCACTCGGCAAGGCCGATCCGGTCGAGCGCATACGAGCGGCCCGCCTCCGAACCGCGTGAGGAGAGTGCCGTACGGATCTCATCAGCCGCCCGCTCCGCGTGCTGCCGGGGGTCCTGTCGTGCGAGGTCGAGCAGTCGGCCGCCGGTGACGCCCGCCAGCTCAGCCTCGTCGAAGTACGCGATCCAGTAAGGCTCTTCCCCACTGCGGGTCGCATTGGCGAGGGCTTCGGCCGCCTTCGCGGTGGCCCGCTGGAATCCGGCGGTGCGGCCCTGCGCGGCGTACGCCCACGCCTCACGGGTGTGGAGCATGGCCCGCACACGCGGTCCGATCACGTCCCGGGCGCCTTCCTGGGCAAGCTGGATGAGCTGAAGCGCGTCATCCGGGCGGTCGCGGTAAAGCATCTGCCGGGCCATTCCGGCAAGGACGTTGGCGCCGAACACCGGGTCGGCACCCGCGTGCGCGGATCGCAGGGCCAGACGGTAGTACTCCTGCGCCCGTCGGTGAAGGCCGCTATCCCATGCCATGGTCGCCGCCGTTCCGGCGAGCTGCGCCATGATCCGGTACAGGCACGTCTCCACCTCGGGCGCCTGGTGCTCGTCGAGCGCGCCGGCCACCTCGGCAAGCTGCCCGAGAACCGCCTTGCGGCGGAGCCCGCCACCGTACTGGTGGTCCCACTGCCGGAACGCGCGTGCTGTGAACTCCAGTTCATCCGTCTCACGAAGTCCGAGTCGGCCTCGCCGGACAGGCGCGGGCAGAGCGGCAGCCGGCTGGAGCCAGCCCTCCAGGGAATCGAGCAGGGCGGCGCCGGTTACAGCCGCTCCGGCAAGGGCGCGCGTGATTGCGCGACGGTCCATCACGAGATCGCTCCTCGTCAGGTCTGCTGCCAGGTCGATGGTGGCATCCGGCCTCCACGGGACCTCGCTGGCTGCCGGTCGTACGCCCGGCGACTCTGGCGGGTGCTGGGTCTGCTGCTGGTGCTCCCAGGGACGCGGTGCGAGCCCGAGCATGTGACCTGGGACGCGTAGTCCGTCGGCGATCCGCCGCACCACATCGAAGCTGGTGACGCGCTGGCTGCCGCTGATGATCGTGGACACCTTGCCGGGGGTGAGTTGGCAGGCGGACGCGATGCGGTTCTGGGAAAGGCCGCCCCACTTCTTGATCAGGGTGAAGACGGCCGCGAAGTCGTGCTCCGCGAGGGCTGCCCGTACGTCTGCTCTGTCGAGAACGTCGGGGGTGAGCGGGCCGGATGTCGTGGCGTCCATGTGAGCCGACCTCCAGGGCGATCCTACGCACGCGAGCGCGTCTTGCAGGAGCGTCAATGAGTGTATTACCGCCTCGGTAACCCCCGCCGGTTATCCCGTAGTTGCGCCTTCCGGACGACCCTGATTGGGCAACGCACAAACCGACGAGCCGGGGAGCACGCCATGGACGAGACCACCTATCGGGCGATCCAGAGTACGTTCCCGCTCGACATCTTGACGATGACCGCAGCGGCATCCGTCCTCCTCGACGACGCCGTCGAGCCTCCCACCGGCGAAGCACTGACCTCGCTCACTCTCCAACTTCGCGGGCACCTCAACCTGCTCATCCCGGAGTTGGAACGGAAGTACGACGTGGCCGGGCCACGAGACGCGGCATGCGCCCAAGCGGGAATCTGCGAAGCGCAACGTCGTCTCGCGGCCGACCCCAGCTCGCTGAGCCCTGTACGCCACGCCACACTCCTGGCCCGCTCCGTCGAAGCGCTGTGCCGCCACTTTCAGCGCCAAGCGGACCCGGATGAGAATCACGACTCCCAGGATCAGCGTCGGCGTCTGCAAGGTGCCGGGCTGAGGCAGCAAAGACCAACGGCACAGCGCGTTGCCTCGCAAGGCCAGCTGCGGGATTGAGCGACCGCTGCGGCGGGCGACAGCGACGCCAGAAGAACGCGAAGTCCTGTCCCAGTCGGGCCGGGTGTTACACGACCTCAGAGGAATTCCTATGCATTCGACGCCTCTGGCACACCGCACTCCCGCTCTCTTCTCCCGACGTTTACCGGCCCGCCTCGACACGATCCCGGCGGGTGGCGAGACGGCGACTTGGAGAGGACCGATGAGAAGTGCGCACGCCGAGATGTCGTTCGATGCCGATCCGAGGCGGGTGGAGACCGCGCGTCGGGTGACGGCCGCCGTGCTGGGGAGGGCCGGCGTCAGGGATCACGATGTGGTCGGGACGGTGCAGTTGCTGGTCAGCGAGATCGTGACCAATGCCATCGTCCACGGCACCGCCAACTCGGTCTCCTTCCAGATCACTTGTGACACCGCCGGTGACGTGCTGATCCAGGTCGACGACCACTCCTCGGGCGGTCCGGAGGTGCGGGAGGCGGGTCCGGACGACGAGGGCGGACGCGGCATGCAACTCGTCATCTGCCTCGCCCGGGACTGGGGCCGCAAGGGCACCTGCACCTGGTGCACGTTCGCCGTCGGGAGCTGCTGATGCCCTCGACTTCCACGGACCTCGCCGAGGCCCACTGGTCCGTATCACCTCCGGCCGGGCAGTGGCTGCCATCCATCGACGCTGCGGGTCTCGCCCGCATCGCCTGCCTGCTCCGTGGTGTGAAGCCGTTGGAGGCGATCGTGGACGACGTCGGTGACGTCCTGGGCGAACAGGACCCGCGTGAGAGTGAGTTCGGAGAGATCGCCGAGCGCTTGCGCGGCGATCTCCGGCGGCTCGATGCCATCGCTCAGGCCGCCGGGGACAAGGACGCCCACGTGCGCCGTCTCCTTCAGCGCGCGCGCACGCTGCGCTCCAAGGAAATCCCCGTCGATTGCAGTCAGTCCCTCGGGCACCTTCGGCGGATGGCCGGAGTCGTCAACGACCTGCTGGAACGGCTCGTGGAGACCAGGACTGTCAAGGAAATCGCATGAACCACCGCCGCTACGGACCTTGTTTGCATCTTCCTTGGAAGGCGTCCTCGCAAATGATTACTGAAGATTCCGGCCTCTCCTCGCTGGAGGGCGTCCTCGCCCAGGCGGTGGACCGTGCGCGCATCGCCGGACGTGTTGCACTCCGTGAAGGCTGTGAAGGTGACGGGGGCGGGACTCTGGAGCTGACGCTGCTGGGCAGCAGTCGGCTGCCGTTCTCCCTGAACACCGCTGAGGCCACCGCGTGGTTGGAGGCGGCGGGTGTCGATGCGACCGCCGACTACGACGAGGCCCACTACCTGGTGATCAGGGTGCGCGGCAAGGCGGGCGTCGACCAGCTGGTGCAGCGGCTGCTGGCACGCTTCATGTACGCGGAGTCGGTCCGCGACCGGCTGCAGGACGCATCCGCCCGGCACCAGCTGCGTGTGGTGGTGGAAGTCGAGAATGAGACGTCACTGGCTCTGGTGGTGCACGATTCCGACAACCTGCAAGCAGCCATCCGACTGAGCACGGTACTGGGCGCCGACAGCATCAGTGAAGGGCTGAAGCTTCACCGGCCCCGTGGGATGCGCAAGCTCGCGACCCGGATGCGATTGCTGCTGACCGGCGCCCTGGGCGCGGGTGTTCGTGTGCTGGCCGAGCCTGGCTGTGCCCACGTGGAAGACGAACTGCGTATCCACCTGTCGGTGGAGCAGGGTCTGCGGCTCGCCGGGAGAATCGCCGCCGAACCTGTCCACTCAGGGCAAGAGGAAGACGCCGTGCCCGTGGGGGAAGCGTCATGAGTCCGCCGCGGCAGTTCTACTGGAAGGGAATGCACGTCCCGTTCATCACGCCCTGGACCGGCGAACAGGCTCAGCCGGGAACAGTGGTCCTGCGGACCGGACGTGGCGGTCAGGGCATCGGTTACGCCGACGAACTGAGCCACATCGACCGCCGGTACGAGGCTCTGTGGATCAGGCGCGCCGCGGTGCGCGGGCTCGGGAAGCCCGATCTGGCGGCGGTTCATCCCTACCGGCAGCGACAGGCGATGTCGCACATGCTCTGCCAGGTCTGTGGAACCTCCACCTTTGGCCGGGCTGATGAACGGCACCTGTTCCTCACGCGCTCAGCCGACGGACGCCCCATCAGCGAGGGGGAGCAGGCGACCACGCCACCGGTGTGCGAACCCTGTGCGGTCGAATCCGTCGGTGCCTGCCCGCACCTGCGCAAGGGATACACCGCGGCCTTGGTCGAGCGTGCCCAGATGTGGGGTGTCGCCGGCCTTGTTCACGACCCGGGCACGCTCGCCCCCGTGCACGGACCCGAGGATCAGCCCGTCGCGGTCAGCCTCGACAGCCCGCTGATCCGCTGGACGCTCGCAGCCTGCACCGTCGTCACCCTCCACGGCTGCACCACCGTCGATCTCAAACACCTCACCACCCAGAAAGCCACGGCATAGACCGCCGCCCGTCGGCCTGCTCTGAACCCGCGGCCCGCCCAAGCGGGGCCCGCTCCATCCAACGTGGAGGTCCGCATGATCACACACGCCACCATCACCGCACAGTCAACGGCAAGCAGTTCAGCGCCGCGTCTTGTCGCCAGCCCGTTCCTCGGCCAGTACCTCCTCGTCCAGCCCGGCCAGGCCGCAGGCGTACGCATCCCTGAATCTCGCTACGAGGAACTGCTGGCCGACGCTGCGGGTGACCAGTCGGCCCCGGCCTGGCTGATCAACGCGGCGGCGAAAGCGTGGGGCACCGAGCTACCCGAGTCCCCGCTCCGCGACGCTGTCCTCGTCCGTGAGCGGTCCCGGTACGGGTACGCCAAGGCGTCGTGGGAGATCAACCTCGGCTGTGACTACGACTGCGAGTTCTGCTACCTCGGAGAGAAGCGCTTCGCCGGCCTGGACTGGGACGGCAAACAGCAGCTCCTGCGCGTGATGCGGGACGCCGGAGTCCTGTGGCTGCAGATCACCGGCGGAGAGGCACTGATCGACCGCGAGTTCGGCGCGGCGTACGAGTACGCGCACCAGCTCGGCATGATGGTCCAGGTCTCGACAAACGGCTCGTCGCTGAGGAAGCGCCCGATCCGGGACCTGTTCGCCCGGCGCCGCCCGTACCGGCTGACGGTGAGCCTGTACGGGGCGACCGCCGAGACGTACGACAAGGTCACGAAAAACCGAGGCGCGTTCGGCCGGTTCGTTCAGGGCCTGGACGTCGCCCGCGACGATGGTCTCCCGATCCGGCTCAACGTGATCGTCTCGGACGACAACGCCCACGAGGTCGACGCCATGGTGCGCCTGGCCGAGTCGTACGGCTTCCCGCATCACGTGTACACGAGCATGTCGCCCACGATCGACGGCGAGGCGAACCCGCTGGCGACACAGTCACTCGACCACTTACAGCCCCGGAGCGTCTTCACCGGCTGCAACGCGGGACACACCTTCTTCCACGTCGACCCGCACGGCATCGCGTCAATCTGCAAGGTCGGCCGGGACCCGAGCGTGAACCTCATCACCGAGGGCGTCGAAGCCCTCCCCCGACTCGGCTCCATCGCCGAGTCCCTACAGCTCCGCACCGGTGGATGCTCCGGCTGCACGAAGACCGGCACATGCCGCACGTGCCGGCCGCTGGCCAAGCTCTACCAGGAGGCGGGGGACCAACGAGAGCTCTACTGCCAGCATGGAGGCTACGGATCATGACTCCACCCACCACGCTCGTCCCGTCGAAGCAGCCGGTGATGCTCACCATCGGGGTGCGCCCACCCAACGGGACAATCGGCACCCTGCCGGTGCCCCTGAACGTCTCCCCGATCGGGGACGACGAGATCCAGATCATCAACAACCTGGACGAGGCGGCCGAAGCCGCCGAGTGCAGCTGCGCCGCCGGGGACGACCAGCCGTACTAACCCCTGACTGGCGCACCGTGTAATCGCCCACCCACCGCTCCGAGTGCCGCCCGGCCGTACCCTGGCCGGGCGGCACTTCCCACTTCCCGGCAGCCAAGGAACCGCGCGTGTCCATCTCCCGCATCCCCTACGAGCACCTTCCCGCCGAGGCCCGCCGCTCCGTCGCCGACAAGACCGGCGCCGTGCACCAGGCGGCGACCGTGAGCGGCGGAATGAACTCCGGCGTCGCCTCCGTCCTCGACACCGACAGCGGCAGCGTCTTCCTCAAGGGCATCCCGGCAGACCACCCCCAGGTCAGCGCGCAGCGCCGTGAGGCGGCGGTAGCACCGCACCTGCCCGCGTCCTGCCCACGCCTCTACTGGCACCTGGAAGTCGACGGCTGGAGCCTCCTCGGCTACGAGGTGATCGACGGCCGCCACGCCGACTACACCCCCGGCTCGCCCGACCTGCCGCTCGTCGAAGCCGCACTCACCGAACTGCAAGCATTCACCGCACCAGCTGATGTCCAGATCAAGGACGCCATGGACCGATGGGCGGAGTACGCACCACCGGGCACACGGCAGCACTTCGCCGGCAACGCCCTCCTCCACACCGACTTCGCCCCGGACAACGTCCTGATCGCCGGAAACCGTGCCCGCCTCGTCGACTGGGCATGGCCAACGCGCGGCGCCGCATGGATCGACCCAGGCACCCTGGCACTGCGCCTCATGAACGCCGACCACCCAGTCGAGGCCGCGGTCGCCTTCGCGAACCGCTTCCCGTCCTGGCGAAATGCCTCATCCGAAGCACTAGCGGCATTCGGCGCGGCCACCGCAGCCCTGTGGCGAGAGATCGCCGAGGAGGACGGGACGCCGTGGAAGCGAAGGATGGCGAGTCGAGCGGCAACGCTCGCACAGTTCCTTGATGGTGCCCTATAGGCGTTCTCGATTCCGGTACGGCCACACGGCAGCGTTCACTCCGAGGGAACCGCAGGAGACGGCGACTTACCGACGGTCAGTTGTCCAGCGCCCCGTATCACCTGGCAGCACGAATCTGCAAATCCGTTAGCGGGCTGGCCCTGGTGTGTGGTGAAGTCGCCAAGTGGCATCTAAATCGAAGCGTCATGAATCGCGCAAGAAGAGACAGCGGCGCGCAGTTCCAGCATCACCGGCGTTCGACCCGCACGCGGAGGTGATGGTTGATACGTGGGCTTCAATGGTGGGGCTCATGGGGAAGTTTGGTGCGGCTGAGGACCCTGAGGCGGCGTTTGACAGTGCGCTCAAGGAGAGCGTCACCGAGTTCAGTGCGAAGCTACGACGGTTCGATCCGATCCGTCTAATCGAGGTAGCTCGTCTGGCCTTCCTTCCGATGACACATGAGGGAGCAGTGTCCGTCGACCCAGCCGCCTCCGCCGCTCAGCTGGAACTGCTGGCATTGGTTGCCCTCGCGTCTCAGCAGGAGGAGTCGACTGACACTTCCTCTCACCAGGCAGCGGTCGGGGATCAGGAGATGAGCCACTTCGTCTCGGATGCGCGGGAAGAACTCGACAAGCTTCTGCATCTGGCTCAGCTGCGTTCCTTAGCCGGCGCGGACCGGAACGACAAGCTTGCCCTCGTATCACTACTCATCCAGGGTGGCGAGGTGTGGATGCGCAACTCCTCCTATCCGGAGATGGTCGAGACGACTAACAGGGCGCTCCTCGATGGTGAGCCGAACGTCCGGGCCGCCCTCGTGGCCGAGCTGGGTTTCGACTCGTCCGATGCCCTGACAGTTCTCGACGCGTGCCACGACATACAAATAGCCAGCATGAACGGTCGCATGGACGCGATGCGCAGCACGATGCTGCAGGCGATGGCGTCCGGTAAGGCTGACGACGCGTTGATGGAACGGGCTAGGTCCGGGTTCATGACAATGTTCGAGCCCGACGCCGACGCGGCCTCGGTCGCGGTCGAAGATGTCGTTGCGCATACTGGCGTCCTCGAGGAACGAGTCAGAGCTGTCATCGAGCGATTCCGTCTGGACCTTGGAGAGACCAGCACCGCGCAGGTCGTCGACGCATTCAGCACCGGAAAGAATCCGCTGCGTGTCCGACCGCTCATCGTGGGCGCCAACGGGCGCATGATTCTTCCTCATCCTGCGCTGAACGTGTTCGCCGTCCGAGAGAATCTCGAAGAGCACCTCAAGAAATCCGCAGTATGGAGCAAGTACGCGAAACATCGTGGGGACCTCCTTGAATCCCGTACTCGCGTTGCGCTGAGCCGCGTACTTCCCGGCGCTCACTATCGGGACGCATTCGAGTATTACGTCCCCGCGGACTCCATCGAAGCAGCCAATGCCGATTCGGCGAAGTACACCAAGCGCGTTGAGGGTGACCACCTTGTTCTCCTCGACGACGTCGCGATCATCGTGGAAGACAAGGCCGTCGCATTGAGTGCCCTGTCTCGGGGTGGTAAGGCGGCGCGCATCCGTACGGATCTGACCGGAATTATTACGAAAGCCGCAGCGCAGGCCGGCCGGATGCGAGACGGAATCGAGCGCGACGGAGGTCTGCGCATCGAAGGGGAAGGGTGGGTCGACCTCAGTCACATCCGGGAGATTCATACCATCGCAGTCAGCCTCGACGACCTGTCGACCGTCCTGACTGCGACCGCGGAATTGGTGCGGGCTGGTCTACTCAGCGTCGACAACATTCCCTGGACCGTGTCGTTGCACGACCTCGAGTTGATCACCGAACTCGCTGCGCGACCAGCTGAGTTCCTCCTCTACCTTCGCCGGCGACGCAACCCTGACGTCACCGTGATGTTCAGTGCGCCGGACGAACTGGACCTGTTCCTCTACTTCTTCGAGAAGGGCCTCTGGGTCGAACCCGACCCCGCATTGCTACGTGCCGCCTTCCCGTTCGCCCCCGAGCCGACCGTGTCTGAGCTGCGCCGCTACCGCTCACAGACGCCGACCCTCGTGACCAGTCGTACCGACACGCTCGATCAGTGGTTCCACACCAAGAACCGTGCGGGTACAGGTTTCGCATCCGCGCCGAAGCCGACGATGGCGCCATGTCCTGCCGCGCCGCTTGTCGACGAACTACAGTCACAAAACGCCACCGGATGGCTGAGTATCGGCGCCACACTCCTTTCCGGAGATTGGAACGTTCAGCAAAAATTTGCCCGGCACGCCGACGACCTGCTCGACAACCCACTACCGAATGGCCAGGGCCGCAGTCTTGCGGTGCCTATCACAGGCAGCATCGACCCAGCCGAAGGGTGGCTCTTTGTCTGGGCCACTCGTCCGGCCGGGGAGGACGCCTTATTCACCGAGAAGAAGACCCGTGGCTATCTACGTGCGAAAAAGCATCAGCTCAACCTCCCCCGAGGCGTCGCATTCCTTTACGACGAACAGACCCGCAGCCTCCTCGGAGCCTTCTACGACGGCCACATTGGACCGCTCGACAGGACGCTAACGGCTACCTTGAGCTCCCTGCGGCCACCCTCGGATTTCCAACGCACGATCCATCTGAACGCCAAGCAGCCACCGCGCGGTACTAGGAGCACTCCCAGACAGAAGCGGAATCGCTAGCTCCATGAGGGGCCCGGGAGGCGCGCTGCCACTCCGCGTGTCTAGGTCCAATGAGTCGACACCAGTGCACTCCCCAAGGAGTTCGTGGAGACAACCGCCGGCGCCCTCCACTACTGCCTCACTGGTGAGCAGTACGTTCTCCTCAACGGGGACTGATCGTCTTCCATTCTCCGCACCATGTTCGTAGAGGGTCGATAGACGGCTCATGCCGTCTGCAGCAGAGGTAAGTTGGCGCCAGAATCACGACAATCATCCATCCAGGAGGAATCAAATCCATGCTCGATCCCGAACTTGTCTCGGTAGCAACCGGCGCCGCCGGAACAATTGTTGCGTCCATGCTCACAGGTGGAGCCTTGGCTGTCCGCCCAAGGATTGCGCAGCTCTTCCGTGGAGGTA
Source organism: Streptomyces sp. NPDC051217 (assembly GCF_044455465.1). Classification (NCBI taxonomy): domain Bacteria; kingdom Bacillati; phylum Actinomycetota; class Actinomycetes; order Kitasatosporales; family Streptomycetaceae; genus Streptomyces; species Streptomyces sp. NPDC051217. Next base: position 171,454 of record NZ_JBITEV010000006.1, read on the forward strand.
CGCAAGACGAACAAGCGCTGGCCCTCAATACCCACGACAACGACGCTCGGACACTTTCAGAATGGGTTCACGCGGCAGCCTCGGAGCCCTCGGCAGCATCCGATCTGGCACGTGTGCAAGATCAGCTCACGCAGGAGTGGGTTCAGCGTCTGGCCGAGTACGTAGACAGGCATCAGGAAGCCCGGCCTGATCTTGCTGCCATCGCCAGCGCGGGTGCCGTCTCCAGCATCGAGAGCCAACACAACTCCGGGTCTGGAACGTTCGTCAACGGGACGGTTACCGGAGGAATTCACAATACCTACGGTGGGAGTTCTCAGTGAAGTCGTGGCAACTAGAGGCAGGGGCAGACAATTTGAAACCTCATTCGCTGGGTTGGATGTGATGAGCAGTGTCTGACAAGCGACCCCATGAACAGCGCAACGAAGGCCAGGGGACATTTGTAAATGGCAACCTTTATGGAGGCGTGTGGAATTTCTTCGCCGACCACGCATCTCAGAATGAAAGACAGTTGCCTTCCGCCCAAGAGATGCTCGCACTCGGCTCGGTGGAGGCTCCTTTCGGTAGGCTCCCGGAGGCCGTTCTCGGCCGTGAAGGCGTCCTCACGGACCTAACGCACACCATGGAGGATGCACGCGTCCAAGTCCTTTCCGGGATGGGCGGAGTAGGCAAGACAACGGTGGCTCTGAGCGCAGCTGAGCGGGCCAAACAAGATGGAGCTGAAGTCTTCTGGATCCAGGCGGGATCCGCAGCAGCCGTGACTGATGGAATGCGACACGTAGCACTCCTCGCAGGAGCCCCGGCCGAGCACGTGGCCCACGCTTGGGAAAAGGGCGGACGGCCTGCGGCCGATCTAGTCTGGTGCCACCTAGCGAACATGGACCGCCGGTGGCTACTCGTCTTTGACGATGCCGATGATCTCGATGTTCTGTCCTGTGCCGGTGCCGCCTTGTCCGACGCTACTGGCTGGGTCAGGCCCGCTGTCGGCAAGTCACAGGGCGTCCTGGTCACCACGCGTGACGGTAACAAGCGGTCGTGGGGCGACAGGCTTGCACGATCCCACCAACTTGATGTCTTGGAGAGCGAATTCGCAGGCCAGGTCCTCCAGGAGCTCGCGCCCGAAGCGGGGGATGCAAATTCAGCTCGGTCTCTAGCAGACCGGTTGGGTTCCTTGCCGCTCGCTCTGCATCTGGCAGGCACATACCTAGCGATGGCTCACGGCGATCCATTGGCCGAAGCCCGGACTTTCACCGAGTACGTCGGTGTCCTCAGCGACTCCCCGCTGTTCCTCGATGACGCGACAGAGGGCATATACGGAGATCTACGCAGCGATGAAGAGCGGGCGCGCCAGACCATTGCAGGTACATGGGAGCTATCCCTCGCCCTACTCGAACGACAGGGCACCGTCCACGCCCGCGGCCTGCTTCAATTGCTGTCTTGCTTCGCCCCCGCTGCTTCCTTGCCCAACGCCCTGCTTAACGCGTCCACCATTGCTGATCTCGGAATGTGGCCCAAGGATGTGGCGCCGCGAACCATCAGAACGACCCTCCGCGGCCTGCGCAGGTTCGGGCTCATAGCCGTCGACTCGCTTTCGGCGGAACCCGTGTATCAGATCCATCGATTGGTGGCGGAGGTATCGGTCGCCCCCCTTCTCTCGGAGCCCCGGGACTACCAACCGGTTTGGGACTCGGCCGCGGACCTGCTGGTGGTAGCCACTCCCCACTCTGAGAACCCGCGCGACCCGGGTTCCTGGCCGGCCTGGCACGGGCTTGTGCCACACTGGCTGGTCTTTTTAGGCCGCTTGCCGTCGCGATCCGATGCTCCCGCCGACGATCGTCTTACAGCCGTGTTGCTCTGCGCCGGAGTTGCCGTCTCGTATCTGCACTTCCGGGGCGATTACCGGACGGCCTGCAAACTGGCGGCCGAAGGACTGGAGCGCTGCAGTTCTTCAACGGTTAATCCATGGGCCAAAGTTAACCTCCGCAGGCACCGGGCCATTGCAGTAAAGCAGATGGGCGATCTTAAGACAGCAGAGTCCGAACTGGATAGCATTGTGGAGGAATGCATAGAGGAATTTGGGGAATCTGACCCCACCGTACTGTCCCTGCGTTATGAACGGGCCAGAGTGGCTTCGCAGCGAGGGAAGCTCGCAGAAGCGGAGTACGAGTACGACGAAGTAATCCGCCATGAAACGCAACTGTTCGGCGCGACTTCAGCTCAGACCTTGCGCTCGCGACATGCCCGTGCGATCTGCATTAGGAGTATGGGCCGACTCGATGAGGCGGCCGCTGAGGGAAAACTGGTGCTGGACGGGCTCCGAGCCGAGTTGGGAGAAAAGCATCCTGATGTCCTCGAAGCCCAGCATGAACTCGCGATCTCACTGCGCGACCAAGGGGAGAACGAACACGCCGAGGAGGTGTTTCGCCAGGTCCTCCAGTTAGAGGAGGAGGCTCTCGGGATCGAGCACCCATCTACGTTGATCACTCGTTCGAACTTGGCATCCACCCTGATGCTGCGCAAAAATCTCACATCCGCCGAAGCCGAGATCAGATCAGTCCTGGACGCGAGAATCCGAATCCTAGGGCCCGATCATCCCGAGACGCTCGACGCACGCCACATCTTGGCCATGCTGCAGGTACGACAAGGGGAACTCGACGCAAAGAGCGCAGCGGCGATCTTTGCGGAGTTGACTGCTGCGCAGAGGAAACAGCTCATCGATGACCATCCCGATGTGCTCGTCGGTCGCAACAGCCATGCTGCGGCACTGCGCTCGCTTGGTGATTTGACCCAGTCCGAATCGGAGTACAAGGCGGTCCTGGAGGCAGCGATCGCACGCCATGGTGAGGAACACCCGGTCGCGCTCAATGCGCGTTTCGAGTGGGCCAGGTCTTTGGGTCGCATTGCACGAACGGACAATGCAGTATCTGAGATGCGTAACGTCCTGGATCTTCAGGAGCGTGTGCTCGGTGGCTCACATCGGAACGTCGCGAGCGCCCGTTCCTCGCTCGGTGTCCTCCTAATGCAGCAGGGACACTTCGATGAGGCAGAGCAACAGTTAAACCACGCGCTGAACGCTCTTCCCGAAGATGACCCTGAACGCTCGGATGTCCAACACGATCTCGTGGCCGTTCTCCATGCGCGCGGAAGATTGAGGGAGGTTATAAGCCAGCTGCGAGGAATCTCAGCCGATGAGCTTCATCGGTCTGGTCCGGCTCATCCCGACACAATCATTGCCCAGAATAGTCTCGGGGTTGCGCTGAAGGACTTCGGAGAATTCGAAGAAGCGGCGGCGGTCTATCGCGAGGCACTCCGGGGCGCTGCCAGCAGGCATTCGGACGACCAGCCCATCATACTGACGCTTCGCCACAACCTCGCGGTGGTACTGCGTATCCAGGGCAATCTCGACGAGGCAGAGAAAGAGCAGTCGGCAGTTCTGGAGGTCCAGCAACGCAGGCTCGGGCCCGAGCATCCCGAGACGTTGGCCACACGGCATTCTCTCGCCCGTATCTTGAACGACAGAGGAGCCACCGCCGAAGCCGAGGCCGCGTACCGCGAACTCCTATCGGCGTGCAGGCGCATCATGGGGCCAGGCCATCGGCAGACCCTATCTATCTGGGGAAACCTAGCCTTCCTACTCGGCGACCAAGGCCGGTTCGCCGAAGCGGAGACGGAGTACCGCGACTCCCTGGACACATGCATCAAGGCTCTCGGAGACGACCACCCAGAGACTCTTACGATGAACCACAACCTGGCCATGACGCTGGGGAACCAAGGAAAGCTCACAGAGGCCATTGAGCGATTTCGAGACGTCGTTGAGCGTCGGGCACGCACGCTCGGTCCTGATCATCCAGAGACGTTAGTCGCACGCAAGAACCTCGGCGAGGGCCTGAGCCGGACAGAACAGCAGGCGGCAAGTGCCGAGCAGTTCGGGATTGTGGCTCAAGGCTGGGGACGCACACGAGGCGCGGACCACGACTCCGTCTGGGACCTCCGCTACCGGCGAGCCCAGTTGCTCTGGGAGGCCGGACACCCGCGCGCTGCGGAAGTCGAACTCGAAGCCTTGCTGGACCTGGCCCAGAAGGCCGGTCTCGATGAGGATCCACGCATCACCACCCTGCACCGAGTGCTATTCGCCGTGCGTGCCGACGATGGCTACTCCTAGTAGCCGGCACAGCAGTCCGCGAGCCATCCGCCCAAGACCGTCACCAAGTCAGCGCCTCCGAGAACAGATCCGGCAGGTGACCGACCTGGACCACTACTAGAAGCCCAGAAGAGCTTGATCTGTGGCGGGGCCGTCTGACCCGCGCTCTGCCGCAACTACCGCCTACCCGACCGCACCCGCCCCGCAGGCCGCCGAAAGTGGCATCCATGACGGAGTAGGTGCGGTCTTGCCCGCCTTGACACGAATGGACATAGCCCTGCGGTAGTTGTCGAGAACCAGGTGCAGTTCGCAGCAACTCCTGATGGCGGTGGCGGCGGTAGTGCTAGCCGGAGGTGATGTCGAGGGCGGCGAACAGGCTGGTGGTGCCGTGCCGGACGTATTCGTGTGTCATCTTCACCGGCGTGGTCGGCGCCATCGGCAGCACGGGCTGGGTTCGGTCCAGGGCTTGTATCTGCGACTTCTCGTCCACCGCCAGGACTAGAGCGGGGCGAGGTAGATGCCCGCCACGTCGCGGACCTTGGTCACGAACTGCGGGTCGGTCGACAGCTTCCAGGTCTCCACGATGTGCGGCTTGAGGCCGAACGCCCGCCAGATCCGCGAGACGGCCGACTGCGACATGCCCTCCGCCTCGGCCATCGAACACGTCGACCAGTGCGAATCACCCGTCGATGGCGCCTAACCGAGCGTCCTGGCGACCAGGGCCTCGACCCGCTCGTCCGTGATCTTCCGTGGAGCCCCCGAACGCTGCCGGTCCACCAAACCCTCCAGCCGATCCGTCAAGAATCGGGCCCGCCACTTGCGCACCGTCTCCCGCGAGACACCCAGATCGAGCGCGACCTGCGCATTCGCCCGACCCTCCGCACACGCCAGCACGATCCTCGACCGCAACACCAACGCCTGAGACGCCGTCCGCTTACGCAACCAGCCACGCAGCACCTGGCGTTCGTGATCGGACAACTCCAGCGACAACGGCTTCGGACCAGGCACCACACCGCCCTATAACCGCAAGCAAACTAACGACTCAGGACACTAGGACAAGTCCTCAATCCGAGCCGTCACGAGGAGTCGGGCGGAGCCCTGAGACGTCACCTGCTGTACGGCGCCAGCCGCTCGTTTCCGGCGACCACCAAGGAGTCAACGAGCATCTGCCATTCATCCAACTTGCCGACTTCCTCGGCCGTTCTGCGAATGTCTTTGAGCCAGCTATCCGAAAACCACGACTGCTTGACCGTGACATGTCCATCTTGAATGCACAGATCGGAGACCCAGGAAATGCCGCGGGTGGCTTGCACTTCCTTGGGGAGCTTTCGCAGGATGCCGATGAGCGCGTCGACAGGCTTGGTCTCCCCGGGAGCGGTCAACAACCAATCCTCGATAGACCCAACGAGGTCTTCAGCACAGACCCAGTCGATGGGAAGACCAACGACCTCGTTGTACAGACCTTGCACCCACGGAAGAGGGTCCGGTAGTAGCGCAGCAGCGGCCCATGCGCCCCAGTGACGGTCGCGGTAGGGATTCAGGTCGTCACTCACGTAGCCAACGGCGTGGCGCAGCAAAGATGGCCAGACACCTCGGGCAGCTGCGGCTAGCCGCTCGTTCTCTGCACCTGCTGCGGCAAGGCCGTGCAGAAAGTTCGACATCAGTCCCGCATCTGCGCGAAGAGCATCGAGGTGCTCGAGCATCGGTCCGGCGTCACTGCCCGTTGCGAAGCATCCGAGCAGAGCTCGTGCGGCGGCCAGGGTATGCGTCCCGCGGTCGTCCGCGGACCAGCCCTCGTTTGCCTGCACGACCATGGCGCGCCGCTGGACGTGGAGGGACACGGTGAGCAGCATGGCTGCGTCGTCGGTACAACAGTGACCTGTCGACGCAGCTGCGCCGAGTCCGCGAATGGCTGCGTCGAGAACCGCGATGTCGACGGAGTCACCCGGTAGTTCCTGGAGGCGTCGGGCAACATCGCCGGAAATGCGGACCCTCGACCGTCGCTGGCCGTCCTGGTCCCACGGACCGATTTCTGCGCCACGGGCGGTCTCAAGCAACCAGTTCAACGCGGTCCGGTGGGTACAGGGATCGAAGTAACATGGGGATCTCCAGACAACATCGCATCCACGAGCGAGGTATAGCCGAGTCTCCAGGGACGCCTTGCCTGCCATCGCAAGACCAGCCTCGGCAATATCTTCGATCGAGCCTTCGGCCGCTGCCAGCGGCGCAGCCAGTGCGGGTGTTAGGAACGCCGGCACGGCTTGTGCCACGGCTCGGTCGGCACCAAGATCGAAAAACTGGTCCTCGTGACGTTGGTCCTCGGCCTCCTGGAAGGACAACGCGATGCCGACGACAAATTCCGTTGCGAACTTCGCTTCGTTGCCCAGCACCCCTGTATCACCAGTGGCAGCTCGTTCCACCGCTGCTCGGACAACGTGAGAAACGGCATTCAAATACCGGCTCGGGCTCACAGCTTCATCGTCTTCCAGCAGGGCACGGCCCGCCGCTAGGTCCGCGGCGATCTCCTCCGACGGAGGAGGCATGTGATTGGCGCCAGTCTTGGCCGATCCCCAGTATCGATTCTGTAGCCGCAAGCTAGTCTGCACAGTCTCCTGGTAGGCCGCTTCCTTTTCTAGGGCGGCTCGCAACTCAGACGGGGGTTCAACCTCGATGTATACCTCATTGCCCTGCCGCTTGAGTCGATATTGGTCCGCGTCCAGGCTGGCGGCCCAGTTCTTCGTAAGCTCCTGACTTATACCGATCCGGTCGCCATTTTCGACAAGCTTGTGGCCGACCTCCTTCAAAGCTGAGAAACGCTCCTGCCCGCCGTGCACCATCAGTTGCATGGCTACCTCACGCGGCGTCCATTGGCGACGTTCGAGGTTCTCAAGCCCCTCGGTTTTTACACTCAGCCCTGAATGCTCTCTCGTCACACGACCGAATTCCAACTCCCAGACGATCGGTTCGGCGAGGAACAGGTCAAGTTCGGTGTCGACTTGCTGCATGTGGCGTGCGAGCAGCCCGAACAGCAACCCCGGAACCGCTAGATTCTCGCAGCCATTTAGGAGTACCTCAACGATCCTTTTCGGGGCTACGCCTCGGCTCAACCACATGTCGGCAATCCGCTCCATTGCCTGAAGCGCGCTCATCGCCGAGTATGGGCCGACCGACGCGCCCCTGTACCAACTCCATACATGACTGTCGCCAACGTACAAGCGGGCAGTGCCGTCAATGTTCAGAATGGCACCGCGGTCCTCACCCTGCGGCTTCTCCGTATCACCACCAACACCCTCACCCTCACCATCAAATGGATCACTCAACGCAAAAGGCGGACTAGGTCGCGACAGCATTTCCGCTCGCGCCTTCGCGCCACTATTCAAGATATTGTTCAACACCCGCACCGAAGTCGCCGGAGACGCCGTCTGGAATAGCTGCCAGAATCCACCAAAATAGTACTGAGAGAAAGGTACTCCGACCCCCTTCCACCGACCCTGGTGCTGTCGAACACCCTCATCTCGGTGCCAGAGTCGCTCGTTGTCAACGTAGTAGGCCATCATCAGCGTCGCCAATAGCTCCGGATCCCTCTGCGTCAAGGCTCGGGCACTCAACGGCGCGTCTGCTGCCGGGGCCAGGAAGGCTGGCGCGTCTTTCCCGATAGCCCGAAGGCAAGCTTCGACGGCATCATCGATGTCCGGACCGAGCAGCGCCAACGTTTCGACGAACTCCTCGCCCGTCAGGTGGTGATCCAGATCGCGCCGGCGTCGACGACGTTGCAGCATCCGTCCGGACGGTGCGTCCCCTTGAGCCTTGTGTAGAGGAAAGGAGTTCCAGTGCGCAAGTAGACGTTCCCGCAGACGGATTCGCAGTTCGTTACCAGCAGCAATGTTTGCCAAGGATAGAGCTTGCAGCCAATCTGCGAGCAGCTCGAAGGACTCTTTCGAAACGTCCCACGGTTGCTCGGAATCAAGGAGAATCCGCACAACAGGGTTCGCGCTAGGCCGGTCGATCAGCCCATTGACCTTATGCCTCTGCTGGATAACCCGAACCACGTCGCCGAGCACCAAACCGACAGACTGATCCTTGCATGCTGACTTCAGGCATTCGTACGCGAATGGCGTCTCCAGTACCGCCTCCACTGGGACATCACTCCATCGGATTCCGCGCGCAGCAGCGAACTCATCAAACTGCGAGCGCAGTTCGATGAACTTCCGGACGGGCCGAGCACCCGGCGCTTTCAGCAGTCCTTTGCACGCAAGAGTGGCCGCCGACAGTGCCCACCGGGGCGCCCCTGCTGCCTGAAGCAAATCGGTCGGGCTCTGGCCACGGACGAGAAGGATGGCAGTCGCGTAACGTCGGACTTCGTCATGTGCAAAATCCGGCTGGTTCTGATATCGGCTCGGTGGCGCAAGCAGATGATCCCGACGCAGTGCGTCGACCGCTGCAGCATCGATGCCTGGGCCGGGTCGACGGCCCTCGGGCAGCTCCATGATTGCTGCGGCTACCGCGAGCAATGTCTGTTCGCGCGCCTCCGCCGAGCCGACACCGGGCCGCCCATCGCCCCGAACCATTCTGCTCCACACCAGATCAAGGCACTCCCACTCACCCAGTGACCTATCTGGCTCCGCACCGGTCCGAGCCAGAAGGTCCAGCACAACGGGTCTGCGCAGCAGCGAGTTCACGGGCAGGTCTATCAGGACCGTACGCAAGAGTGGAAAGCGGCCTGAGACGACCGAGATGTCCTCATCGCCCAACGGTCGCATCGCGAAAGATGAAACGGACTTCGCGAACCCCAGCTCCACCTGCTCCCGTACGAAGCCCAGTGCCACGTCAGATGTCACCGCGACGAGCCCCAAACCCGCCGCAGCCGCTGCCAGCACCAGGTCGCTCAAGAGGCCGGCGGACCGCTCCAGAGCAGCATCAGCCGCGTCGATGACCAAGACCCGAGACGGTGCCGATGTCTCTGCAAGCACGTCTTCCAGCGACATCCCAAGTGCAGCTCGCAGCTCCAAGCTCGACTGCGGCAGACCTCGGAAGTTCACGACCACCCCTTGGAACCCGGCGGGGTCTGCGGCTTCCAGCTCTGCGACGGCCGACAGCGTCAGCGCACTCTTGCCGATGCCCGACTCGCCGGATACCAACAGAGCCGAAGCGCGAGTACCGGCATCGCGCAGGGCCTCAGCGAGTTGCTCGCGGCGGTCGGCGAACGAGATCTCGACCGGTCCGCCGGATGACTCATCACCGATAGTGGTCCGAACGCCAGCGATAGCGAGCTTGCGTTGTTCAGCGAGCACCGACCACGCGTGTCGGCTTCGAGTGACGGTCGACTCCAGGACCACATGAATGTCACGGCGAAGCATCTTGAGGTCCACCACGCCGCCCGTCGCGTCGTAGCGGGTTGCCTCGACCTCTAGCTGGTTCCGGACCTCCACCCCGTCGGCTGCAGCCGAAGCTACGACATCCAGCGACGTCGCGGCCGCCGCGCGGTCACCTTCATCCGGGCTCTGAACCGCGAATCCGAGGATGTGCAGCCGACCAAGCAGCCGCCACGCCAGGCGCCGGGCCTCTCTTGGGGTGGTTTCGCCTTCGACCACCTTCTCGACCATTTTCAGGAAATGCTCATGGCGCTCGCGTACCGGCTTCGACCAGCGGCCATCGACGTCCATAGACGCTTGAAACGCCTCCAGGTCGGCATGAGCACGCGCGATATCGCAGAGCGTTGCGAGCTCGTCCCACTGGTTGCGCCGACCGGCGGTCGCGACAGCCACCTGGTGAGCATCAGTGTCGAACTTCTCGATCTCGGCGAGCAGCGACCCAACCAGCTTCACCGTATCGTCATGGCTCTGCACGAAGTTTGGCGTTGCTCGACATGCCACGGCGAGGACGACCTTGGCTGCTTCATCACCGCACTCAACGAGAAGGTCATCCACCGGGTGTGCCGGACCGGTTTGGAATGAGAGCCTCCGAACCGGCAGTTCAGATACCTCCGCCCGTCTTGTGCCGGTCAACATGCCAGCGAGATAGACGGCCGCGACGCGGTGCGCGAACGAAACGCCGCCACCACCTGTGGCGTAGGTGCTCGATCCTCGCTCCGTTTCACCGGCCGCAGCGGTGGCGCCCCGGGCGGTCGCATCCTGGGGAACAGTGGCAGATCCAGATGTCGCCTGGCCCTCGGACCGAGCAGCAGCATCCGGTGCAACAGACTCGTTCATGTGTTCCTCGGTGGCATCGTGCTATCAGTGGCCGCACTGCTCACCGTAGCCGTGCGTCGAGAGCCGTGAAGTGGTATTGCATCAGTCCCTTCCCGGTCCGCACACAGTCCGCAGGACACCCGATCAGGACCGTCACGACCCATCGCTGGCCAACAGTAAACGGCCAGGTCAGCGCCCCACAGGGAAGATCCCCGCAGATCACCGACCCGGCCCATTACTAGGAGACCAAGAAGGCCTGACCCTGGGTCAACTCTTACTTTGGCCCGCACCACCCGCTCGACCGCCCGCACCCGGCCCGCACGACGGCCCGGGTGCGGGCGTTTTCCGGACTGTCCCTGCCCGGTGCCCAGGGGTGGCTGAGCGAGGAGCCAGAGGCTCCCGGGCCGTCCGCGCCGCGGAGCGGCGGGACCACCTCCTGGTCCAGCTCCCGGCCGCCGCGGGGACCACCGGTCACTGGTCGCGGCGGTGCGGTGCGAGCGTCGCCACGGCCGCCGCCCCCAGCGCCCAGAGCGCGAACACGGTCCACGCCCCGGGCACCGTCCACGGGAAGGGGATGCCGCTCTCGGGGTCGTAGCGCATGTCGACCAGGCGGAGCCAGGCGCTGCTGGGCAGTGCGTGGTTCACGACGGCGGCCCAGTGGCGGTCCTCGGAGAACACCAGCGGCGCGACCAGCAGTACCACCACGACCGTGACCATGGTCGCCCCGCCGTGCCGCAGCACCGCCCCGAGGGCCAGGCCGCCGAGCCCGCACACCGGTGCGAGCAGCGTCGAGGCCACGAACACCCGCAGGGCGCCCGGGTCGGCGAGGGACACGCCGGCGTCGTGGCGCGCCAGGATCGCCTGGGACAGCCAGAAGGAGAGGACGGCGACCACCGCGCCGAACACCGTCATGACCGCCGTGAGCACGCACACCTTGGCCGCCATCACCGAACGGCGGGCCGGGACGGCGGCGAATGTCGTACGGATCAGACCGGTGCTGTACTCGCCGGTGATCGCGACGGCCCCAATGGCGCCTGCGGCAAGCATCATGATCAGGCCCGCGTTGGTGGTGTACGCGTACATGAGCGCGATCCCGTCGGCGACGAAATCGGTCCGGTCGACAGGGCCGTTCTCGTTCCAGTAGCGGTAACGGTCGTACGTGGCGCCCACGGTGAACCCGACGACGACCAGCGTGCCGATCACATACGCCCACGCCGTCGAGCGCAGGGACCGGAGTTTGAGCCACTCGGAGGCGAGGAGATCACGGAAGCGGGCGGGGGGTTCGGCGGCCGTGGCGCGGGCGGTGGGCGTTGTCGGCACAGTTTTCATCGGGTCGCTCCCGGTTCCCGCGTGGCCTGCGCGCCGTACTCGACGCTGTCGGCGGTGAGTTCCATGAACGCCTCCTCAAGGGAGGACCGGCTGGTCGTCAACTCGCCCAGCATGATCCGGTGTTGGAAGGCGAGTTCGGCGACGCGCCCGCTGCTCAGGCCGGTGACGGTGAGCAGTTCACCGCGCCCGTCGCCGCCCACCGGTCGTACGTCCGCGCCCTCGGCCGTCAGCACGTCCGTCAGCTCGGCGCCCTGCCAGGTGCGTACGCTCACGCTCGACCGCGCACCACGGGCCGCGAAGTCCGCCAGGCTCTCCGCTGCGATCAGCTCGCCCCGGCCGATGACGACCAACTCGTCCGCCGTGCTCTCCATCTCGGTCATCAGATGGCTGGAGACGAAGACCGTACGGCCCTCGACGGCCAGCCGCCGGAACAGCCCCCGCACCCATTTCACCCCCTCCGGGTCCAGTCCGTTCAGGGGCTCGTCGAACAGCAGCACCGGCGGATCGCCGAGCAGCGTGCCCGCGATGCCGAGCCGCTGCTTCATCCCGAGCGAGAACCCGCCGATCCGGCGCCGGGCGGCCCCGGTGAGCCCGACCTCCCGCAGTACCTCGTCCACCCGGGAGCGCGGGATGCGGTTGCCGCGGGCCAGCGCCGCGAGGTGCGCGGCGGCGGTGCGTCCGCCGTGCACGTCGCCCGCGTCGAGCAGCGCGCCGACATGCCGCAGCCCGCGCGCGCGGTCCCGGAACGACCGGCCGTCGACGGTGACCGTTCCGCCGGTGGGCTTGTTCAGGCCGAGGATCATGCGCAGAGTGGTGCTCTTGCCCGCGCCGTTGGGTCCGAGGAACCCGGTGACGAGCCCGGGGCGGACGGTGAAGCTGAGGTCGTTGACGGCGGTGGTCCCGCCGTAGCGTTTGGTCAGTTCGTTGACTTCGATCACCCGGCCCACGGTGCCGCTCCGCTCCCCAGCGTGTCGTCGGACCGGCGCCGACAATCACGCCGCCGGCCGCCGGCCACGGGTGTACAACCACGGTCCGACGACCGGCCGGGCCCGCGTCGTTACGATCGGCCCATGCACGCCATGCCACCCATGCCCCTGCTGAAGCGGGTACAGCCGAGCGTCTGGGTCGCCCTCGCGTGGGCGGCGGGCGCGGTGTTCACCTTCCTCATCCGGCTCAGGCTGCCCGGCGAGGAGGACCCCGCCGTGGTGGCGGGCGTCCTCTTCTTCCGCTGGGACGGCCTCATCATGCTCGCCGTCGCCACCGGTATGGCCGTGGCGGGCGCCCGCCGACTGTCCGACCGCCCGCTGAGGGCCATGGGTCTGCTGCTCGGCGCCTCCGTTCTCGGGACGACGCCGCTGAGTGTGGGCGAGATCCCGCTCGCGCAGTTCCTGGCGGTCGATGTGGCGCTGTTCTTCGTGGCATCGACCCAGGCACGCCGGAGCGGGCTCGTCGCCCTCGCCATGGCGCTGGGCACGCTGGTGGGGTATCTCTCCATCCGGCTGCTGAGCGGGTGGAACGTGGGCACGTCGGCCGAGACGGCCGTGGCCATGACGGCGGTCATCGCCTGGCTCATCGGCAACTCGACCCACCAGGCACGGGAGTACGCCGAGAAGTCCCGCGTGCAGGCGGCGGCGCAGGCGGTCACCGCCGAACGGCTGCGGATCGCACGCGAGATGCACGACACGGTCGCGCACAGCATGGGCATCATCGCCCTCCAGGCCGGCGCGGCGGCGCGCGTCATCGAGACCCAGCCCGTCGCGGCGCGTGAGGCGCTGAGCAGTATCGAGACCGCCGGGCGCGAGACGCTGGCGGGGCTGCGCCGGATGCTCGGCGCGCTGCGCCAGGCGGAGCCGGAGGGCGCCAGGGCCGCCGAGCTCCCGGCGATCGCCGAACTCACGCGGGAGTCCGCGTACGCCGCGCCGCTCGATCCCGCGCTCGGTCTCGCCGACGTCGACCGGTTGGCCGCGACGACGACCGCCGCCGGGGTCCGTGTCGACGTGCGGTGGCTCGGCGAACCGCGCCCGCTCCCACCGGAGATCGACATCTCGGCGTACCGCATCATCCAGGAGGCGGTCACCAACGTCGTACGGCACGCGGGCACCCCCTCCTGCCGCGTCACCGTCGGCCGCCGGACCGGCGGACTGTCCATCGAGATCACGGACGACGGGCACGGCTGCCGACGGGGCGGTATGGGCGCGGGGTGGGGTCTGGTCGGTATGCGGGAGCGCGCGACGCTGCTCGACGGCGACTTCTCGGCGGGGCCGCGCCCCGAGGGCGGCTTCCGGGTGACGGCGATGCTGCCGGTCCCGACGTCGCCCCTGTCGGCGGGGGCCCTGTGAGCGACGGGATCACGGCGGCGGCCCCGAACAGCCCGGCGCCCGTACGCGTCGTACTCGCCGACGACCAGCCGCTCGTACGCGCCGCGCTGCGCATGGTCATCACCGACGCGCCCGACCTCGACGTCGTCGGCGAGGCCGGTACCGGCGCCGAGGCCGTACGGCTGGCGGCCGAACTCGCCCCCGACGTCGTGGTGATGGACATCCGCATGCCCGGCACGGACGGCATCCGGGCCACCCGTCAGATCACCGCCGGTCCCGGCACCACACATGTGATCGTCCTGACGACGTTCGACGAGGACGACCACGTGTACGGGGCGCTGCGCGCCGGGGCCGCCGGTTTCCTCGTCAAGGACATGGCGCTGGACGACATCCTCGCCGCGATCCGGGTAATCGCGAGCGGCGACGGCCTGATCGCCCCGAGCGTCACCCGCCGCCTGATCAAGGAGTTCGCGGGCCGCCCCGCGTCCGCCCCGACGGCCCGGCGGACGGTCACCGGCATCACCGACCGCGAGCGGGAGGTCCTCGTCCTCGTCGGCAGGGGTCTGTCCAACACCGAGATCGCGGCCGAGCTGTCGATCAGCGTCGCCACCGCCAAGACGTATCTGACCCGTCTGCTGGCCAAGCTCGACGCCCGCGACCGGGTCCAACTCGTCATCCTGGCCTACGAGTCGGGGCTCGTCGCCCCGCCCGGCTGACCCGGACCCGGACCGGGCGCTCCACGCGAGCACCGGGCAGCGGGCAACCGGCAGCGGGCAGCGGGCCGGATGTGGTGGCCCCCGTCAGTCGGCGGCGCCGCAGAACTCGGCCTCCATCACCGCCCTCACGCCGTCCTCGGCTCCGGCATCAGCGCGCTGTTGCCCGGCATGACGGTGGCGCGCAGCCTCAGCGGTTCCGGGCCTGGCCGTAGCAGCCGGTCTCGGGGACCTCCCGGCCCCTGACGGTGAGGCCGGGAGTGCGGTCGGCGTTGTAGTACACCCGGTACTCCGCGTCGGTCGTCGCGCGGTCCTTCTTCCCGTACCCGCCCTCGGACACCTTCGGGTCCCAGCCGTAGCCGAAGCGCCGGGCCTCGTCGAGGTCGAGCTCGCCGAACGGGGTCGACATGGCCACCGCCACCATCGTGGCGGCGGCCATGTCCGTCGAGCCGGGCAGGGCGGGGTCGAGGGGGAAGTTCTCGAAGCCGAAGTCCGCCATGCAGCGCTGTGCGACGCGCGCCTGCGCCTCGGTGAGGCGCTCGGTCTCCTTGTCGCTGAACTGGTAGCGGGCGAGCGGCAGTTCGGGGATGTCGTCCTCGTTCTCGACCTTCGGTACGCGGCTGCCGTCGGTGTACGCGGAGGTGTCGGGCGGGGCGTCGTCGGCGGAGCCGGACGAGCAGCCGGCCAGGGTCGCGACGGCCGCGAGCGCGGCGGCCACGGCGACGAGGGAAGTGGCCCTCACTCTCCCGAGTCCGTCGCTCCGTCGGCGTCGGCGTCGACCTCGGCGACCGCCGTGATCTCCACCAGCTGACCGGTGTAGCCCAGGCACGCGACCCCGAGCAGCGTGGAGGTGTGGGGCCCGGTGGTGAGGCCCGAGGCATCGACGAGGTCCCAGACCCGGCTCAGGTCCGCCGGGTCCGACGCCACCACGTACACGTCGGTGGATATCACCCGGCTCAGATCGCTGCCGACGGCGCGCAGTGCCGTCTCCAGGTTGGCCAGGACCTGCTCGGTCTGCGCGACGAAGTCACCCGGTCCGACGAGCGTGCCGTCCTTGTCGAGCGGTACGGAACCGGCCATGAACGCCAGGCGACTGCCGGTCTCGACCACGGCCGCGTGCGCGTAGCCGGGCGGCGGGAAGAGGCTGGGGACGGTCGTGCGCCGCACCATGGGGTCGCTCCCTGCTGTCGGTTGTGGTCACCGGGACTGCCGGCGCGGAGCGCGCGGCTTTGCCCGGGTGCCATTGTCGGCGCGCCGGCCCCGCACGTCACCGGGGTTTCCGCCCTTCGCCGGTCCGGCGGCACCGCCTCGTACCACCGCCACCGCGAGCAGCGCGACGGCGAGGCCGGCGGCCGTCCGCGGGCCGAAGGGTTCGCCGAACATGACCGCGCCCCATACGGCCGTGACCGGCGCCATCAGGAACATCAGGGTGTTCACCCGCAGCACCCCGGAGCGGCGCAGGACCAGCCAGTACAGGCCGTATCCGCCGAACGTCGCCAGGAGCACCAGCCAGCCGACCGCCAGCCAGAAGGAGGTCTCGGCGGGCGGCACCGCCGCGCCCGCGACGGCGGCGAGGACGGTGAAGACGACGGCGCTCGTGCCGCAGTGGATCGTCATCGCCACGGACGGCGCGACCGCTCTGCGGGAGCGGCTTTCCAGGAACGTGGCGGCGACCAGCGACAGCATGCCGAGAAACGGCACCGCGTACGCCCACGGCGCCACCCCCCGCACGGCCGCCGCGTCGGCCGACGTCACGACGAGCACTCCCGTCACGCCGAGGCACAGGCCCAGCCACTGGCGCCCGGAGACGTACTGCCGCAGCAGCGGTCCGGCCAGCGCGCCCGCGACGAGCGGCTGTGTGCCGTCGATCAGGGCGGTGGTGCCGCTGGAGACGCCGAGCTGGATCGCGTAGTAGACCGTGAGGAGGTAGCCGCTCTGCGACAGTGCGCCGATCACGCACTGGCGCAGCACATCGCGGGCCGTCAGCCCGCGCCAGGCCGCGCGGGCGCGGACGACCGCGACCGCCCCGAGGACCAGCGCCAGGGGCAGGAAGCGCCACATCAGGATGGTGACGGCGTCGGCGCTGCCGGCGCCGAGCTTGGCACCGATGAAACCGGAGCTCCAGCAGACGACGAACGCGACGGAGAGCAGGAGATTCACGGCAGGACACCACCCGTGGCCCGGGAGACAGATAGACCGATCTGTTTACTCACCGTCTCCACTATACAGAGCGGTATACTTTTCGGCATGAGTGTGAAGAGAAACGGGAGCGCGAGCAACAACGGCACCCCGGAACGACCCGCCGCGTCCGCCCGCCGCCCACCGCACCGGATCGTCATGACTCCCGGCGCGCGACGCGCCCTCGACGCCGCGTCGCGGCTGTTCTACGAGCACGGCATCCATGCCGTCGGCGTCGACCTCATCGCCGCCGAGGCCGGGGTCACCAAGAAGACGCTCTACGACCGGTTCGGCTCGAAGGAGCAGATCGTCGTCGAGTATCTGGTCGGCCGTGACGAGCGCTGGCGCGCCTTCCTGGACGAGCGGCTGGCCGCCGCGCCCCCGTCACCGGCCGAGCATGTCCTCACGGTCTTCGAGGCCTCGCGCGCCTGGACGCGGGAGAACGGGTCACGGGGGTGCGGCATGGTCAACGCGCACGCCGAGATCGACGACCCGGAGCATCCCGCGTACGCGGTCATCACCGGCCAGAAGGCGTGGATGCTGGAGCTGTTCACCTCCCTCGTACGGGAGATCACGGCGCCGGGCGAGGCGACCCCGTCGGAGACGGCCGACCGCCTCGCCCGCACGCTCATGCTCCTTCACGAGGGAGCGCTCGTCGCCCACGGCCTGGGCATCTTCCCGGACGCGCTCGGGCTCGCCCGCGATCAGGCGCGGGTCGTGCTCGGGCCGTACTGGTGACGGTCGGTCCTGTCACGGTCCGTCTCGTCACTGACCGTCCTGTCACTGACCGTCTTGTCACTGTCCGTCTCATGACCCTCCGCCGAGCCGCCGCGACCGCCCCCACGCCCCGGCAACGTCCACGCCCGGTCCCCCAGCAGCGCGAGCGCCGCCGGCAGCAGGACGCCGCGTACCACCGTCGCGTCGATGAGGATCGCCACCGCCATTCCCGTACCGAGCATCTTGTACTCGATCGCGGACAGCGTCGTGAAGACCGAGAAGACGCCGATCATGATGGCGGCGGCGCTGGTCACGACGCCCGCGCTGGCCGCGATGCCGCCGACGATCGCCTCGCGGTCGCCGTCGGGGCCGCCCGGCGAACCGGTCCACCGCTCGCGGATCCGGCTGAGGATGAAGATGTGGTAGTCCATGCTCAGCCCGAAGAGGATCACGAACATGAACAGCGGCAGCCAACTCACCACGCCCCCATAGGCGTTGAAGTCGAGCAGCGACTCCAGCCGGCCTCCCTGGAAGACCGCGACCAGCACCCCGTACGCCGCCCCGATCGACAGCAGGTTGAGCGCGATCGACACGAGCGGAAGAGCGAGCGAGCGGAACGCGACGACCAGCAGGACGAAGGCCAGGACGAGGACGAAGGCGAAGACCACCGGCGTACGCGCCGTCACCTGGCGGGTGAAGTCGTACGGCGTGGCGGTCCGGCCCGCGACGGCGACCTCGGCCCCCTTCACCGCCCCCACCGTCGCGGGCAGCGCCCGTTCCCGCAGGAATTCCAGGGCCCGCCCGGACTCCGCGTCCGTACCGGCCCCGGCCAGCGGCACCCGTACCACCAGCGCGCCGCCGACCGGCGCCGTCGTGATCGGCTCGCGCAGCGCGCCGTCGCTCCGCGCGGCCTGCTCGTGCAGCGCGTCGACGGCCGCGCGCACCTCGGGGCTGTCGTCCGAGACCACCACGCGCGCGGGCGTGGCCGCGCCGGGGAAGACCCGCTGCATACGGGCGCCCGCGTCGGCCGCCGCCGAGACCCCGCGCGGCAGGCTCTGGATCTGCGTGGCGTCCTGGAGGTGCATCCCGGACGCGGGCAGAGCCATGAGGGCGAGGAGGAGCGCCGCCGTACCGCCGGTGAGCAGCGGACGGCGTACGACCTTCTCGGCCACGGCCGTCCAGAACCGCGAGCGGCCCGCCGCCGTCCGCCGCCGCCCCAGCCACGGAATCCTGCCGAGATCGACGCGGTCGCCCAGGGCGGCCACCAGCGCGGGCAGCACCGTCACCGAGCCGAGCACCGCCAGACCGACCACCAGGACGGTCCCGAGGGTGAGCCCCTTGAATACGTCGACCCCGGTGAACAGCAGGCCCGTCATGCACACCATCACGGTCAGACCGGACACGACGACCGCGTGGCCGGAAGTGCGCGACGCGATCCGCAGCGCCTCCCGGACCGGGCGCCCGGCCGCGCGTTCCTCACGGATACGGCGCAGATAGAAGAGCGAGTAGTCGATGCCGACCGCCATGCCGATGAGCAGCACGATCGCGGAGGCGGCGCTGTTGAACGGCACCCACCGGCCGAGCGTGTCCAGCAGCCCGAACGCGCCCGCGACGGCGGTGGCCGCCAGCAGCAGCGGGATTCCGGCCGCGATCAGCGAGCCGAAGACGACGAGCAGGATGACGACGGTGAGCGGCAGCGAGGTGGCCTCGGCGCGCTTCATGTCGTCCTTGATGCCGTCGTCGACCGCCGAGGAGAGGCTGGAGTCGCCGGCCTGGTCGACGCGCGCGCCGGGGTGCGCCCGTTCCACCTTCTCCACGGCGGCGCTCGCGGCCTCGTAGTGGGCCCCGAACTCGGCGTCGGGACCGAGGACTTCGAAGGTCACGAGGTCGGCCGTACCGTCCTCGGAGAGCCAGCGCCCGCCGTGCGCGCCGAGCGGCGAGCCGACGTCCCGTACGGCGTCGGGCATGGCGCGCAGGGCCGCGACCAGGTCCTCGGTGGCGGCGCGCCCGGCCGCGGGGTCCGTGCCCGTCCGGGGGCGGATCATCACGTTCTCGCGTATCGAGTCACCGGCGTCCAGCTCGGAGATCATCCGCTGGCCCCGGCCGGCCTCCCCGGGGTCGGTGGCGTTGACCTGCTCGCCGGGCAGGAGGGAGCTGGACATGACGGCGACCACGACCAGGAGCAACCAGCCGGCGATGGCCGCCGTACGGTGTCCGGCGGACCAGTCGGCGACGGACTCGACGACTCCGGCACGTGGGGCGGGTGGGGCGGGTGGGGCGGGTGGGGCGCCTTCGGCGGGTTCGGCGCGTGGGACGGGTTCGGCGCGTCCCGCGCGTTCGGGTTCTGACTTGATTCGGCGCAGCATGAGCTGCTCTCCTTCATCCGGAGGGTCGTATCCGTGGAGGTCGCCGTGAGGCGAGGTGGAGCGTCCTTCAGTGCCCGGGTCGTCGAGTTGCAGCTCGACGGCCCGGGGTTTCTCTGTCCGCGGTGCGACCGCGGCGACTGCTCGACTGCTCGCCTACTCGACGTCCTTGAGGATCCGTTCCAGCGAGCCGGTACGGCTCTGCAGATCGGTGAGCTGCCTGCCGAGGTCGGCGAGCTGCTTCTCCGTACGCTGCTGGCCCTCCACCGCCTGGGCGGCGAGCTGGCGGTACTCGTTCTCGTCGGCCCTGATCTCCCTGGTCCGGCGGCCCACGGTGAAGTGCCACAGCGTCAGCGTCACCACGATCAGCAGGATCGCGAACAGACCTATCGCTCCGATGACTTCCTGCCACGCCTGTTCGTCGTCCATCAGGTGGCCCCCTTCTCGTCTCTCTCGTCCCTCTGGTTGCTCTGATTGCTCAGCGTCTGTACGGCGGTGACGATGTCCTGCGGCGTCAGATGGACCGCGAACGCGTTCACCTCGTAGAACTTCATGGCTTTCCCGTCCTCCGACAGCTCCAGCCGCGAGGTCACCAGACCCGCGGCTTCGAGCTTCTTGAGATGGACCTGAAGCAGCGCCCTGCTGATGTCCAGCTCCCTGGCCAGCCGGCTGACGTAGTTACGTCCTCCGGCGAGTGCCGCGACGACACGCAGCCGGTGGGGGTTGGACAGCGTCGCCAGGACGCGCACCAGTTCGTCGCCCGTGGGCACGGGTGGGCTCATCGCGACCTCCTGCACATGCAAAGAAAAGTTAGCAGGTGCCTACGTGAATTACTAACCCCATGCCCGTGAGGGCGGAGAGACGTGGTCAGGCCGCGGGCGCGTGCAGCAGAGGGCTCTTGTTGCGCATCAGCCACTGGCGGTACACGACGGCCCCCAGCGCCGCCTCGCGGTAGGCCGCTTCGAGGTCGGCGTACACCTCGGCCCCGCCGGGGCCGTCACCGTCCGCGGCCGTGCCGACGCCCGCGATGCCCGCGCCCTCGTACGCCCCCGGCCGCGAGAACAGCAGCAGCCGTACCCCCAACGGGTCGTCCCGCAGCGGCCGTACGACCAGGTCCTCGCGCGGGACCGAGGTCGGCTGGCAGGGCGCTATCGCCTCGCCGACGGCGATCAGCGACGCCGCGGTGAGGTAATCCCCGTGCAGGACGTCCGGGTTGAGCCCGGCCTCCGCCAGGACCCGCCGCAGACCGTCCCACTCGCCGTCCACGGTCGGGTCGATCATCCACCGGTCGCCGGCGAGGTCGGCCAGCTCCACGATCTGCCGTCCCGCCGCCGGATGGTCCCGGGCCAGCGAGATGAACTGCGGCTCGCGCTCGACCAGTACACGCCGGTCCAGCCCCGGCGGCACCCGCAGCGGACAGCCCTCCACCTCGTGCACGAAGGCCACATCGAGCCCGCCCGCGGCGACCTGGCGCAGCAGCGCGTTCGCCGAGACGTCCATCTGGAGCGAGATGTCCGTGCCCGGCAGCCGCTCGCGCAGTCTGCGCAGCCAGCCCGCCAGGGCGCGGCTGGCCGTGGAGCCGATACGCAGCCGGGGCCCGGCGGACCGGTCGGCCGCGGCTCTCGCCTCGCTGACGAGCGCCGCCATCCCGGCGACCAGCGGACGCGCGCGGCTGAGGACGGAGTGACCGAGCAACGTCGGGCGGCAGCCGGTGCGTTCACGGGAGAACAGCTCGGCGCCGAGCGAGTTCTCGATCCGCCGCAGCTGCGTCGTCAGGGACGGCTGGCTCATGCCGAGCTGCCGGGCCGCTTTGTGCAGACTTCCCGCGTCGGCTATGGCGCACAGCGCGCGTAGATGCCTGACCTCCAGCTCCATGTACCGAAGAGTAGGCGCGCCCTTTGCGTCACGCCAGGGACCCAAAAGGCGGTAATTGGCGGTCATTCGAAGAAAATTGGGCGAGCGGTCGCGGGGGTGATGCTCTGGTGTTATCGCCCTTCGGCATCATCCACAGCGGCGGTGTGAGGCACGACACTCTCCCTACCGAATCCGTTCTCGGACGAGTAGCAGGAGCCCCCCACATGAGATACCCCAAGACGGCGCTTTCCGCGATGGCCGGACTGTCCCTCGCCTTCGCGACCGCCCTCACCGCCACCCCGGCCGCCGCCGCTGACCCCACCAGCGCCGCGCCCGCCACCACCTCGTACGCCGCGTACGAGGGCTCGTCGGAAGACGCCGCCGCCACCAAGGCCTTCTACGAGGCCGTCATGAAGTCGGTCGCCGAGAAGCGTGCCGCCAACCCCGGCGCCCTTGCCGTGACCGTCGTCTACGACGCCTCCGGCGCCCCGTCGTTCGCCGGTCAGATAGCCAGCAGCACCCAGATCTGGAACAGCGCCGTCTCCAATGTGCAGCTCCAGCAGGGCGGCAACGCCGACTTCACCTACGAAGAGGGCAACGACCCGCGCGGCTCGTACGCGAGCACCGACGGTCACGGCCGCGGCTTCATCTTCCTGGACTACGCGCAGAACCAGGTGTACGACTCCACCCGCGTGACCGCCCACGAGACCGGGCACGTGCTCGGCCTCCCGGACAACTACACGGCCCCCTGCAGCAAGCTGATGTCCGGCGGCGGCCCCGGCCCGTCCTGCACCAACTCGCAGCCGGACCAGGCCGAGCGCAACCAGGTCAACAGCCTCTGGGCGAACGGCTTCGCGGCCGCGCCGGCCAAGGCCTCCTGATCCGTCGCTGATCCGCCGCTGATCGGCAGATCGCGAACCCCCCACCGGATCGGGCACCTGCCGGGGGGGGGGGGGGGGGGGGGGGGGGGGGCGCGCGGCGCCGCGGGGGGGGGGGGGGGGCCGGGGGGGGGGGCGGGGGGGGCGGGGGGGCCGGGCGCCGCGCGCCCCGC
>NZ_JBITEV010000006.1:194312-433866 GCF_044455465.1 Streptomyces sp. NPDC051217
CCCCTAATTGGGGGGGCCGCCCCCGCCCCCCCCCCCCCCCCCCCCCGCGCCCCCGGGGGGGGGGCCCCCCCCCCCCCGCCCCCCCCCCCCCACGCCCGGAGTGCGTTTCCCCACTCTCGCGTGACGCCGGTCGGCGGGGCGCTCGACGGTGACGGCCCGTCAAATTGTCGGGCCCAGCCGGACCACAAGGTCGCCCCGGTGGGTCAGCCCAGGAGAGGGCGACCGGAGCCGGAGAGGGGAAAGCCGCTCAGTACGCCGAGCGCAGCCGCGCACGCCGGAGTCTCGTGCGACGGCGACCACATCGCCGCCAGATCCACCATCGGCCCGGCCACCAGGGACCGGAAGACGACCCCGGGGCGGGCGATGAGCCGCTGCGAGGCCGGGACCAGTGAGACGCCCGTACCGGCCGCCACCAGGGCGACGATCGTCTGCATCATCACCGCTTCCTGGGCAACCACCGGGTGCGCGCCACCACGGCCCCGGCAGTAGTCGGTGATCAGGTCGTGCAGCCACTGCCCCTTCTCGCGCGGGAACAACACGAAGGGCTCACCCCGCAGGTCCCCCGGCCCGACCCTGTCCCGGCCTGCCAGCGGGTGGCCCGACGGCAGGGCGGCGAGCAGCGGCTCTCGCGCGACCAGGCGGGCCCGCAGCCCCGGGACGGGAGGAGACGGCGGGCGCAGCAGACCGAGGTCCAGCTCGCCGTTCCCGAGCGCGGTCAACTGCTCCGTACTCGTCATCTCCTTCAGCACGAGGCGCAGTTCGGGATAGTCGCGGCGGAGCAGGGGCAGCACCCGCGGGAGCACTTCCGCCGTCGCCGAACCCACGAAACCGAGCACGAGCCGTCCCAGTTCGCCCGCCGCCGTACGTCTGGCGGTCCGCACGGCCCGCTCGGCGCTCGCCACGGTCTCGCGTGCCCGGGGCAGGAAGGCTGCCCCGGCGGCGGTCAGTGCGACGCGCCGCCGGTTACGTGTCAGCAGCCGCACCCCGAGGGCGGTCTCCAGACGCTTGATCTGCTGCGAGAGCGCGGGCTGGGCGATTCCCAGTCGCTCGGCGGCGCGGCTGAAGTGCAGTTCCTCGGCGACGGCGATGAAGTATTCGATCCTGCGCAGCTCCACGGCCTCAACGTATAAGCAGGACGCATGAGTTGATAGCCGGTGACTGATTGAAGGTCTCACCCGTACCTCCTAGCGTCGCGCCCATGCGCAGACGACATTTCCTCGGAACAGCCGGAGTCATCGGCACGACGCTGGCCATGGGCGCGGGCGGTCGCGTCGCAACCGCCACGGCTCCGGTGGGCGCCGACGGCCTGGTGCGTACGGACCTGTGGGCACGCGGCGCGGGCGGTGCGCGCCTCTTCGTACGGGAGGTGCTGACCGCCGACGACGCGCACGGAAGCGGGCGGGGGCTGGGGCGCGGGCGGCGGGGCCGGCCCGCGCGGTCACTGCTGCTGGTGCACGGCGCGCGCCCCGGCGGCGCCGCCGCGTTCGACCTGCCCGTTCCCGGCGGATCGCTGGCGGCCGATCTGGCGCGGTCGGGGTACGCGGTGTACGTCATGGACATCCGAGGCTTCGGCCACTCCGACCTGCCGCCGGCGATGACCCAGGATCCCGCCGCCAACCCGCCCCAGGTGCGGTCCAACGAGGCGGTCGCCGACATCGACGCGGCCGTCGCCCTGATCCGTCGCCGCCGGGGCCCCGCCGGGCCGCCCGCCGCGCTCGGGTGGGCGACCGGCGGCCACTGGCTCGGTATGTACGCGGCACTCCACCCCGACCGGATCGCCGACCTGATGGTGCTCAACACCCTCTACGCGGGGACGAGCCCCTGGCCGTTGCACGCCGAACTGGCGGACCCGGAGAATCCCGACGAACCCCGGCCGCAGGCCGCGTGGCGTGCGGTCACGGCCGACTCGCTGACCGCGCGCTGGGACAGCGGCCTGGCCGGCGCCGACCCGGACGCTCGCCGGGACCCGGCGGTGCGCGACGCCTACCGCGAGGCCGCGCTGAGCGCCGATCCGACGAGCGGCTCCCGGACACCGCCCAGCTTCCGCAACCCCACGGGCCCGCTGATCGACGCCTTCTACCAGTCCAGGGGCCGGCAGTTCTACGACGCGAGCCTTGTCCGGGCCCGCACCCTCGTTCTCCGTGGTGACCAGGACTTCTGGTCCCGCCCGGAGGACAGCGAGCGGCTGGCGCTGCATCTGACCGGGGCGGGCGCCGTACGCGTACGGACCCTGCGCGGGGCGTCGCACTATCTGCATCTGGAACGGGAACGGTACGGGCGGGGCCAACTGCTCGCCGAGGTAAGGGACTTCCTCGGCCCATGAGTGACGGCCGCCGGGGCGAAGGTGGGGCGAAGGTCAGGCGTTCACCAGGATCTTTCCCCCGAATTCCGTGTCGTCCGGCAGCTGTCGCTTGATCCGGTCCAGGGCGTCACGGAACCCCGCCCCGACGATGCCCGACTCGTAGGCCGCCCCGCCGCAGCGCAGCGTGAGGCTCAGCTCGGCGCGCCCCGAGGGCGAGCCCGACGGACGCTCACCGAGCGTCAGCAGGCAGCTGAGCGTGGCCTGTTGGACTGCTCCGCCCGTGTTGACGGGCATGGGTATGTCCCACTCCAGCACGCAGGAGGACAGCACCCCGCCCGCCTCCGTGGCTTCCAGCCCGGAGAAATCGGCCCCCTCGTAAGCAACTCCCCTGATTCGGGTGCGGACTTGCCGCCCGTCCGCGATGATCGCGATGGGTTCCGCACCGCGGCGGTCCCGATACCAACCCGCCCATGACTCCGTCGACTCCGCTGTCATGGCGCGGACTGTAGCGGTACGGGACCCTCCGCCGCCGCGTGGGTCACCGCTTGAGCACTTCCGGCCCCCGGCTCCGCCGTTTTCAGCGCTTCACCGCTTCGCCGCTTCACCGTTTGCGGCCGTACGTCCTGACGACCACTCCGTTGCCGAAGGTGCGGTTGGATTCCAGGGCGAACTCGGTCTGGGCGAACTCTGTGCCGAACATGGGCATTCCGGAGCCGAGGATGAGCGGGTACGTCTTGACGACCAGCTCATCCACCTCGTCGACCAACTCGGCGGCGAGGTTCGCGCCGCCGCAGAGGTATATCCCGAGGCCCTCTTCCTTCTTCAGCTCCCTGACCTCGGCGGCGACGTCCCCGGAGACGATCTCCACGGCCGGGTCGGTGCTGGTAAGGGTCCGCGAGGCGACGAGCTGGCGCATATGCGCGTACGGGCTGGTGATGCCCATGTCCAGGGCCACGGCGTAGGAGCGCCTGCCCTGGATGATCGTGTCGTACCGCTTGTTCTCCAGGTGATCGATGCCGAGTGGCTGACGGCCCGGGGTCGGCAGGGTCTCCGGATACTCCTCCTTGAGGAAGCCGAAGAACTCCTCGTCGACGTAGCGGGTGAAGAAGTCCGCCTCACCGCTGGGGTCGCCGATGAAACCGTCGATCGACGCGGCGATGAAATACGTGAGCTTGCGCAAGCCGGTCCTCTTTCGCGATGGGTGACAGAAGGTGTCACGGCCGGCGCACTCCGGAGTCCGTCCGGAGTGCGCGACCTGACACCACTTCACCCATAGTGCTTCATGTGTAGTGGTTACGCAAGCTCATTTCTCCCCACCGGGCAGGCCTCAGTAGGTGCGTCGTGTGACGTATTCGGCCAAGGACAACAGATCTCCCGCCGCCGTCAGATCCGGAACCGCCAGGGACAGTTGGTGGACCGCGCGGGCCATCCGGTCGGCCGCCTGGGCCTGCGCCCAGTCGCGTCCGCCGGCCCGCTCGACCGCCGACGCGGCCCGCGCGACGGCGGCCTCGTCCATCGGCCGCCGGTAGAGATCCGCCAGCTCCTCGGCGGCGGGGTGCCCCGAGACCAGCGCGGCGACCACCGGCAGCGACTTCTTGTGGGCGACCAGATCGGCACCGGCCGGCTTGCCGGTCCGGTCCGGGTCGCCCCAGATCCCGATGAGATCGTCGATCAGCTGGAAGGCCAGCCCCGCCTCCCGGCCGAAGGCGTCGAGCGCCGCCACGGCCTCGTCGTCCGCGTCCGCGTAGAGCGCGCCGAGGGCACACGAAGTGCCCAGCAGAGCACCGGTCTTGGCCGTCGCCATGGTCAGACACTCGTCCAGCGAGACATCGTTCGGCCCGCGCAGCTCCAGTGCGCAGTCGGTCTGCTGCCCGGCGCACAGCTCGATGATGCAGGCGGTGAGGCGCCCGGCGGCCCGGGACGAGGCCGGATGGCGGTCCTCGGCCAGCAGCCGGAGCGCCAGCGCGTGCAGGGCGTCGCCGACGATGATCGCGTCGGTGGTACCGAAGACCGTCCAGGCCGTGGGCCGGTGTCTGCGGGTCGGGTCCTCGTCGATCACGTCGTCGTGCAGCAGGGTGAAGTTGTGGGCCAGCTCCACGGCGACCGCGGCCGGGACCGCACGGTGCGGCTCCCCGCCGAGGGCCCGCGTCGCCGCGAGAACGAGGGCGGGCCTGATCGCCTTGCCCACACCGCCCGACGCGAGCGAGCCGTCGGCCTCCTGCCAGCCGAAGTGGTACCTCGCGACGCGGCGTAAGGCAGGGGGCAACGACTCGACGGCGGCGCGCAGTTCGGGCTGGACGACGCTACGCGAACGCTCCAGGAGCGCCACGGCCTCGTGGCCATCGGTGGCGGCATCCGTGCTGGTCATGGTCGGGGTCACTTCCTCTGCGGCGGACTGGGGAACCAGGAGGGGAGCCGGGTCCTGTCCGGACCCGACGGGCGTGCGGGTGGGGCCCGGCCGTACGGACGCGCTCCGGGCTCCACCCGCGCCTCTCGGCTCAGCCCCAGCGGCTCACTTCCACGTTCTCCAGAACGCCGAGGGCGTCCGGCACGAGGACCGCGGCCGAGTAGTAGGCGGTGACCAGGTAGGAGATGATCGCCTGCTCGTCGATGCCCATGAACCGGACCGACATGCTGGGCTCGATCTCGTCCGGGATGCCGCTCTGCTGGAGCCCGACGACCCCCTGCTCGGTCTCGCCCGTACGCATGCAGATGATCGAGGTCGTCCGGGCGTCGGAGACCGGGATCTTGTCGCAGGGGAAGATCGGCACACCGCGCCAGGCCGGCACATGGGTGCCGGCGACATCGACCGTGGCCGGATTGAGCCCCCGCTTGTTGCACTCGCGGCCGAAGGCGGCGATGGCCCGCGGATGCGCGAGGAACATCTTCGAGCCACGGCGACGCGACAGCAGCTCGTCCATGTCGTCGGGGGTGGGCGCACCGTCGTGCGGCTGGAGGCGCTGCCCGTAGTCGCAGTTGTTCAGCAGGCCGAACTCCCTGTTGTTCACCAGCTCGTACTCCTGGCGCTCACGCAGCGCCTCGACCGTGAGCCGCAACTGCTGCTCGGTCTGGTTCATCGGCTGGTTGTAGAGGTCGGCGACCCTGCTGTGGACCTTCAGCACGGTCTGCGCGACGCTCAGCTCGTACTCCCGCGGCGCCCCCTCGTAGTCCACGAACGTATGAGGCACCACGGCCTCGCCCACGTGGCCGGCGGAGAGGTCGATCGCCGCCTCGCCGTACTTGTTGGTGCGCTGCTCCGGGATGGACGCGAGCGCGTCCAGATGCCTGCGCAGCGGCTCCGCCCGCTCCGCCAGGTTCAGCACGTCCTGCCGGGTCAGCACCAGCACCGTGCAGGCCGTCGCCGCACGTGCCGTGTACTGCCAGGTGGCCTCTTCGTCGACCAGTGCCTGATCGCCGAAGTACGCCCCGTCGGCGAGGACTCCGAGCACCGTCTCGTCCCCGTAGGGTCCCTCCCCCACCTTCTCCACCTTGCCGTGGGCCAGCAGGTACACCCGGTCCGCCGGGCCACCGGAGGCGGCCACGGTCTCGCCCGCGGTGAACTCCTGCTGCTCGCAGCGGTTCGCCAGCTCGGTCAGTACCTCCTCGTCCTCGAAATCACGCAGCGCCGGCAGCTCGCCCAGCTCCGCCGGGACGACCGCCACCCGGCCGCCGGTCTGCACGAACGTCACGCGCCCGTCGCCGACCGCGTAGCTGAGCCGCCGGTTCACCCGGTACGTACCCCCCTGCACCTGCACCCACGGCAGCATCCGCAGCAGCCACCGCGAGCTGATTTCCTGCATCTGCGGAGCCGACTTCGTGGTGGTCGCCAGGTTCCGCGCCGCGGCCGTCCCCAGGCTCTGCTGGGAAGGCGGCTCAACCGTACGGACCTCGTCACCAACCGACATGAGTCTCCCTCTCAATCATGGGCTGACCTGCGTGAACAAGCCTTTCACCAGGTTCAGTTGGCGCGCCATCACACAAATGAGTGGGACTGGATCACGGTCGCCGGGGCACAGTTGCGGTTCCTGTCATCGACGGTCAGGCGCGGCCGAAAGTGACCGGAATGGCTCGTACAGCGTGCGAATTGATGGTCCACTCCACGGTGTTCGGGGAATAGCCAGCGATACGAACCGCTCCACATCCACCGGTCAAGGAGGCGACATGGCCACACCCATGTCTGCGAGCAGCTTCATCCGCGCGCTGAAGGACGAGGGTCTGACCGTCGTCGAAGTCGGCGACTGGCGTACACACAACCGCAACCACGTCGGGCCCTGGGGCCCGGTCCACGGCGTGATGATCCACCACACGGTCACCAAGGGCACCGCGAACACCGTCCGGATCTGCCGTGACGGCTACGCGGGACTTCCCGGGCCGCTGTGCCACGGCGTCATCGCCAAGGACGGCAAGGTCCATCTGGTCGGCTACGGCCGCGCCAACCACGCCGGCAGCGGCGACGACGACGTCCTGCGCGCCGTGATCGCCGAGACGGCCCTGCCGCCGGACAACGAGGCCAACACGGACGGCAACAGGCACTTCTACGGCTTCGAGTGCGAGAACCTGGGCGACGGCAAGGACCCGTGGCCCGCCGTCCAGGTCGAGGCCATGGAGGCCGCGGCGGCGGCCGTCTGCCGTGTCCACAGATGGAACGCCCCCTCGGTCATCGGCCACCTGGAGTGGCAGCCGGGCAAGATCGACCCCCGTGGTGTCTCCATGGCCGGTCTGCGCCGACGGATCGACGAGCGGCTGAGCTAGCCGGCCCGCGCCGGACCACGCCGGACCGACAATGGATGTGTGACTCCCGAAGCGCTCGACCTCACCGCCCTGCGGCCCCGGCTGCCGTCACCCCTGCGGGCGGTCGAGGACGAGCGCTTCACCCGTCGCGGCGTACGGCTGCTGCTGAAGCGGGACGATCTGATCCATCCCGCGCTGCCGGGCAACAAGTGGCGGAAACTCGAACCGAACCTGAAGGCCGCCGTCGACGGCGGCCACCGCGTCCTCGTGACCTTCGGCGGCGCGTACTCCAACCATCTGCGCGCCACCGCCGCCGCGGGCCGGCTGCTGGGCTTCGCGACGGTCGGCGTCGTACGGGGCGACGAGCTGGCCGCCCGCCCGCTGAATCCCTCCCTCGCCCACTGCGTCGCCGACGGTATGCGCCTGCACTTCGTCGACCGGGCGGCCTACCGCCGCAAGGCGGAGCCCTCCGTACTGAGGGCGCTGCTGACCGCCGCCGTCGACGGCCTCCCCGTGCCCCGTGAGCGGGTGTACGTCGTCCCCGAGGGCGGCAGCAACTCCCTTGCCGCGCGAGGCTGTACGGCCCTCGGGCAGGAGCTGCGCGGCGTGGCGGACGTGGTGGGTGTCGCCTGCGGCACCGGCGGCACCCTCGCGGGCCTGGCCGCCGGTCTCGCCCCCGGTCAGCGCGCCGTCGGCTTCCCCGTACTGAAGGGCGGCTTCCTGGCCCGTGAGGTCCGCGCGCTCCAGCTGGCGGCCTTCGCGGCCCCCGGGGCGACTGGCGTCTCGACGAACGCTTCCACGGCGGCGGCTACGCCCGTACGACACCCGCCCTCGACGCCTTCGCCGCCGGCTTCGAGGACCGGCACGGCCTCCCGGTCGAGCGCCTCTACGTGGCCAAGATGCTCCACGGGCTGACGGCCCTGGCCGAGGAGGGCGCCTTCTCGCCCGGCAGCACGGTGGCCGCCGTGATCACCGGACGCCCGGAGCCGGACGGCGAGGGCCGACCGGGCGACGGGGATCAGTCGGCCGGCGAGGCTCAGTCGGACTCTTCCCGGTAGGCCGCCGCCTCCTCCAGGTCCAGCCGGCGCAGCAGCGTACGCAGCATCTCGTCGTCGATACGCCGCTCGTCGCGCAGCGTCACGAAGACATCGCGTTCGGCCCCGATCATCTCCCTGGAGAGCCGCCGGTAGGTGTGGTCGGCGGATTCGCCGGTGATCTCGTTGACCGTGCCCAGCCGTTCCCACACGGAGTTGCGTCGCCGCTCCAGCACGTTGCGGAGCCGTTCCACGAGCGGCTCCGCCAGGGCGTTGCGTTCGTCGGAGAGCAGTTCGTCCAGCCGCCGCTCCGCCGCCAGCGACGCCCGGCTCTGCGCCTGCGCCTCGGCCAGCGTCTCGGCGTACTGGTCACGCCCCGGCAGTTTCAGCTTTCTGATCAGCACGGGCAGGGTGAGGCCCTGGACGACCAGGGTGCCGATGACGGTCGTGAACGTCAGGAAGAGGACGAGGTTACGGGCCGGGAAAGGGTCGCCGTCGTGCACGGTCAGCGGGATGGAGAAGGCGATGGCCAGCGACACCACGCCGCGCATGCCCGCCCAGCCGACGACGAGCGCCGATTTCCAGTCGGTGTCCGGTTCCCGTTCCCTGATCCGCCGCGACAGCCAGCGTGGCACGAAGGTGGCCGGATAGACCCAGATGTAGCGGACCAGGACGACGGTGGCGAACACCCCCAGGGCGTAGCCGGCGACCTCCATGGCCCCGTAGGAGCCGAGCCCCTCCAGTACATAGGGCAGTTGGAGCCCGATCAGGGCGAAGACGACGGACTCCAGGACGAAGGAGACCATCCTCCACACCGCGTCCTCCTGGAGCCGGGTCGCGAAATCGACCTGCCAGGACCGGTGTCCGAGGTAGAGCCCGACCACGACGACGGCCAGCACACCGGACGCGCCGACCTGTTCGGCCGCCGCGTAGGCGACAAAGGGGATGAGCAGCGAGAGCGTGTTCTGGAGCAGCGCCTCACGAAGGTGCGTACGGAGCCAGTGGATCGGCACCATCAGTACGAGGCCGACACCGATGCCTCCCAAGGAGGCCAGCGCGAACTCGCCGATCCCGCCGGCCCAGCTCGCGCC
The DNA here is from genome assembly GCF_044455465.1 of Streptomyces sp. NPDC051217. Taxonomy (NCBI): domain Bacteria; kingdom Bacillati; phylum Actinomycetota; class Actinomycetes; order Kitasatosporales; family Streptomycetaceae; genus Streptomyces; species Streptomyces sp. NPDC051217. The sequence continues at coordinate 203,471 of NZ_JBITEV010000006.1, forward strand.
TTCCCCGATGGCCGCGGCGAGCGCCACCTTGAACGCGGTGATCGCGGTCGCGTCGTTCACGAGCGACTCGCCCTGCAGGATGGTCGTTATCCGGCTCGGCAGCCCGAGCTTGCGGGCGATCGCGGTGGCGGCCACCGCGTCCGGGGGCGCGATGACCGCGCCGAGCACCAGCGCGGCGGTCAGCGGCAGGTCGGGGATGAAGAGATACGCGAGATAGCCGACGGCGAGCGTCGCGAAGAGGACATAGCCCACGGAGAGCAGACCGACGGCCCGCAGATTGGCCCGCAGGTCCAGGTACGAGCTGTCCACGGCGGCCATGTGCAGCAGGGGCGGCAGCAGCAGCGGCAGGACGATGTGCGGGTCGAGCACGTAGCTGGGCACGCCCGGCAGGTACGCGGCGCCAAGTCCCGCCGTGACGAGCATCAGCGGAGCCGGCACGGGCGTCCTTCTGGCTGCCGCCGCGATCACCGCGCTTACCGCCACCAGGGCGATCAGCTGCAACGGGTCCATCGCACCGTCCTCCACTAGCGTCGTAATCTGGCCATCATGAGTGAGTGCCAGCACGTTGCCGACCTCCCACGCCCCGAGACAGTGCCGCTGAACGACACGTGCCTGGAGTGTCTGGAGTCCGGCAGCCACCACGTACAGCTGCGGCTCTGTCTGGTCTGCGGACATGTGGGGTGCTGCGACTCGTCGCAACACCGACACGCCTCGCAGCATTTCAGGGACACGGGCCACCCCGTGATGCGTACCTTCGAAGAGGGCGAGACATGGCGATGGTGCTTTGTCGACGGTTCGATCGTCTGAGGCCTGGGTACGTCAACCATCCGCCCGCTCTTCGCAATTGATTGCCGCACACCTCTAGCCACTGTCCGTGCACATATGCCTACTATGAGTAACCGACGGCTCGGCCCTGGCCCGGGGGTCCCTGCGACACGGGACCATGGATCGCGATAGCGTCGCCAGTCCAGACCGGCTGCGTACCGACTACGTACCGCAAGGCTTCGGGTTTCCCTTCCCGGAGCCCTGAGAAGCTTGTGCCACCTTGGAGGTGAGGGTGTCCCAGATCGCAGGCGAGCCCGGGACCCAGGACTTCGTGGAAGTCCGGCTGCCCGCTGCGGGTGCCTACCTGTCCGTGCTGCGTACGGCCACGGCCGGACTGGCAGCACGCTTGGACTTCACCCTCGACGAGATCGAGGACCTGCGCATCGCGGTCGACGAGGCCTGCGCGATCCTGCTCCAACAGGCCGTACCGGGCTCCGTCCTCAGCTGTGTGTTCCGGTTGATCGACGACTCTCTCGAGGTGACCGTCTCGGCGCCGACGACCGACGGGCGCGCGCCCGAGCGGGACACGTTCGCGTGGACGGTGCTCTCGGCGCTCGCGGGCAAGGTCGACGCGACGGTCGCCGACGACCGTACGGTCGCCATCAGCCTGTACAAGCAGCGCGGCGCGGGACCCGGGCCGGCGTGAGGAACGGGGACGGTCCGGTGCGTGACGAGGAGCGGGTCCCCCAGGATCCGCGTGAAGGGCATGAGGTTCCGGTGGATCCGGCGCTCGTGCCGTCGGGCATTCCGGAGCAGCAGGCCCGGCCTCATCCGGTGGACGGGCTTGACGGCCAGACGGCCGGGGCGGAGCAGGCGCAGGCAGAGCGGGCGGCCACGATGAGCGAGCACAAGCAACACGATCCACATGACCGCAGCGGGGCGCGGGCGATGTTCATCGAGCTGCGCAAGCTGCCCGAGGACTCGCCCGAACGGGCGCTGCTGCGCAATCAGCTGGTGCGGATGCATCTGCCGCTCGTGGAGCATCTGGCCCGCCGGTTCCGCAACCGCGGCGAGCCGCTGGACGATCTGACGCAGGTCGCGACGATCGGCCTGATCAAGTCGGTGGACCGGTTCGATCCGGAGCGGGGGGTCGAGTTCTCGACGTACGCCACGCCCACGGTCGTCGGCGAGATCAAGCGGCACTTCCGCGACAAGGGCTGGGCGGTGCGGGTGCCGCGCCGCCTCCAGGAGCTGCGGCTGTCGCTGACGACGGCGACGGCGGAGCTCTCGCAGCAGCACGGCCGTTCACCGACGGTGCACGAGCTGGCGGAGCGTCTGGGCATCTCCGAGGAAGAGGTCCTCGAAGGGCTGGAGTCGGCCAACGCGTACAGCACGCTGTCCCTGGACGTGCCGGACACGGACGACGAGTCCCCGGCGGTGGCGGACACGCTCGGCTCCGAGGACGAGGCGCTGGAGAGCGTCGAGTACCGCGAGTCGCTGAAGCCTCTGCTGGAGGATCTGCCGCCGCGGGAGAAGCGGATCCTGCTGCTGCGGTTCTTCGGCAACATGACGCAGTCGCAGATCGCGCAGGAGGTCGGCATCTCCCAGATGCATGTCTCGCGGCTGCTGGCACGGACGCTGGCGCAGTTGCGCGAGAAGCTCCTCGTGGAGGAGTGACCGCCCTCGATCGCCGGACAGGCTCAGCGACGTCCGGCGATCGCCGTGCACGGCGCTCCTGGCGGGCTCACACGCCCTAGGCCCGGTCCGGGCCCCTGATGCCGAGCGCTTCCGTGGTCGTCGGGCTGACGAGCAGGACCAGCGCGGACACGGCGATCACCGCGAGCGCGATCCCGGCGGGAATCAGCGCGCCGCTGGAGCGCAGCAGCGTCCAGGCGACCGGCAGCGCCATGATCTGGGTGGCGACGGCGGGGCCGCGGCTCCAGGCGCGGCGCAGCAGCAGTCCGCGGGCGGCGAGCAGCGGGATGAGGCCGAGGGCGATGAGGGTGAGACCGCCCATCTCGGCCTGCTGGGGGCTGTCGGGCCGCCCGAGCAGCCCCATCACGAGCAGGTACCCGCCGCCGGCGACGAGCGTGAGGGCTTCGAGCCCCGCGCAGGCAGCCGCGGCGGTCAGCCGGCCGGGTCGCGGGCTCGGGTCGGGGGTGTTCTGGTCAGCGCTGCTCACCCCAGCAGCGTAGCGGCCGGTTCCCGGTGAGCGGCGCGCCCCCGGGCGGGGCGCGGACCGCCCGAGGAGGGCGCAGGGGTCCGTGGCCGGTAATCTCCTGGGTATGCGCGCACTCCTTGTGGTCAATCCGGCAGCAACCACCACCAGTGCCCGCACACGCGACGTACTCATCCACGCGCTGGCCAGCGAGATGAAGCTGGAGGCCGTGACGACCGAGTACCGGGGGCACGCCCGCGATCTGGGGCGGCGAGCGGCCGACTCCGACGACATAGAGCTGGTCGTGGCCCTCGGCGGCGACGGCACGGTGAACGAGGTCGTCAACGGTCTTCTGCACGGCGGTCCGGACCCCGACCGGCTGCCACGGCTCGCCGTCGTGCCGGGCGGTTCGACGAATGTCTTCGCCCGCGCGCTGGGGCTGCCCAATGACGCCGTGGAAGCCACCGGCGCCATTCTGGATGCGCTGAGTAACCGGAGCGAACGCACTGTCGGTCTGGGACTGGCGGCCGGGACTCCGGGAACCGACGACGAATCAGTTCCTTCGCGCTGGTTCACTTTCTGCGCGGGATTCGGATTCGACGCGGGAGTGGTCGGCCGGGTCGAACAACAGCGGGAGCGCGGTAAGCGTTCGACGCACGCGCTGTATGTCCGCCAAGTGGTACGGCAGTTCCTCGACGAACCCCATCGCGGGCGCGGCATGATCACCCTCGACCGGCCCGGCGAGAAGCCGGTCAGTGATCTCGTCCTGTCGATAGTCTGCAACACCGCCCCCTGGTCCTACCTGGGCAATCGTCCGCTGTACGCGTCGCCGGCGGCCTCGTTCGACACCGCTCTGGATGTCCTTGGACTGACCAAGTTGTCGACTCCGGCAGTGGCGCGTTATGCGACGCAGTTGCTCAATTCGACCCCCGAACGGGGCCCGCACGGCAAGCACGCGGTTTCACTTCATGACCTGACGGACTTCACCTTGCAATCGAAGGTCCCCCTGCCCTTCCAGATGGATGGCGACCACCTGGGACTGCGAACGAGCGTGACGTTCACAGGCGTACGCCGTGCACTGCGTGTGATTGTGTGAGTGGAAGCAAGGAAAGTCCTTTCACTCGAACGTTTAGGCTGGCCTCCACCCCATGGAAGTACGGCTGTGACCGAGTCGACACCGAGGAATCAAAAAAAACTTTCCTGAAGGGGTTGTATCCGCCGCCGAGGTTTGCGAATCTCTACATGGCGCTCGGGACGGCCCGCAACACCGGCCTCCACTGAGCTCCAGAACCCCCTCCTCAAACCAGGACGACACCAGTTCATCTGGGAGTCAGCCCTTCCCTTGCGGGGGGATTCGTGAAAGCGTTCACATTCACAAGCAATCCGCACGTAACACCAAGAGAGGTAGCAGCCATGGACTGGCGTCACAACGCCGTTTGCCGCGAGGAAGACCCCGAGCTCTTCTTCCCCATCGGCAACACCGGTCCTGCGCTGCTGCAGATCGAGGAAGCCAAGGCCGTCTGCCGTCGCTGCCCCGTCATGGAGCAGTGCCTGCAGTGGGCGCTCGAGTCCGGTCAGGACTCGGGTGTCTGGGGTGGCCTCAGCGAGGACGAGCGCCGCGCGATGAAGCGCCGTGCCGCTCGCAACCGGGCGCGTAACGCGACCGCCTGAGCCCCCCGCACCGACCTTGAGCACGGCGGCGCGTACAGCGTGTACGCATAACCCCGCCCCCGAACCGCAGCGCGCAGTACCCCCCGATGCGCAACGTAACAGAGCTTGAGGCAGAGCCCCGGACCGTCATCACGGTCCGGGGCTCGTTGCTGTGACCGGCACGTTCGGCCATTCGCGCGGCTCGACCGCCTCTGCCGCTCGTGCACTTGTGCGGCTGCACCGGGATGCCCTCGACTACTTGTGCGGCTCCACCGGGATGTCGAGGATCACCCGGGTGCCCCGCTCCTGCCCGGGAAGCATGTCGAACCCGCCACCCAACTCGCCTTCCACCAGCGTCCGTACGATCTGCAGACCCAGATTGCCGGCCCGCCGCGGGTCGAAGCCCTCGGGCAGTCCGCGGCCGTCGTCCTGGACGGTGATGAGCAGCCGGGCGTCCGAACGACCGCTGTCGCCGGGGCGTTTGGGTCCGCTCCCGCCGCTGCGGACGGCGTGCACCTCGACCGTGCCGCGCTCCCCCGTCGCGAACGCGTGCTCCAGCGCGTTCTGCAGGATCTCGGTGAGGACCATCGAGAGCGGCGTGGCCACTTCGGCGTCCAGGATGCCGAACCGGCCCGTCCGGCGGACCGTCTTGCCGGGCGAGATCTCCGAGACCATCGCGAGCACCCGGTCCGCGATCTCGTCGAACTCGACGCGTTCGTCCAGATTCTGGGACAGCGTCTCATGGACGATGGCGATGGAACCGACCCTCCGCACCGCCTCGTTGAGGGCCTCGCGGCCCTGTTCCGAGTCCATCCGGCGCGCCTGGAGCCTGAGCAGCGCGGCGACCGTCTGGAGGTTGTTCTTCACCCGGTGGTGGATCTCCCGGATCGTGGCGTCCTTCGTTATCAACTCGCGCTCACGCCGCCGCAGTTCGGTGACGTCCCGGCACAGGATCAGCGAGCCGATCCGGACGCCCTTCGGCTTGAGCGGGATGGCGCGCAGCTGGATGACGCCGGCGCCGCTCTCCACCTCGGTCTCGCGCGGGGCGTAGCCGCTGGCCAGTTTGACCAGGGCCTCGTCCACCGGGCCGCGCACCGGGGCCAGTTCGTCGGTCGTCTGTCCGAGGTGATGTCCCACCAGGTCGGACGCGAGTCCCAGCCGGTGATACGCGGAGAGGGCGTTGGGGCTCGCGTACTGGACGAGGCCGTCGGCGTCGAGCCGGATCAGGCCGTCGCCGACGCGGGGCGAGGCGTCCATGTCGACCTGCTGGCCGGGGAAGGGAAACGATCCGGCGGCGATCATCTGCGCGAGGTCGGAGGCGGACTGGAGGTAGGTGAGCTCCAGCCGGCTGGGGGTGCGGACGGTGAGGAGGTTGGTGTTGCGGGCGATGACGCCGAGGACGCGGCCCTCACGGCGTACGGGGATCGACTCCACCCGCACCGGGACCTCCTCACGCCACTCCGGGTCCCCCTCCCGCACGATCCGGCCCTCGTCCAGCGCGGCGTCCAGGAGCGGTCTGCGACCCCGGGGGACGAGGTGGCCGACCATGTCGTCCTGGTAGGACGTGGGGCCCGTGTTGGGGCGCATCTGGGCCACGGAGACGTAACGGGCGCCGTCGCGGGTGGGGACCCAGAGGACAAGGTCGGCGAAGGACAGGTCGGAGAGCAGTTGCCACTCCGAGACCAGCAGATGGAGCCATTCGAGATCGGACTCGGTCAGGGCGGTGTGCTGGCGTACGAGGTCGTTCATGGAGGGCACAGGTGCGAGCGTACCCGTGGGGTGAACCGGGACGGTCCGCTCCACGTGGTCGTGGATGGGCTGGAAAAAGCCCTCCCCGATCGATGGACAGACGGGAATGGTCTAGTCCACAATGCTTGGGTAAAGCTTCCGTCCTCCCCGCACAGGAGGACGGAACGGGGTAACCGGCGCTCTCTGCCCTGACTGCGTCGATACCTCTCTCACGGCCCTCGTGGCCGTTGCAACTCCGGGCTGCGGTGCCGGACGGGCTGAGGGTCCCGTCCTGGCGCCGCGGCCCGTGGGTGTCTCCGGGGGCCGGACCGGCGGCTCAGTGGGTCTCGGTGATCTTGGCCAGGGCGCGCGGGGCGTCCGGGTCCTCGCCCCGGGCCATGGCGAGCGGGCCGTGCATCAGATCGGCGCCGGAGTAGGCGAGCGCGGGGATGTAGCTGGTCTCCATGAGCTTGAGCGCGGCCTCCTTGGCCGTCGGGTAGCCGTAGCCGCGCGAGGTGATGACCATCCGTTCGGCGAGGCGGTAGCGGGAGGCGAGGGTGCGCACCTCGTCCGCGCGGTCCAGGATCCGCTCCGCGAGGTCCGGCAGGACGTTCGCCGCGGACCCGTGACCGCCACCCCGGCCGCACGCGCGGCCCGGGTGGAGTCCACCAGGTCCGGCGAACCTCCCGACTGGCTGACCGTGATCACCAGTACGTCGCGGAGGTCCGGCCGGGCGCCGAAGGCCGTCGTCGTGGACATGGAGGAGAGCCCGCAGGGCATGCCCCGGCGGATCTCCAGCAGGTACTTGGCGTAGAGCGCGGCATGGTCGGAGGACCCGCGCGCGGTGAGCAGGACGAAACGGGGGCCGCGGGCGGCGATCTCGGCGGCGACGGCACGGATGTGCGGCGCGCCCTCCGTGAGGATGCGGCGCGGAATGGCCGGCTGTTCGGCCATCTCGGTGGCCATCATCCGGCCCGGCGGATCGGTCCGCGCGAGCCGCGCGGCCTCTTCGGAAGGATTCATCGCGGACATGCCGGGTGCCTCCAGATGGCTGAAGATGGCCGCGGGGCGGCGTCCAGGGGGCCCGAACCAGTCGACCACGGGAACCCGTTCCCCCGTCGGCGGAACGGGCCTCGCCACCGTCGCCCCCTCTGCTAGATTGGTCTATACCACATTTGTCAGAGGCCCCTTCACCAGATCGGCAGGCGCAGCGTGGAAGTTGTCATCGTCCAGGACGCCGAGGCGGGCGGCGAACTCATCGCGGAGACCATCGCGCACCTGCTGCGCCGTAAGCCCGACGCCCTGCTCGGGGTGGCCACCGGCTCGACCCCGCTGCCCATCTACCAGGCGCTGACGGCCAAGGTCCGGGCCGGCGAGGTGGACGCGTCGGGCGCCCGCATCGCGCAGCTGGACGAGTACGTCGGCCTGCCGGCCGGGCACCCGGAGTCGTACCGCTCCGTGGTCCTGCGCGAGGTCGTCGAGCCGCTCGGGCTCGGTGAGGACGCGTTCATGGGACCGGACGGCGCCGCCGAGGACGTACAGGCGGCGTGCGAGGCGTACGACCGTGCGCTCACCGAGGCCGGCGGGGTCGACCTCCAGTTGCTGGGCATAGGGACCGACGGGCACATCGGCTTCAACGAGCCGTGCTCGTCACTGGCCTCGCGTACCCGTATCAAGACGCTCACCCGCCAGACCCGGCAGGACAACGCCCGGTTCTTCGACAGCCCGGACGAGGTCCCGCACCACGTCATCACCCAGGGCATCGGCACGATCCTGGAGGCCCGTCACCTGGTGCTGCTGGCCACCGGCGAGGGCAAGGCCGAGGCGGTGGCGCAGACCGTGGAGGGGCCGGTGGCCGCCGTCGTACCGGCGTCCGCGCTCCAACTCCACCCGCACGCCACCGTCGTGGTCGACGAGGCCGCCGCGTCCAAACTGAAGCTCGCGGACTACTTCCGCGACACATACGCCGCCAAGCCGGACTGGCAGGGTATCTAGGCCGTATCCGCGGGCACTTCGAGCCCGCGCGGACACGACGGAGGCCGGGGACCCCCCAAGGTCCCCGGCCTCCGTCGTGCGTGTGGGCGCGTGCTCAGGCGCGGCCCGTCAGGGTTTCCGCCGCCGCCCGGCCGCAGACGCGCGCGGCGCCGTACGTGGCGATGTGCGGGCTCCCGGTGGGCTCGGCGTAGTTGACACCCATCTCCACGACGGCGGTGTCGGGGCGGACCGCGAGGATGCCGTCCAGGACGGCCGCCATCCAGGAGTGCCGGTGCACATCGCGTACGACGGCGACGATCCTGCGCTCCCCGGCCGCGGCCAGCACCTCGGCCGCGCCGATCTCACTGCCGTACGTAGCTGCCTCGGTGCCCGGCAGCAGCGCCGCCAGTTCGGCCGCGACGCCCCAGGGGGTCTCGTCCCCGACGGCGATGTTCGCGACAGGCGCGAAGGAGGCGACGTACGGCGCCTCCTTGAGAGGTTCGACCGTGCCCGTCACGCGCACGGCGCGCCGCGCCGCGACCAGACCGATGCCGGCGCCCTCGGCGGAGCCGCCGTTGCCGGGCGCGGTCCCCTCCTGTGCCGCCGCGCCCGGCCCCGAAGCCCCCCTCACCCGGAGCGTCCAGTCGGCGAGGGCGCGTACCCGCGCCGCCGCGTCGGCCAGTCGCTCCTCGGGCAGTTCGCCTTCCCGTACCGCGGTGACCAACGCGTCGCGCAGTCGCAGGACGGTCTCCTCGTCGGCCAGACCGCCGCCGACACAGATCGCGTCGACGCCCGCGGCGACGGCGAGGACGGAGCCGCGCTCGATGCCGTACGTCGACGCGATGGCCTGCATCTCGATGCCGTCGGTGACGATCAGACCGCCGAAGCCCAGCTCCTCACGGAGCAGCCCGGTGAGGATCCGCGGGCTGAGAGTCGCGGGGCGGTTCGGGTCGAGCGCGGAGAGCAGGATATGCGCGCTCATCACCGATTTGGAACCCGCGGTGATCGCCGACCGGAAAGGTGCCAGCTCACGGGCGTGCAGTGTGTCGGAGTCCACGTCGATGCGCGGCAGCGCGTGGTGCGAGTCGACGGCCGTGTCGCCGTGCCCGGGGAAGTGCTTGGTGCAGGCCGCGACCCCGGCGGACTGGAGTCCTTCCACATAGGCGGCCGTGTGACGGGAGACGAGCGCCGGATCGGCGCCGAAGGACCGGACGCCGATGACGGGGTTGTCGACGTCGGAATTGACGTCGGCGGACGGCGCCCAGTTGAGGTTGACGCCGCACGCGGCGAGCCGGCTGCCCAGCTCGTGCGCGACGGCGCGGGTGAGGTCGACGTCGTCGACCGAACCGAGCGCGTAGTTGCCGGGGAAGGACGACCCGTCCCGTACTTCGAGACGCGTGACGTCGCCGCCCTCCTCGTCGATGGCGACGAGGATGTCGTCCCGCTCGACCCGCAATTGGGCCGTGAGCGCGGCCAGTTGGGCCGGTGAGCTGATGTTGCGGCCGAAGAGACCGACGGACGCGAGACCTTCGCCGATGCGCCGCAGCAGCCAGTCCGGGGCCGTGGTGCCGTGGAAGCCGGGCTGGAGGACCGCGAGGGCGTCGCGGGTCAGCGTGTCCGAGCTGTGCGTGAGAGTGGTCATACGGCGCTATCCCTTTACTGCGCCGGATGTCAGACCGGTCGCCATCTTCTTCTGAATGATCATGAAGAACACCACCACGGGCAGCGCGATCAGGGTCGAGGACGCCATCAGCGCCCCGTAGTCGGTGCCGCGCTCGGTGGTGAACGTCATGAGCCACACATTGAGCGTGTACTTGGAATTGTCGTTGATCAGGATGTACGCGAAGAGGTACTCGTTCCACGCGTTGACCAGCGCGAAGATCGACGCAGCCGCGAGCCCCGGGGCCAGCAGCGGGAAGATCACCCGCCGGAAGGCGCCCATCCGCGTACAGCCGTCGACCATGGCCGACTCCTCCAGTTCCACCGGGATGTTCACGACGAAGCCGCGGATCATGATGATCGCGAACGGCAGGGTCGACACCAGGTAGACGATGATCAGGCCCCAGTACTCGTCCAGGCCCCCGATCGCGTTGAGCTGGGCGTAGATCGGAATCAGCATCGCCGTCGGCGGCAGCATCTGGACGAGGATCAGCACCATCAGCAGCGCGCGGCGGCCGAAGAATCTGAACCGGCCGATGGCCAGGGCCGCCAGGGTCGCGATGATCATGCCGCCGACGACCGCGGTGACCGAGACGATCAGGCTGGACTGGACGGCGGTGGAGAAGTTCGGCTGGTCGACCGCGCGGGCGAAGTTGTCGAAGGTGATCGACGAGGGCCACAGCGTCTGGTCGTAGGACCGGATCTCGTGGTTGGGCCGCAGCGAGCTGATGACCAGCCAGTACACCGGGAACGCCATGACGACGGCGAAGAGGAGTCCCAGCACGTCGTAGACGCCGCGGGACTTCTTGCGGTCCGGACGCAGCTTCTGCTCGGCGACCGGGGGCCTGGCCGGAACGGGCGCGGGAGCGGTGGAGGTTGAGGTGCTCATTCGACCTCTCCTGTCTTCATCAGCTGACGCAGGTAGAACACGGCCACGCCGGAGAGCAGAAGGACGGTGATCAGGGCGATCGCGGTGCCCTGGCTGAAGGAGGTGGACTCGAAGGCCTTGGAGAAGGAGTAGAGGCCGAGGGTCTCGTACTCAGGTTCGGGCTTGTTGCCGCGCAACAGCCAGATCTGGCCGAATACGTTGAAGTCCCAGATGACCGAGAGCGTGGTGACCATGACGAAGACCGGGCGGATGACGGGCCAGGTCACGAAGCGGAACACACCGCGGACGTCGGCGCCGTCGAGGGCCGCCGCCTCCTCCAGCTCACGGGGGACCTGGGTGAGGGCCGCGTACAGCGTGATCACGACGAACGGGACGGCGCCCCAGACCACCAGCAGCGTGATGATCGCGAAGCCCTGCCAGGGGTCGAGGAACCAGTTGTGGCCGAGGAAGTCGTCGCCGGCGACCTTGGCTATCAGGGTGTTCAGCAGGCCGTAGTCGGAGTCCGACAGCCAGCGGAAGATCGAGGCGGCGACCATCAGGGGCATCGACCAGGCGGCGATCAGTGCCGCGGTCAGGGTCAGGCGCACCCAGGTGGAGAGCCGCGTCATCATCATCGCGACCAGCAGGCCGATCGCCATGGTGAGGCCGACACAGACGACCATGAACAGAACGGTACGGCCGGTGACGGACCAGAATTCCTCGTCACCGAGGATGTTCGTGAACTGCTCGAAGCCGACCCAGGGCGGCGATTCCCCGGTCCACAGCTCGCGCCGGCCCATGTCCTGGAAGGACATGATCACGGTCTTGGTGAGCGGGAAGGCGTAGACGGCGGCGATGGCGACGATCGCCGGGAGGATCAGCAGGAACGGAAGGAGTTCACCCTTCTTGCGGCGTCTCTTCCCGGTGGCCCGGACCGTCTCCTTCTCCGGGCCCGGCCGGCCGTCTGTCCCTTTCGGGTCACGCGGTACCGGGGGCGCCGGCGGTCCGGCGGCCTCCTGCGTGTCGGCAGCAGTCACGTGACTGACCTTCCGTTTCATTCTCTGCACCGATCCCGCGCCCGAAAGGGCGGGGAGCGGGGGCCCGGTCGTGACCGGGCCCCCGCCCGCCCGCCCGTGAGCCGACGGGCCTCCGGGGGCGGGGGCACCGGAGGCCCTGGCGCTCAAGATCCCGGGCCGGGACTCCTGGTTGGAGTCCCTGGCCGAGGCTGAGGACCTGGGGTCAGGACTCTTCGTTGATCAGTTCGTTGATCTTCGAGTCCGCTTCCTTCGTGGCGTCGGCCACGGAGTCACCCTTGAGGATCGACAGGAGCATGTTCTCCAGGACCTCCTCCTTCTCGATGGAGGTCCAGCCGGGCGCGATCGGGGTGAACCACGCGTCGGGCACAGCGTTGGCGATCGGCGCCGTCTCCGGCTTCGCCTTCAGCGGCTCCAGCTGCTTCTCGTTGTTCGGCAGGATGTTCTTGCCGGCGAGGACTTCCATGGACTTCTCGCTGGTGAATATCGAGACCCAGTCCTCGGCCAGATCCTGCACCTTGGACTTGCTGGTGATGGCGAGGTCGGAGCCGCCGATGAAGGAGGGCAGCGCCTTGCCGTTCGGGCCGGGCATTCCGGCGGTGAGGATTTTGCCCTCAAGCTTCGGGTTGCCGTTGTTCTTGCCGTCGACGACGGAGCCCGACTCCCAGCCGTTGCCGTAGATGAGGGCCGCCTTCTCGTTGGCCATCACATTGGCGTGGTCCTGCTCGTCCTTCGTCTGATCGGCCTTGTTGTACTTCTTGACCAGGTCGATGAAGTGCTGGATGCCCTTCTGCGACTCGGGCGAGGAGAGCGTGCCCTTCCACTCCTTCGCGCCCTCGTCGTACTCGGCGATCTTGCCGTCGTACGCGGCGACGTAAGACATGGCCGCGTACCAGTAACGGCCCGGCAGATAGAGGCTGGAGGAGCGCTTGTCCTTCTTGCCGTTCTCCGCGGCGATCTTGTCCATGGCCGCGAGCATCTCGTCCTCGGTCTCCGGCAGCGTGTCGAGGCCGGCGCCCTTCTTGAGCATGTCCGTGTTGTAGATGGCCACGCGCGCACCGGCGTAGTACGGCACGCAGTACTGCTTGCCCTCGAAGGTGCAGGTGTCCTTGAGGCCCTGGATCCAGGTGTCCGAGTTGTCGTACTTCTTGGGATCGATCTCGGCGACGGCGCCGTTGAGGATGTACTGCATCGTCTCGGTGTTGCCGAGCTCGACCACGTCCGGGAACTTGTCACCACCGAGCGCGGTGTCGAGCTTCTTGGCCTTGTCCGCCCACTGCTGGTATTGGACGTCGACCTTGACGTTCGGGTACTTCTCCTTGAACTGCGCGTTGACGTCCTTGACCAGTTCCGGCCAGGTGCTCTGCGCGTCCACCATCAGCCAGACGGTGACTGTGTCCTTGCGGTCCTTCGGGTCCTTCGCCGAGTCACTGTCGTCGGATCCACACGCCGCGACCGAGAACATCATGCCCGCGACGCCGATCGCCGCGATGAGCTTGCGCTTCACGCCACCCTCCTCAGGGATTCCTGCAACCCCCTCCCCACCGCGAAGACTTACGACGAGTACCACCGGGGCTGGGACCTGGTCTTTAATGGTTTAGACCAGTACGGGGAGCTTGGCCTAGACCTTTAGGGGTGTCAAGGGTGTATAAGAGGGCTGTCGTGTCCGTTATCGGACCGACACCTGGATCGGGGAGACGACCCGCGACCGGACCGTGCCACCATGTGAGCCGCGACAGACGGAGGAGCCGGTGACGGCAGCAGCGCAGGACTCGGGAAGGCAGACCATGGCCACGGACGGGGGCGGCACCGAGACCGAGAACGGGGCAGCCACTCGTACCGCACGCGTACCCAAGTACTACCGGCTGAAGCGGCACTTGCTCGATATGACGGAAACGCTGCCCCCGGGCACGCCCGTACCGCCGGAGCGCACGCTGGCAGCCGAGTTCGACACCTCGCGCACCACGGTGCGCCAGGCGCTCCAGGAACTGGTCGTCGAGGGCCGGCTCGAACGGATCCAGGGCAAGGGCACGTTCGTGGCCAAGCCCAAGGTCTCGCAGGCGCTCCAGCTCACCTCGTACACCGAGGACATGCGCGCACAGGGCCTGGAGCCGACCTCCCAACTGCTCGACATCGGCTATGTCACCGCCGACGACACGCTCGCCGGGCTGCTCGACATCACCGCGGGCGGACGCGTGCTGCGCATCGAGCGGCTGCGGCTGGCGAGCGGCGAGCCGATGGCCATCGAGACCACACACCTTTCGGCCAAACGTTTCCCCGCGCTGCGCCGTTCGCTCGTCAAGTACACGTCGCTCTACACGGCGTTGGCGGAGGTGTACGGAGTCCATCTGGCGGAGGCCGAGGAGACGATCGAGACATCGCTGGCGACCCCGCGCGAGGCGGGGCTGCTCGGTACGGATGTGGGCCTGCCGATGCTGATGCTCTCGCGGCACTCGATCGACACCGCCGGGGAACCGGTGGAGTGGGTGCGCTCGGTGTACCGGGGCGACCGGTACAAGTTCGTGGCGCGGCTGCGCCGGCCCACCGACTGAGGTCGGGCGGCACCGGGCGAGACCGGCCGAGACCGGGCCAGACCCAGTCAGACCGAACGAGACCGGCAAAAGAGCACGTCAGGCGGTACGTTCCGGAACCGGCGCACGCGTGGGGCACGTACAACGTTGCCTTACCGAAATGCGGACGGGGGGTGACGCATGCCGAGACGGTCCCTTAGATTTCCTGCGAGTTTCAGCAGGTGACCAGTGAGGGGACGACTCGCCATGCCAGAGCCGGCACCAGCAAGTTCCGCGCAGAACTCGTCCGGGCGTCTCACGCCGAAGGCGATCGCGACATGGGCGCTCGTCGCTCTGGTGGGCGCGGTCGGCTGGGGTGTCCTCGCGCTGTCGCGCGGAGAGGAAGTCTCCGCCGCCTGGATGCTGGCGGCGGCACTCGGTTCGTACGCGATCGCCTACCGCTTCTACTCCAGATTCATCGCGCGGCGGGTACTGAAGGTCGACAAGACGCGGGCCACGCCCGCCGAACGGCTCGACAACGGCGTGGACTTCCACCCCACCGACCGGCGGGTGCTCTTCGGCCACCACTTCGCGGCCGTCGCGGGCGCGGGACCGCTCGTCGGGCCGGTGCTGGCCGCGCAGATGGGCTATCTGCCGGGCACCATCTGGATCGTCGCGGGCGTCATCTTCGCGGGCGCGGTCCAGGACATGGTCACGCTCTTCTTCTCCACGCGCCGCGACGGCCGTTCGCTCGGCCAGATCGCCCGTGACGAGATAGGCCCGTTCGGCGGCGCCGCCGCGCTGATCGCGGTCTTCCTCATCATGATCATCCTGCTGGCGGTGCTGGCACTGGTCATCGTCAACGCGCTGGCCGACTCGCCGTGGGGCGTCTTCTCCATCGCGATGACCATCCCGATCGCGCTCCTCATGGGCGTGTATCTACGGGTACTGCGGCCGGGCAGGGTCAGCGAGGTCTCCCTCATCGGTGTGGCGCTGCTGCTGCTCGCGATCGTGGCCGGCGGCTGGGTCGCGGAGTCCTCACTGGCGGACACGTTCACGCTGGAGGCCGGCACGCTGGTCATCTGGATGATCGTGTACGGCTTCCTGGCCTCCGTACTGCCGGTCTGGATGCTGCTGGCGCCGCGCGACTATCTGTCGACCTTCATGAAGGTCGGCACGATCGCGCTGCTGGCGATCGGTGTCGTCGTCGCGCTGCCGACGATGAAGATGGACGCGGTCACCGAGTTCGCGAGCCGTGGGGACGGTCCGGTCTTCGCCGGTTCGATGTTCCCGTTCGTCTTCATCACGATCGCGTGCGGCGCGCTGTCCGGTTTCCACTCACTGATCTCCTCGGGCACCACGCCGAAGATGGTGCAGAAGGAGACCCAGATCCGGATGATCGGGTACGGCGCGATGCTCACCGAGTCGTTCGTCGCCATCATGGCGATGATCACGGCGTGCATCATCGACCCGGGTCTGTACTTCGCGGTCAATTCCCCCGCCGGTGTCATCGGCGGCACGGTCGAATCCGCCTCGCAGGCGGTCGCCAACCTCGGCTTCACGATCTCGCCCGACCAACTCGCCCAGGCGGCCAAGGACGTCGAGGAGTCGAGCCTGCTGTCCCGCACGGGCGGCGCGCCGACCTTCGCGCTCGGGATGTCGGACATCTTCTCGTCCGTCGTCGGCGGCGCGGGGCTGAAGGCGTTCTGGTACCACTTCGCGATCATGTTCGAGGCGCTGTTCATCCTCACGACGGTGGACGCGGGTACGCGCGTCGGACGCTTCATGCTCCAGGACATGCTCGGCAATGTGTACAAGCCGATGCGCCAGGTCAGCTGGAAGCCCGGCGTCTGGTTCGCCAGCGCCGTGGTCGTGGGCGCGTGGGGCTACTTCCTCTGGGTCGGCGTGCACGACCCGCTGGGCGGCATCAACCAGCTCTTCCCGCTGTTCGGCATCGCGAACCAGCTCCTGGCGGCGGTGGCGCTCGCCGTGTGTACGACGCTGCTGGTGAAGTCCGGGCGGCTCAAATGGGCCTGGGTGACGGCCGTTCCGCTCGCCTGGGACGCGGCGGTCACGCTGACCGCGAGCTGGCAGAAGATCTTCTCCGACGACCCGAAGGTCGGCTTCTTCACCCAGCGGGACGTCTACCGGACGGGCATCGACAACGGCGAGGTGATCCCGCCGGCGAAGACCATGGACGACATGCACACGGTCGTCACCAACTCGACGGTGGACGGCGTCCTCTCGGCGCTCTTCGCGATCCTGATCATCGTGGTCATCGCCGACGCGGCACGGGTCTGCTACAAGGCGATCCGCCACCCGGAGAGCGTGAAGCTGTCGGAGACGCCGTACGTGAAGTCGGAGATCGTCGCACCGGCGGGCCTGATCCCCACGAAGGAGGAGAAGGCGGAGCTGGCCGCCGCCCAGGCGAAGGCGTCCGCCGGGGCGGACCCGTCATGACGTCGGCGTCGAAGGTGCGCGAGGCGGTGGGCCGGATCCGTTGGTACGTACGGGAGTTGACGGGCGAGTCGGCGTACGACCACTACGTGGCCCACACGCGCGCCTGCGACCCCACGACGGAGCCCATGACACGCCGCGCCTTCGAACGCGGCCGGACGGACGCCCGCGAGGCGGACCCGAGAGAAGGATTCCGCTGCTGCTGAGCGAGCGAAGGGCCGCCGTTCCCCTGCGGGGAGCGGCGGCCCTTCACCGTGCGGGAGCGGGTGTCAGCGCACCCAGTCCTTGAGCTGCTCGGTCTCCAGGGTGATGTCCACCGGGCCGGGCAGAGCGACCGTCTTGCCGAAGGGCACCGTGCGGGCACTCTCGTAGCGCACGCCGTCCGCCTCGCTGTAGACGGTTACCTCGCAGGAGTCCCGGTCGATCAGCAGATAGACGGGGATGCCGGTCTCGGCGTAGGCGCGGGGCTTCTCCACCCGGCCGCGCGCGTCGGTGTCGGAGTCGTACGACGTGACCTCGACGGCCATCAGAACCGGTTCGGGGGCAGCCCACTCGCCTTGACCGACAAAGGCGCCGCTGGGCGCCAGAGAACCGTCCGGCCGGGCACGGCCACTGCGATAGGCCTGCACCTTCAGCCCTTGATCCGGGTAGAGGAACAGCTCTGGCCGCGACTGCATGCAGATGCGAAGCAGCCACTCGATGATGCGCCCGTGATCCCCGTCCGGCACTACCTTGCTCCTGAGCTTCCCGTCGATCAGTTCCATACGCACGCGCTCGTCCGTGCGGGCCACTATCAGGGTGAGCTCGTCGAAGACGCTCGTCTCCAGATGGTTCCGGTCAGTGGTCACGGTCATGGACCCTCCTCGCTCTGTACTCAACGATGCGGCGCCCTCTGACAAAGCGCTGTCGTACCGATATCGCACACTGCTGTCATGGATCAGAAGACGAGGTCGGAGAGCGACTTCACCATCAGAGCGGCCGAGCCCGCCGAGTACGACGCCCTCGGGGAGATAACCGCCCGCGCCTATCTGGACGACGGGCTGCTGGACTTCGGGACCGGCGACCCCTATCTGAAGACCCTGCGCGATGTCGCCGGGCGGGCCGAGGGGAGCGAGGTGCTCGTGGCCGTCGACGGTGCGGGGACCCTGCTCGGTGGGGTGGCCTACGTCGGTGCCGGGTCGGCCTGGGCCGATCTCGCCGGGGACGGTGAGGCCGAGTTCCGCATGCTGGCCGTCGCGCCCGGCGGCCGAGGGCGCGGGGTCGGTGGGGCGCTCGTGCGGGCGTGTGTGGACCGCGCGCGGGCCACCGGATGCGTACGGGTGCGGCTCTCCACCCAGAAGGCGATGCTGTCCGCCCACCGGATCTACGAGCGGCTGGGCTTCGTACGGACGCCGGAGCGGGACTGGGCGCCGTATCCGGAACTTGTACTACTCACGTACAGCCTGGAGATCTGAGACGAGCCATCCCCGACACAACATGTGGGGGGTGCTGCTCCCAACCAACCCCACATGTATGCTCAAGTCTGCTGTCGCCGCAGGAGAATCCGGTGGGAATCCGGAACTGTCCCGCAACGGTGTGCTGTGGTGCGCTTTGTCGTGCCCGCGAGTCCGAGCACTTGCCGACGGCGCTCCCGGATCGACCGGTCCGGGTGCCGAGACGTCCGGGCTCCGAGGCAGGGCCGGTGGACGCCGCACCGCTCGCCGCCCGGTTCCGGGACGGCGTACGCGGGCGTGCGCCGCCATGCCCTCCCCCTGGCCCGGAACCGAGCGAGGGAGAGCACCACGTGACCATCGCGCCAGCCGATCCGGCTTCAGCCATCGCCGAGCGGGAACGGGAGACCGCCGGGCCGGCCGACGGCCCCGGGACGGGCCTTCTGCGGGCCCTCACGGACCTCACCGCCGATCTGGCCGACACGGACCCCGGCAAGGTCGCCGCCGCCGCGCTCCGTGGCCGCAACGCCGCCTCGGACGACGCCGAGTTGCGCGCGCTCGCCACCGAGGCCGCGGCCGGGCTGATCTCCGAGGACCCCGCGTACTCCCGTCTCGCCGCCCGCCTCCTCACCCGCGCCATCGCGGACGAGGCCGCGGGCCAGGGCGCCGTCTCGTTCTCCTCCTCGGTCGCGGTGGGCCACGCGGAGGGCCTGATCGCCGACCGTACGGCCGCCTTCGTCACCCGCCACGCCGCCCGTCTCGACGCGATGATCGACCCGGACGCGGACGACCGCTTCGGCTACTTCGGCCTGCGCACGCTCTTCAGCCGCTATCTGCTCCGGCACCCGATCACCCGGCATGTCATCGAGACGCCGCAGTACTTCATGCTGCGCGTCGCGTCCGGGCTGGCCAAGGACGACTCCCCGGCCGCCGTGGACGAAGTCGCCGCGCTGTACGGCCTGATGAGCCGGCTCGACTACCTGCCCTCCTCCCCCACGCTCTTCAACTCCGGCACCCGCCACCCTCAGATGTCGTCCTGCTATCTGCTGGACTCCCCGCTGGACGAGCTGGACTCGATCTACGACCGTTACCACCAGGTGGCCCGTCTCTCGAAGCACGCGGGCGGCATCGGCCTCTCGTACTCCCGCATCCGCGCCCGCGGTTCACTGATCCGCGGCACGAACGGGCACTCCAACGGCATCGTGCCGTTCCTGCGGACGCTGGACTCCTCGGTCGCCGCCGTCAACCAGGGCGGCCGGCGCAAGGGCGCGGCCTGCGTCTATCTGGAGACGTGGCACGCGGACATCGAGGAGTTCCTGGAGCTGCGCGACAACACCGGCGAGGACGCCCGCCGTACGCACAATCTGAACCTCGCGCACTGGATCCCCGACGAGTTCATGCGCCGGGTCGACGCGGACGGCGTCTGGTCGCTCTTCTCGCCCTCCGACGTGCCCGAACTGGTCGACCTGTGGGGCGACGGCTTCGACGCGGCGTACCGCGCGGCCGAGGCGGCGGGCAAGGCCCGCAGGACCATCCCGGCGCGCGAGCTGTACGGCCGCATGATGCGCACCCTCGCCCAGACCGGCAACGGCTGGATGACCTTCAAGGACGCCTCGAACCGTACGGCGAACCAGACCGCCGAGCCGGGCGCCGTCGTGCACTCGTCGAACCTGTGCACCGAGATCCTGGAGGTCACGGACGACGGCGAGACGGCCGTCTGCAACCTCGGCTCGGTCAACGTCGGCGCGTTCGTGACGGAGTCGGGCGAGCTGGACTGGGAGCGGTTGGACGAGAGCGTCCGGACCGCCGTGACCTTCCTCGACCGGGTCGTGGACATCAACTTCTACCCGACCGAGCAGGCGGGCCGCTCCAACGCCAAGTGGCGCCCCGTGGGCCTGGGTGTGATGGGCCTCCAGGACGTCTTCTTCAAGAAGCGGCTGCCGTTCGACTCCGCCGAGGCCACCGCGCTCTCCACCCGTATCTCCGAGCGGATCATGCTCGCCGCGTACGAGGCGTCCTGCGACCTCGCCGAGCGGGAGGGCCCGCTGCCGGCCTGGGACCGGACCCGCGCGGCGCGCGGCGTGCTGCACCCGGACCACTACGACGTGTCGCTCAACTGGCCCGAGCGGTGGGACGCCTTGCGGGCGCGCGTCGCGAAGAGCGGGATGCGCAACTCGCTGCTGCTCGCCATCGCGCCCACCGCGACGATCGCCTCCATCGCGGGCGTCTACGAGTGCATCGAGCCGCAGGTCTCCAATCTCTTCAAGCGCGAGACCCTGTCGGGCGAGTTCCTCCAGGTCAACGCCTATCTGGTGGCTGAGCTGAAGCGCCTCGGCGTGTGGGACGCGCAGTCCCGCGAGGCGCTGCGCGAGTCCAACGGCTCGGTGGCGGGCTTCAGTTGGATCCCGGCCGATGTGCGCGAGCTGTACCGCACGGCCTGGGAGATCCCGCAGCGCGGCCTGATCGACATGGCGGCGGCGCGCACACCGTTCCTCGACCAGAGCCAGTCGCTGAACCTGTTCCTCCAGACGCCGACCATCGGGAAGCTCAGCTCGATGTACGCGTACGCCTGGAAGAAGGGCCTCAAGACGACGTACTACCTGCGCTCGCGCCCGGCGACGCGCATCGCCCGCGCGGCGAAGTCTCAGCCGGCGGCGGCCACAGCACCCGTGCGGATGGCGCCGGACTCCGACGCGATCGCCTGTTCCCTGGAAAACCCCGAGTCCTGCGAGGCCTGCCAGTAATGACGTCCACCTCCGCCGAGAAGAATCTGCTCGACCCGGGCTTCGAACTGACGCTGCGCCCCATGCGCTATCCGGACTTCTACGAGCGCTACCGCGACGCGATCAAGAACACCTGGACGGTGGAGGAGGTCGACCTCCACTCCGACGTCTCCGACCTGGCCAAGCTCTCCCCCGGCGAACAGCACATGATCGGCCGGCTGGTCGCGTTCTTCGCGACGGGCGACTCGATCGTCTCGAACAATCTGGTGCTGACGCTCTACAAGCACATCAACTCCCCCGAGGCGCGGCTCTATCTCTCCCGCCAGCTCTTCGAGGAGGCCGTGCACGTCCAGTTCTATCTGACGCTGCTCGACACCTACCTCCCCGATCCGGCTGACCGGGCCGCGGCGTTCGACGCGGTCGAGGAGATCCCGTCGATCCGCGAGAAAGCGCGGTTCTGCTTCAAATGGATGGACTCGGTGGAGAAGATCGACCGCCTGGAGTCCTCGTCGGACCGGCGCCGCTTCCTGCTGAACCTGATCTGCTTCGCGGCCTGCATCGAGGGCCTGTTCTTCTACGGAGCGTTCGCGTACGTCTACTGGTTCCGCTCGCGCGGCCTGCTGCACGGGCTCGCCACCGGCACCAACTGGGTGTTCCGCGACGAGACGATGCACATGAACTTCGCCTTCGAGGTGGTGGACACCGTCCGTAAGGAGGAGCCGGACCTCTTCGACGACGCGCTCCAGCAGCAGGTCACCGACATGCTGAAGGAGGCGGTCGAGGCGGAGCTCCAGTTCGGCCGCGACCTGTGCGGCGACGGTCTGCCGGGCATGAACACGGAGTCGATGCGCGAATACCTCCAGTGCGTCGCGGACCAGCGCCTCCAGCGCCTGGGCTTCGCACCGGTGTACGGCTCCGAGAACCCGTTCTCGTTCATGGAACTGCAAGGCGTCCAGGAACTGACGAACTTCTTCGAACGCCGCCCGTCGGCGTACCAGGTGGCGGTGGAGGGCACGGTCGGCTTCGACGACGACTTCTAGAAAGCGGAACTGCCGGGGCCCCATGGCGGGTGCCACGGGGCCCCGGCACTATGACCCCATGTTTCACACCCCCCTCCCCCAGGGGGAGGGCCTTCAACTACGCGAATGGACGGAGGCGGACGTCCCCGCCCTGTCCGCACTTTTCGACGAGCCCGAGATGGACCGCTGGACGCCGCTGCGAGCGCCGTTCGACGAGACCGCGGCCCGCGCGTATGTGGCCCGCGCCCACGAACGCCGGGCATCGGGCCAGGCGCTCCAGCTCGCCATCACGACGGACGGGCAGACCCCGATGGGCGAGGTGCTGCTGTTCGTCGCGGCGGAGGACGGCTCGGAGGTCGAACTCGGCTATGGAATCGGCGCCCCGTACCGCCGCCAGGGCCTGGCCTCCCGAGCCGTACGCCTGATGCTCACCCACGCGTTCCACGACGCGCCGGTACGGCGCGCGGTGCTCCGGATACAACCGGGCAACACGGCGAGCACGGCGGTGGCGCGCGGCACGGGCTTCCACCTCACGGACGAGCCACTGGTACTGAGGGAGAGCGGCACGCGCAGCGTGAAGCTGCGGACGTGGGAGCTGCGGCGCGAGGCGGTGGCTGACGCCTGGCGCACGTTCATCACCTTCGCCACCACCGAGGCACACGCCGCAGACTGAGCCCGCTGTGACCGTACTTCTGGGAGACAAGGACAGGTTCGCCGCCGAGGTCGGCGAGTGGGACCACGCGCTGCGCCGAGTAGACCTGTGGGCTGCGGGACAGTGGCTGACCTGCGACGACAACATGGCATTCGTCAAGCAGTTCCGCCTCGCCGTGTTTGACGGTCACTCTGCGGTTCTGGCGCGAACCTCCTGAACAGGCGGGCGAGATCTTCATGGTGGAGATCCCGGTCGCGGAGTTCATTCCGCACGTCCTGAGCCCAGCCTGAAGGGCCGTGGCGCGGCCATCACATCGACCAGTGCGCGTGACGGCACCCCCGGCTCAACTGCCCCCCGTGGCAACTGAGCCGGAGGCCGCCCCGCCCCCCGTCCACGCACGGCCGCATAGGCTCCCCGCATGGGTGTTCTCGCACGTACGCGGCTGGTGGCAGCGGCAGTCGCCGGCGGGACCGTCGGTGCCGGGCTCGGGATCAGGGTTGTCGCGGGCGGCGACGTCGCCAAGTACGGCGGGGTCGCGCTGTACACCGTGCTCGTGTACGTCCTGATCGTGCTGGCCGCTCCCCGCGTGCGGCCCCTCGTCGCCGGAGCCGGGGCGCTCGGCCTCAGTTGCGCCGTCGAGCTGCTTCAGCTCACCGGGGTGACCGCCGGGCCGGCCGAGCGGAGTGTGGTCGTGCGGCTTGTGCTCGGCTCGACCTTCAATGCGCCTGACCTGCTGTGGTACGCGGTCGGTGCGGCTGCCGCCGCGCCGGCGCATATGTGGGTGAGCGGCCGGCGGGCGGCTCAGGTTCCTCCGGGTGCTCCGCGCGCCGCAGTTGGCGGTCGATGGCGCGCTCCCTGAGGTGTCCGATGAGCCCGGGAAGGGCGAGAAGGCCGAAAAGGGCAAGTACGAGGAGGTAACCACCGATTGAGTTCATGCCTCCACTGTCGTCGTTCCATGGAGCAAGGGGCAGTGGCAGGACTGTCATGAACCGTCGAATTACTGCCACACTGGTGCCATGCTGAAGAACGTGGCCGTCGTCCTGCTCGACGGCGTGCACCCCTTCGAACTCGGCGTGCTCTGCGAGGTCTTCGGCCTCGACCGCAGCGCGCAGGGCCTGCCCGTCTACGACTTCGCCGTCGTCTCGGCCGAGGGCCCCGTCCTCCGTACCCACGCCGGGTTCACGATCGGTGACCTGCACGGGCTCGACCGCCTGGAGGCGGCCGATCTGATCTGCGTGCCGGCCGGGGACACGTACGTCGTCCGGGACTACCCGCCGGAGCTGCTGGACGCGCTGCGCCGGGCCGTACACCGGGGCGCGCGGGTGCTCAGCGTCTGCGCGGGCGTGTTCACCCTGGGCGCCGCCGGGCTGCTCGACGGGCGCCGCTGCGCCACCCACTGGATGCACTCCGCCGAGCTGGCGGAGGCGTACCCGCTGGCCGACGTGCAGCCCGACGTGCTGTACGTGGACGACGGCCCGGTGGTCACCTCCGCCGGTACGGCCGCGGGCATCGACGCCTGCCTCCACGTCGTCCGCCAGGAGCACGGCCCCGAGGTCGCCAACGCCATCGCCCGGCGCATGGTGGTGCCGCCGCACCGCGACGGCGGGCAGGCCCAGTTCATCGAGCGCCCGCTGCCCACCGCGTGCGACACGGTCGGCGGGGTGCTCGCCTGGATGGAGCGGCATCTGGACCGTGAGATGACCGTCGAACAGCTCGCGGAGCGCGCCCATATGTCGCCCCGCACCTTCGCGCGCCGGTTCCAGCAGGAGACGGGGACCACTCCGTACCGCTGGCTGCTGCGCCAACGCGTCCTGCTGGCACAGGAGTTGCTGGAGGGGACGGCCGAGACGGTCGACGCGATAGCCGGCCGGTCCGGCTTCGGGAACGCGGCGGGCCTGCGTCACCACTTCATGCGCACGCTCGGGACGACCCCGAACGCGTACCGGCGTACGTTCAGGGGCCCCACGCGCGTCGCGTGAGGCCCCCGGACGTACGAGAGAGCCGTCAGATACCGCAGCTCGGCGCGGACCAGAAGCGGCCCGAGCGGTGGTCGACATGGGCGTGGTCGTTGTGACCGGGGTAACCCGGGCCGAGGATCCCGTTGAAGCCGTGGTTACGCGCGTTCTGGGCCAGGCCGCACAACGTGTGCGGGCCGGACCCGATGTCGGCGGCGTCACCGTACAGATGGCGGCTGTTGCTCGCTCCGCCGACCGCCGCGTTGCAGGCCGTCGATCGGAAACCGCTGGTGACACGGAGCGGCTGGTCACCCATGGCGTGCCGCATCGCCTCCAGCTTCCACATGGTGCGCAGTGCGTTGGACTTGGCGGTCGCCGCGCTCACCGCGCCGCCGGCCCAGGTGGAGTTGCAGGTGTTCAGCTCGGCGTAGGTGAAGTGGATCGGCGTGCAGTCGTTGTCCTGGAGGTCGTAGATCTTGTTGAAGGTGTTCTGGCCCGCGACGCCGTCGGCGGCCAGTCCGTAGGCGGACTGGAAGCGCTTGACCGCGGCGGCGGTCGCCGGTCCGAACTCGCCGTCGATGACGAGCGGGGCGGCGCTGCCCACGTGGCCGGCCACGCGGATCTGGAGCTGGGTCACAGCGGCGCCGCTGGACCCCTGGGAGAGAGTGCCGGACCAGGTGTAGCAGCCGTCGGCCTGCGCGGGGCCGGCAGTGACGACCGCCCCCGCCACAGCGAAGGACAGGGTCATGACAAGGCTGAGCAGAAGTCTTGCGGTACGTCGCAACATCGGGTCTCCAGATTCAAGGCGAGATGTACGGCAGAGCGTGGCGGAAGGGTCGACGCGCGTCAACCGGGCGCCCACCAGGGTCATTTGTCGGACCAATGGCGCCGGGGCCCGGCACTTCACCCGCTGTCCACCGCGACGTCGACGGCCCCGCTCCCGGGGATCGGGAACGGGGCCGCTCAGAAGCCGTGTCCGGCCGTGTCCGGCCGTGATCAACCGTCATCCGCCGCCGCCGTCGGCGGCCCGTCGGCCGTCGTCGCCCGCCACACGCGGACTTCGGGCACTCAGGCGTTCGGCACGACCTCGTAGCGCGGCGTGCCCTCTTCCATCTGCCGCAGCGCGTCCTTGCGGTCGCGCTTCGAGAGCCGGTCGATGTACAGGTATCCGTACAGATGATCCGTCTCGTGCTGGAGGCAGCGCGCGAAGTAGCCGGTGCCTCGCACCTTGATCGGCTTGCCCTGGACGTCCTGGCCCCGCACCACCGCGTAGTCGGGCCGCGCCAGCTCCGCGTACGCCGTCGGCACGGAGAGGCAGCCCTCGTTGCCGTCCTCCAGATTGCGGTCCTCGGGCGGGAGTTCGTCCAACACCGGATTGCACA
Source organism: Streptomyces sp. NPDC051217 (assembly GCF_044455465.1). Classification (NCBI taxonomy): domain Bacteria; kingdom Bacillati; phylum Actinomycetota; class Actinomycetes; order Kitasatosporales; family Streptomycetaceae; genus Streptomyces; species Streptomyces sp. NPDC051217. Next base: position 229,435 of record NZ_JBITEV010000006.1, read on the forward strand.
CGACGCCGACGTGCCGTACCCCGTCGTCGTCGGGGCAGTCGTAGACGAAGACCTTCAGGTCCACGCCGATCTGGTTGGCGGCCAGGCCCACGCCCTCCGCCGTCCGCTGGCTGGCGAACATGTCGTCGACGAGCGCGGCGAGCTTGTCGTCGAACTCGGTGACGTCCGCGCACTCCTTGTGCAGGACCGGATTGCCGACGACGGTGATCGGCCGCGACGTGCCGCGCTCGCGGTACGCCAGCTCACGCGCCTCCGCGTCCGTGGAGTCGACGAGGAAACCCTCGTCGTCGACAATCCCCTCGCCGCCCGCGACGGACCCGTCCCCCCGCTCCGCCTGGGAGGTCCCGCTCTCGGTCATCTGGTCCGTCTCCTGCTGCGCCATGTCCGCAGTACGCCTTCCTCGGTACCCGCTGCTGCCTGTACACCGCTGCCTGCTGCCTGCGCGATGTGCCCGTACAGCCTACGGCCCGTGGTCGCGTCGTCGGCTCGATGCCCGAGAACCTGCCCCCCTCGCCCCCGCCACCCCCGTCCCGCCTTCGGCGGATTTCGAGTCAGCAGACCTCTTCGAGATCCCGCCACTCACGTGTGTCCGGGCTGTCGGCGACCCAGCCGTCGAGCAGGCCGCGGACCAGTCCGGGAGGCGCGGCTATCCCGCACTCGCGCTCGGGCACCCACAGCTCGCCCTCCGTACGGTGACCGAGCGGCCCGGGGTGTCCCGGCTCGCTGTGGTCGTGCGGGTCCAGGTGCTCGCCGTCGCCCTCGGCGCTCGGCATCCGGCTCTCCGAGCAGGCCCGGCAGAGCAACCGTACGGAGGACGACCAGTCCTCGGCGGCGAAGCCCGCGTCGGCCGCGAGCCGCTCCAGGGCGTCCCGGTCGGACTCGGTCGCCGCTTCCAGCAGCACCACCCAGGTGGGCACGGGAGACGGCGCCCAGAGCTCGATCTCGTCGAAGACCGGGAAGGCCCGCGCGGAGCCGTTCGCACCGGCGGCGGTCGTACGCTCGCCGTTCGGCACGCCGTCGTGCAGGACGACCTCGCCCCAGCGGCGCCCCGAGGACGGCAGCGGGATGGAGAGGATCTCGATCCTGGCCGGGTCGAGCCTGCGGCCCCAGACGACCTCGGCCTCGCCCTCGGGCGAGAGCCGGACGGCCGCGCTGCCCAGCTCCATACCGACCGGCTCACCGGTCGCCGCGGCCGTGTACTGATTGCCGGGCACCTTGAGGCCGTACGCCTGCCAGGCCCGCCGGGCCAGCGGCCAGTCCTGGAGCGCGGTGGCCGCGATGCCGACGTTCCACCAGTCGGGTGCCCCGGCCTCCTTGTCGAGCAGCGCGACGGCGCGCAGCCCGGCGGCCCGCGCCTGCTCCCAGTCGTGCCGGAACTTGTGCAGAAGGGCCAGGTTGAACCAGGACTCGGAGAGCCAGGGCTCCAGATCCGCCGCCCGGGTGAGCAGCGCACCCGCGTCCTCGTACCGTCCGTCGCCGATCAGCGTGAACGCGCGGTCGGTGGCCTGCCGCCACGAGGCGGAGGGCCGATGCCGTACCTTCCCGAAGATCTTCACGATTCCCGCCTGCCGGTCGCTCGGGTCTGTGCCCCCGGACACCCTCTTGGACTCCTCTTCGCATCCAACCATGCCCGGTCGGACGCTCGCTCCTTACCCATGGGTTACCCAGCACGACCAGGGGTCAGACCACCTCGTGACAGGACGCGCGCCAGAGATTCGACCACCTCGGGCTGGTAGTCGTGGCCGGTGCCGAGGCGCAGCCGCTCCAAGGCGCTGAGCGGCCCCGTCGCCCCTCCGGGGCTCCCCGAGCCCGCCCCGGCGAGGTCGTCGTACGCGTTGACGGCGCGGACGATCCGGGCCGGGAGGGGCTGTTCGCGGTACGGATCGGCCTGCCGCTCCACGACGATCGCGACCGCCGGCGGGACCCCGGTCTGGCGTACGACGGCCCCGCCGAGCAGCGCGATCCGCCGCTGCTCGGTGACCGGCAGCAGGGCGGTCGCGCCGTCGGGCACGGGGTCGACGAGCGACAGCTGGCCGATGTCGTGCATCAGCGCGGCGTACTCCAGGACGGTCAGCTCGGCCCCGGAGAGCCCCATCTCGCGGCCGACCGCGCGGCTGAGTTCGGCGACCCTGTGCGCATGGCCGTGGCGGGTGTAACCGGCGATCTCGGTGGCGCGGGCGAGCGAGGCGATGGTCTGCCCGTAGGTCGTACGGACCGCCGCGTAGCGCCGGAACGACAGCTGCGTCAGCAGCAGCGGCACACAGAAGACGGGCAGCGCCCAGAGCCCGGCCACGGCGACGCCAAGGGCCATCACCGCACCGGTCGCGCAGACGGCCGAGCCGATGCCGATGAGGGCGCGCAGTTCGTCGCGGAGCAGCGGACCGTACGGATGGTGGGTGCGGGCCCGCAGCATCAGCGCGGCAAGGACCGCGTCGCACAGGGCGGTCAGGATCAGTAGGAGGAGGAGCAGGAGGGCGTAGTACGGGCCTTCGCCGACCCGCTTCCCCAACTCGCCCGAGGCGATGAGCGGCTGGAAGCAGACGGCGGCGAAGGCGACGGTGAGCACGCGGCGGGTCACATGGTCGAGCACGGGGCCGCGACCCCGCGCGAGGTGCGGGACGGCTCCGACGAGGACCGCCGCGACGACGACCGCGACGGTCTGGAGGACACCGTGCTCCACGGGGCGGCCCGCGCTCTGCCCGAGCATGGCGTACGCGAGGGCTCCGGCGGCCCCGAGGGGCGCGGGCTCGCGTTCGCCCGGGAGGGCGCCCCGGCGGACGAGCTCACCGATGGCGACGAGGACGCCGAAGGCGAGGGCGTTGCGGGGCTCGGTGATTCCGTGCCAGAGGGTGGACCAGAGGCCGAGGGCGGTGAGCGTGAGCGCGGCGCCGTGGACGGCGAGGAGGGTGAGCGCGGGGCGAGGGGACCCGGCGTGGGGGCCGGCGGGGGCGTGCGGGGCGGTCATCCGCCGCCGCCGGCGGTGCCTGGGCGGTCAGTGACCGGTGCCGTACGGGAGCCGTCCTGCGGACGGGGTGGCGGGACGTTTTTGCAAGCGGCGGGGGCGCGGCTCCCGGTCGGTGCGGAAAGCAGCGCCGCCGCTGCCACGGCGGGCATCTTCGGGGACAGGTCCGAGGGCTCCCGGGGCTCGGCCGGTACCGCGTGCGTCTCGTCCGAGGTGACAGCCGTCTGCCAGCCGTACCGGTCCAGCGCGCTGACGAGCGCCCCCACCATCCGCGGGTCGAACTGGCTGCCCGCGCACCGCCGCAGCTCCGCCACCGCCGTCGCCACGGGCCGCGCTCGCCGGTAGGACCGGGTGGACGTCATCGCGTCGAAGGCGTCCGCGACGGCGACGACCCGTGCGAACTCGGGGATCTCGGCCCCCGCCAGGCCGTACGGATAGCCGCTGCCGTCGAGCCGTTCGTGGTGGTGCAGGATCGCCAGCCGGGCCTCCCCGAGGAAACCGATTCCGCGCACGATCTCGTGGCCGTACTCGGGATGCAGCTCGATGACGCGCCGCTCCTCCGGTGTCAGCGGGCCGTCCTTGCGCAGCACGCGCGTGGGGACGCCGAGCTTGCCCACGTCGTGCAGGATTCCGGCGAACCGGAGCACCTCCAGGCGCTCGTGGTCCATCCCCAGCTCACCGGCGATCATCGCCGACGCCCGCCCGACGCGTTCGCTGTGGCCGCGCGTGTACCGGTCCTTGATGTCGACGGCCTGCACGAGTGCCCTGATGGTCGCCTGATGGGCGGCGCGCTCGCGGTGGTACTGCGCGAAGACCCAGCAGGAGATGTACACCGGCAGCAGTACGAAGAGCGCGGAGAGCGGGCCGTACGGGCTGCGCCAGAGCACGGCCATCATCAGCCCGGCCAGGGCGTGCGCGCCGTACGGCGCGAGGGAGCGCGGCAGCAGGCCGCGCCAGGCCGTGCGGACGGACTGCCGTTCGGCGGTCACGAGGATGCCGCCGTCGAGCGCGCTCAGGACCAGACAGAAGGCGAGCGCCCCGGCCCCGGCGGGCAGCAGGGCGTACGGGAAATCGGGGACACCGGGGGTGTCGTGGCCGGGGTGCGCGGTGCCGCCGAGCGCGGCCGGGCCGGCGAGGAGCCGGTGGGCCAGGGAGGCGGCCCAGGTGGCGATGGCGAGCCGCGCGGCGCGCCACACGCGGCGGACCCCGGCCGGCCGCCGCGTCACCCGACCCCCGAGCCCGCCGGGAACGGCCACGAGCGCCGCGGCGGCGGGCGGCAGCAGGAACGCCGCGGCGAGCAGTACGGGGAAGAACGATCCGGTGACGACGGGCACCGAGCCGCGTACCGGCCTCCCCGGGAAGCGGCAGCGGGCGGGGGCCTCGCAGAGCGCGTACAGCGTGCCCAGGAGCAGGGCGGCGGGCCAGAGACTGTCCGGGCCCGCGGCGGAGAAGGGACGTAACGCGGGCAGGGTGAACGCGGGAAGCACGCACGCGAGCGCCGCCAGCACGGCGCAGCAGATGTACGCGCGTGCCGCTCCCGGAATGGCCCTCACCGCGCCTTCACCCAGCCCTCACCAATTGACACCGGCTCGAAACAAGGGGTCAGGCTAGCCAGTTGGGCAACGTGCTCATGGGCCTACGGCGACGATTAGCACCATCGGGTGACGCGCACCTAAACGCACGCGGGGCGCGCCGCGATGTGCACGGCGCGCCCCGTAGGCGTGCTTCTGATGCGAGCGGCCCGTGGAGGGCGGCGCCGGCCCAACTACTCGCCGGCGGTGGCCGTCCGGTCCGTGTCGACGGCGGTCACGTCCCGCTCGGGCACGGTGTGGCCGGCCCGGATGAGGTCGATGCGTCCCATCACCTTGGCCCGCAGGTCGGTCGGGACGTCGTCATGTCCGCAGCACCGCTTGACCAGCTTCTTCACGGCCTGTTCGAGGCCGTACTTCTCCAGACACGGAGAGCACTCGTCGAAGTGCTCCTCGAACTTCGTGCAGTCCTTGTCCGGCATCTCACGGTCGAGATACTCGTAAAGATGGTCAAGGACCTCTGAGCAATCCGTCTCGTGCGGCTCTCCGCAACTCATGAGCCCGAGCCTTTCCGATCATCCGACGACTCTCCGGCACCGGCCGGGGCAAGCCCGCGCTCGCGGGCGTAGCCCTCAAGCATGCCGCGCAGTTGACGCCGGCCACGGTGCAGTCGCGACATCACCGTACCGATGGGTGTCCCCATGATGTCCGCGATCTCCTTGTACGCAAAGCCCTCTACATCGGCGAGATACACCGCGATGCGGAACTCCTCGGGAATCGCCTGGAGCGCTTCCTTCACGTCGGAGTCGGGAAGGTGGTCGAGCGCCTGGGACTCCGCGGAGCGCAGACCGGTCGACATGTGGGACTCGGCGCGCGCCAGCTGCCAGTCCTCGATCTCCTCGGCGGCGCTGCGCTGGGGCTCACGCTGCTTCTTGCGGTACGAGTTGATGAAGGTGTTGGTGAGGATGCGGTACATCCACGCCTTGAGGTTGGTGCCCTCACGGAATTGGTGGAAGGAGCCGTACGCCTTGGCGTAGGTCTCCTGCACGAGATCCTCGGCATCGGCCGGGTTGCGCGTCATGCGCAGGGCGGCCGAGTACATCTGGTCGAGATAGCCGAGTGCGTCCCGTTCGAATCGGGCGTTGCGCTCGGCGGCTGACTCTTCCTTGTGGCCGTCGTCGGTCCCTGTGTCGGTCCCAGTGACCGGACCCACCTCCTCCAACGCTGCGGCAGGCCCGAAGGCGGACCCACTCGAATCGGAGAATAGTCGACCTTGTGCCGGGGCGGGCTTCGTGGCCGCCTCGGCCGACGACCGGACAGGCGTGGTCCTGGGTGCCGAGAGCACCGTCCACTCCACTTCGGTGGCGTGCGACCGGGCGGGGCAGATGGTCGAACCCATGCGACGGACTCCCTTTCCAGGATCTGTGTACCGACATCTCGCACAACAGCCGTCGCCCACCGCACATTCCCAGGTGGTCGAACACGCTCTGTCAGCGGGCCGACTGTGACCGGATCCACTTGCCGACGCCGTCGGTGATCACGGTCAGGGCCTCGTCCTGGGTGAGCGTGGCCCGCTTGGGGACGTTGAAGGAGTGATCCCCGTACGGCACCTCGATCAGCTCGTAACCACCGTCGGGACGCCCGCCCGGGAGCTGTGCGGGGAATTCGCCGGGTTTCCCGAAGGGGTCGTTGCCGCCCTGGACGACGAGGGCCGGCACCCCGGCACCGAGCAGTTCGTCGGCGCGACTCTTCTCGGGCCTGCCCGGCGGGTGCAACGGGAAGCTCAGCGCCAGTACGGCGTGGGCGCCCAGCTCCCGCGCCGTACGGCAGGCCACCCGCGCCCCGGCACTGCGTCCGCCCGCGACGACGGGCAGGCCGGGCCTCGCCAGCGCCGGCCAGAGTGCCCGCCAGCCGGTGTCGAGGGTCTTCGGCGCGGGGGCGAGCTTCTTCCCGGCCACCCGCCAGGGCTGCTCGACCAGGGCCACGGTCACTCCGAGCGGCGGCAGGGCGGCGGCCAGCGCCTGGAGGTCCCGCGCCTCGATACCGCCGCCCGCGCCGTGGCCGACGGCGAGGACGAGACGCGCCGCTGTCCCCTTCTCAGGAGGGTGCCAGGTGATACGGGCGTCGCCCGCGGGGGTGTCTACGATCTCGCTCCGCATGACACCAGGATCACATCGGGGAGGCCCTGCGGCCCGCTTCTCACGGGCACGCGCCGGGCTCACCGGCGCGTCCTCCTCAAGAAGGCGCTCAGAAGAGGGTGCTCTCCTCGGGCGCCGCCAGCTCCTCCAGCAGCTCCGGACCGTTGTTCCGTACGTTGCTGACCGCCGTCGCCACGGGATAGGCCCGCATCAGCCCTTCCGGCGGCGGAGCCAGCAGCTCACGCAGGTCGTCCAGGTCGGTACGGGCCGGATCGAGCCAGGCGTCCCACCGGTCGGGCGTCAGCATCAGCGGCATCCGGGGGTGGATGTCGGCGAGCGAGGACGGCCCCTCGGCCGGGGCCACGCCGAGCGGACCGGTCTCCGCCTCGGTCGTGATGACCGAGCAGGTCACCCACCAGGCGTTCGGGTGGTCGTCGGGCAGGGTCTTGTCGCGCCAGAACTCGAACAGTCCGGCCATGGCCATGACCGACCCGTCGGCCGGGGTGACGAAGTAAGGCTGCTTGCGGGGCCGCTTCTTCTTGCCCTTCTCCTCCAGCTGCCGTTCCTCGGGGGCGGTGACCCACTCGTAGTAGCCGTCGGCCGGTATCAGACAGCGCCGGGAGGTGAAGGGGCGCCGGAAGGACGGCTTCTCGTGCACGGTCTCCGCACGCGCGTTGATCATCCGGGCGCCGCCCTCGGGCGTCTTGGACCAGGAGGGCACGAGCCCCCACCTGAGCGTGCGGAGCTGGCGTACGGGGGCGGGATCGTCGGCGCCCTTCACCGGGCGCTCCAGGACCACGTACACCTCTTTGGTAGGTGCCACGTTCCAGTCGGCGGCGAGGATCTCCTCCGGCTCCCACTTCTCGACCTCGAAGAGACCGGCGAGATCCTCCGGCTTCCGGCTCGCCGCGTACCGACCGCACATGCTCAACCACTCCTCGACCTGCCGACGTACTGGCGCCGGGTCACGCTACCGACACGCCACCAACCCTGGCAGATTGTCCGCCGTCCCGTGGGTGCCGTCGATCCCGCAGGTGTGCCGCCGGTCCGGAACGCCTGTCGGGGCTGGGGAGAACCCCAGCCCCGACAGGGACACACGTCAGCTCGACTCCGACCGGATCAACGGATGTTGACGTCGATGCAGGAGTAGAACGCCATCGGGGTGTCGGCGATGTTCCAGACGGCCAGGACCTTCTGGTTGCCGCGGATGCTGCCGAAGTTGACGTTGTGGCTCACGGTGGCGCCGGGCGTGGCACCGCCGTCGTTGAACTCGGCGACCTTGGTGTTGCCGACGAAGTACTGCCAGGTCGTCGTGCGGTGCCGTGCCGTCAGCGTCCAGTTGAACGTCTGGTTGACGCCGACGTTGGAGCGCCGCCAGCCCTTGTTGTCGTCGTTCAATTCGGCGAACCTCGCGAGCCCACCGTTACAGCTCTTCAGACCCTTCGGGCCCTCGACGCTCTGCGGCTCCCACTTGATCTCGCCGCAGGAGACGACGCCGGTCTTGCACTGGTCCTGCCGGCTGGCGGGCGAGTTGATCCAGCCGTGTGCGGAAGCCGCCGGGGCGGGGAGGGTGACGGCGATGATCGGCGCGACCGCCGCACTCAGGACAAGGGCGAGACGAGTTTTCTTGTGCATGACAACTCCTTCGTGGTGACGCCCGACGGGACCGGCGCCTGGAGACGCGGACAGCCGGGGCCCGTTGCGGACTCACTGCGTGTGGGGAACTCGCGAAGGTGCACGAACAGTTGCATCGACAGCCGTAGAGGTCCGGTGACGGTCCGGTGGAGCGCTGTCGCGGATCTATCAGTACTCGAATGTTCTACTAGGTCTAGACCATGGCAGCCGCTCTCGGGTGTCGTCAAGACTTGAACTGCCCTTGACCGCAGGTGGCTTGAATGCCTCTGTCCGCTGTGCGGGGGTCCCGGCTCCGCGCACAAGTGCCACACTGCGACGACGCACATCCTCCTAAGGAGCCGCCCGAGCGATGATCAGCACCGACTCCAGCGGCCTCGCGGCCGCCTCGATAGCCGATCTGTGGGATCGCGTCTTCGGCACCCAGCCCGTCCCCGAGGACTGGCTGGTGATCGCGACCGCCGTCGTCGCGCTCGTCGCCGTCGGACCGCGGCCCCTCTGGCGGCTGTCCCGCAACGCCGTCACCATCGCCCACGAGGGCGGGCACGGCCTCGTCGCCCTTCTCACCGGCCGCAAGCTCGACGGCATCCGGCTGCACTCCGACACCTCGGGCCTCACCGTCAGCCGCGGCAAGCCCACCGGCATCGGCATGATCCTCACCGCGGCGGCCGGCTACACGGCGCCGTCGCTGCTGGGCCTCGGCGGAGCCTGGCTGCTCACCGCGCACCACATCACGCTGCTGCTCTGGCTGGCCACCGCCCTGCTGCTGGTGATGCTGGTCATGATCCGCAACGCGTACGGGGCGCTCACCGTCATCGTGACGGGTGCCGCCTTCCTGCTGATCTCGTGGTTGACGAGCCCCACCGTGCAGGCCGCTTTCGCGTACGCCGCTGTCTGGTTCCTCCTCCTCGGCGGCGTACGGCCGGCCTTCGAGCTCCAGTCCAAGCGGCGACACGGCGGCGCCCCCGACTCCGACGCCGACCAGCTCGCACGCCTGACGCATGTGCCGCCGGCGATGTGGCTGTTCCTCTTCCACGCCGTCTCGCTGTGCTCGCTGATCGGCGGAGGGACCTGGCTGCTGGGCCTGTAGGACGGGCGGGGAGCCTCCGGGAACCGGCCGGGCGCTCCATACCACCTTCGTATTACGCCCCGATTTCAACGTATTTGATCGGGATCGCGGTCGTTGTGCAGCCATTAAAGTAAAGGCCATGACCGAAAGCGCCGTGCACCCTGCCCTCTGGCCCGCCCCTTACGCGAGCGGGGCCGTCGAAGCGACGGTCACCGTGCCCGGTTCGAAATCGGTCACGAACCGTGGCCTCGTCCTCGCCGCGCTCGCCGCCGAAACCGGCTGGCTACGCCGGCCCCTGCGCTCACGCGACACCCTCCTGATGGCGGACGCCCTGCGCGCGATGGGCGTCGGCATCGAGGAGACGGTCTCCTCCAGCTCGGTCGCCGCGGGCTCCATGACCCCCGCACGCGGCGCGGGCGGCCCGTCGTTCACCGGTGAGGCCTGGCGGATCTTCCCCAACGGTCTGCACGGCCCCGCCACGGTCGACGTCGGCAACGCCGGCACGGTCATGCGCTTCCTGCCGCCCGTCGCGACCCTCGCCGACGGCCCCATCCACTTCGACGGCGACCCCCGCTCCTACGTACGCCCGCTCCACGGCGTCATCGACGCGTTGCGCGCCCTCGGCGCCCGGATCGACGACGAGGGGCGCGGATCGCTCCCGCTGACCGTGCACGGCGGCGGCGCGCTGGACGGCGGCACCGTCGAGATCGACGCCTCCGCGTCGTCGCAGTTCGTCTCCGCGCTGCTGCTCTCCGCCCCGCGCTTCAACCAGGGCGTCGAGGTACGGCACGTGGGCGCCACCCTCCCGTCGCTGCCCCACATCCGCATGACCGTCGACATGCTGCGCGGCGTCGGCGCACAGGTCGACGAGCCGGAGACGGGCGGCGAGCCGAACGTGTGGCGGGTCTCCCCCAGCGCGGTGCTCGGCCGCGATCTGACCGTCGAGCCGGACCTCTCCAACGCCCAGCCGTTCCTCGCCGCCGCCCTCGTGACCGGCGGCCGGGTGACCGTACGGGACTGGCCCACCCGCACCACGCAGCCCGGTGACGCGCTGCGCCGGATCTTCACCGAAATGGGCGGTTCCTGCGAACTGACCGCGCAGGGGCTCAACTTCACGGGCTCCGGCCGGATCCACGGTATCGACCTCGACCTGAGCGAGGTCGGCGAACTGACCCCCGGCATCGCCGCCGTCGCGGCGCTCGCCGACGGGCCGTCCACCCTGCGCGGCGTCGCCCATCTGCGGCTCCACGAGACGGACCGGCTGGCCGCCCTCACCAAGGAGATCAACGAGCTCGGCGGCGATGTCACCGAGACCGCCGACGGTCTCCACATCCGCCCGCGCCCCCTGCACAGCGGTGTCTTCCACACGTACGACGACCACCGCATGGCCACGGCGGGCTCGATCATCGGCCTCGTCGTCCCCGGTGTCGAGATCGAGAACGTCGCGACAACCTCCAAGACCCTGCCCGATTTCCCGCGTATGTGGACCGAGATGCTCGCGGGAGCGGGAGCCTGACGCGATGCGGCGCTACGGCAAGAACCCGGACGAGGACGACATCCGCTCCCGCCCCAACCCCAAGGGCAACCGACCGCGCACCAACATCCGCCCCAAGCACGAGGACGCGGCCGAGGGAATGGTGCTGACCGTCGACCGCGGCCGGCTGACCTGTCTGGTGGGCGAGACCGTCGTCCTGGCGATGAAGGCGCGGGAGCTGGGCCGCAAGGCCGCCGTGGTCGGCGACCAGGTGTGGCTCGTCGGGGACCTCAGCGGCAAGAAGGACACACTGGCGCGCATCGTACGGATCGAGAAGCGCCGCTCCGTACTGAGGCGCACGGCGGACGACGACGACCCGTACGAGCGCGTGATCGTCGCCAACGCCGACCAACTCGCCGTGGTGACCGCGCTCGCCGACCCCGAGCCGCGGCCCCGGCTGATCGACCGCTGTCTGGTCGCGGCGTTCGACGCGGGCCTCGAACCGCTGCTGATCCTCACCAAGTCCGACCTGGCGTCGGCGGACGAACTCCTGGAGACCTACCGGCCGTTGGGTATCCGATACGTCGTCACGCGACGGGACGAACTGGACACGGGCGAGGCGGCCGACCGCGTACGCGAGTACCTCGCGGGCCGTATGACCGCGTTCGTCGGGCACTCCGGCGTCGGCAAGACGACCCTGGTCAACGCGCTCGTGCCGGACGACCGCCGGCGGACGACCGGCCAGGTCAACGCGGTCACCGGGCGCGGCAGGCACACCACCACCTCCGCGCTCGCGCTGCCTCTGGAGAAGGCGGACGGCTGGGTCATCGACACTCCGGGCATCCGTTCCTTCGGCCTGCACCACGTCGATCCGTCGCGCGTCATCCTGGCCTTCCCGGATCTTGTCCCGGGGACGGAGAACTGCCCGCGCGGGTGCGGCCACGACGAACCGGACTGCGCGCTCGACGCGTGGGTGGCCGAGGGGCACGCCGACCCGTCGAGGCTCGACTCACTGCGCCGTCTGCTCTCCACCCGGGAACGACGCGAGGGCGACTGATCCCGCCATGTTTGACCGTTGCGAGCCTTGGCGAGTGCATAAACTCACCAAGTCTTGGCAAGGTCTAGCAAGGGTTGCCAAACGCCCACGAACGACGCGGTCACCGATGCGGGAGGCACTAACGATGGCGTGGCTGCTGGTCGTGGTCGCAGGGCTGCTGGAGACGGGCTTCGCCGTCTGTCTCAAGCTCTCCCACGGGTTCACCCGGCTCTGGCCGACGATCGCCTTCGCGGTTTTCGCACTCGCCAGCTTCGGTCTGCTGACCCTCTCCCTCAAGAAGCTCGACGTAGGACCGGCGTACGCGGTGTGGACGGGCATCGGCGCGGCCGGTACGGCGATCTACGGGATGGTCTTCCTCGACGACCTGGTCTCCACGCTGAAGATTGTCTCGATCTCGCTGGTCATCATCGGCGTCATCGGCCTCCAGCTCTCGGGCTCGTCCCAGCACTGACCCCCGCGATCGGGCCGGCGACGGCCGCGCGCACCAGACGCCCGACGGGCTCGCCGTCGGGCGCGACGACGTGGGCGAGGGCGAGCCGTACGGCCAGTTCGCAGCGGAAGGCCAGCTCGGCGGAGTCGTCCTTCGTACGGAGGAGGGGCTCGGGGGCCCGGAGCGGGGCGGCGGGGCGGCCGTCCTCGAATCGGGCCTGCTCGGGCCGGAGCTGATCGGCCCGGAGCTGGTCCGGCCGCGCGTGCTCCGGTCTGCGGTGCTGCGCCGTACGTCCCCGCTCGGCCCGCGCCTGTTCCGCCCGCGCCTGCTCGACGCGCGCCCGCTGCACCCGGCCCGCCTGCACCCGCAGCGGCTCGGTGCGCGGCGCCCCACCCTGGTCCGTACGGCCCCGGCGGTCCCCCCGCCCCGGGTCCAGCGCGGCCACGGCCCGGTTCCGTACCGCCGCCACCAGATCCGCCGGAGCGGGCGGCCCGGCGTCCGCGCGGCGCTGTGCGGGCGCGCCGCCCGGAGGGGCCGCGGGGCGTACGGGACGGGGCGCCGGATGGCGGTCGGTCCAGCAGTCGGTGAGCAGGGCCCGCAGCAGGGGTCTGGAGCGCGCCTCGGCCACGGTCCACTCCGCGACCGACACCAGCCGGTCCACGGGGTCGGCGGGCTCGGTCAGCAGCCGCTCGACGCCGTGCAGATAGAGGTCGGCCTCCCGCCGTACCAGGGCGCGGGCGAGACCGTCCTTGCTGCCGAACTCGTTGTACAGGGTCTGCCGCGAGACCCCGGCGGCCGACGCGACGTCGACCATCCTGACGGCGGACCAGGACTGGTCCGCGAGCGCCGAAAGAGCGGCATTGAGTAGGGCTTCACGCGCTGTAGGCATCGGTGCCTCCCGGGCCGTTCGGCTCCGCACTCAGAGTTGACGCAGCCTCGCGCGCTGTCAAGAGGACCCGGAGCCGGTCCGGCTGCCCATGGGCCGTAGCCCGATCTTGGACGCTGTCGATACTGTGACGACCATGCCCGATTACCACGATGATCTGCGACTCGCCCATGTCCTCGCGGACGCCGCCGACGCCGCGACGATGGACCGGTTCAAAGCCCTCGACCTGAAGGTCGAGACCAAACCGGACATGACCCCGGTGAGTGAGGCCGACAAATCGGCCGAGGAGCTGATCCGCGGCAATCTCCAGCGCGCCCGGCCCCGTGACGCCGTACTGGGGGAGGAGTACGGGATCGAGGGCACAGGGCCGCGCCGCTGGGTGATCGACCCGATCGACGGCACCAAGAACTACGTACGAGGCGTGCCCGTCTGGGCGACGCTGATCTCCCTGATGGTGGCGGGCGAGGGCGGCTACGAGCCGGTGGTCGGCGTGGTCTCCGCGCCCGCGCTGGCACGCCGCTGGTGGGCGGCCAAGGGCGGCGGCGCGTATTCGGGCCGCAGCCTCTCGTCGGCGACCCGGCTGCGGGTCTCGAAGGTCTCGCGGGTCGGGGACGCCTCGTTCGCGCACTCGTCACTGAAGGGCTGGGAGGAGCAGGGCCGCCTCGACGGGTTCCTGGATCTGACCCGGGCCTGCTGGCGTACGCGCGGGTACGGCGATTTCTGGCCGTACATGATGGTCGCCGAGGGTTCGGTGGACATGTGCGCGGAGCCGGAGCTCTCGCTGTGGGACATGGCGGCGCCGGCGATCATCGTGCAGGAGGCGGGGGGCCGGTTCACGGGCCTGGACGGGCGCTCCGGGCCGCACAGCGGCAACGCGGCGGCGTCGAACGGGGTGCTGCACGAGGAGCTGCTCGGTTATCTGAACCAGCGCTACTGACGACGGCGCGATTCACGCCGCGCGATTCCCGACGGGACTGCTGACGCCCACCCTCGGCCGGGCGTCGCCGCCGCCTCCGGGAAATTAATTCCCGGGGCGATGGGCCATTCGGGGGACCCGGAGCCCTTGGGGCACCCGGGGCGTACGTCTCTGATCACCGCGCGCCGGGTACATCGCACCGCCCGCCCCCTTGTTGACGGACCGTGGCGGTGTCACTCTGAAAGTCCCCCCACTTGTGAACTTGTGAATCCGTTCTCCAGCAGAGGGACCGGTTCACCGAGGAGGTGGCTCCATCCATGCTCGTCCGTGACGCCATGAGCACGGTGGTCCTCACCATCGGGCCCACCCATACACTCCGCCAGTCCGCGCAGCTGATGGCGGCACGCCGGGTCGGCGCCGCCGTGGTGCTCGACACCGAAACCAGCGGGCTCGGGATCATCACCGAGCGTGACATCTTGATCTCGATCGGCGCCGGGCAGAATCCCGAGGTCGAACTCGCCGGCACACACACCACCACGGAGGTCGTGTACGCCTCACCGGTCTGGACCCTGGAGGAGGCGGCCGAGGCGATGACGCACGGCGGCTTCCGCCATCTGATCGTCTGCGACGACCGGGAGCCGGTCGGCATCGTGTCCGTACGCGACATCATCCGCTGCTGGGCACCGGCGAGGCGCCGCCCGACGGCGCTGACGGGCTGAGCCGACGAGACATCCGGGAGCAACGGTGGAGGCCGGATCCGTCCCGGAACCCGGCCTCCACCCCTTCATCGGCGAGGGCCGTCAGCCGCGCAGGGCCTGGACCGCGGTGTCGAGCCGCTTGCCGAAGTCTCCGTCCGCCTGACGGAAGTTGTTGATCGCGCGCTCGGCGATGTCGTCGCGTGAGACCTTCGAGATGAACTGGGCGAGGTTGTCGACCAGTCGCGCCTTCTCGTCCTCCGACATCAGCCGGTAGAGGTTCCCGGCCTGCACGAAGTCGTTGTCCTCGGCGTGGCTGGGGGCCTCGGTGTTGCCGGTGGCGCCGGTGACCGGGGTGGGCTGCCAGAGCGGCCTGTCCGTCTGGAAGGGGCCGCCGAAGCTGTTCGGCTCGTAGTTCTTGGCGCCCTTGTGACGGCCGTCGTACAGGAAGCCGTCACGGCTGTTCGTACGTGCCTCGGTGGCGTGCGGACGGTTCACCGGCAGGTGGTCGGCGTTGATGCCGACGCGGTAGCGGTGGGCGTCGCCGTACGCGAAGAGACGGCCCTGGAGCATCTTGTCGGGCGAGGGGCCGATGCCGGGCACGAAGTGCGCCGGGCTGAAGATCGACTGCTCGACCTCCGCGAAGATGTTCTCCGGGTTGCGGTTGAGCTCCAGCTTGCCGATCTCGATCGGCGGGTAGTCCTCGTGCGGCCAGACCTTGGTCAGGTCGAACGGGTTGAAGCGGTAGTTGGCCGCCTCCGCCGCCGGCATGACCTGGATCTGCACGGTCCAGGACGGGAACTCCCCGCGCTCGATGGACTCGCGCAGGTCGCGCTGGTGGCTGTCCGGGTCCATGCCCGAGAGCTGGTTGGCCTCGTCGGTGGTGAGGGTCTTGATGCCCTGGTCGGTCTTGAAGTGGTACTTGACCCAGAAGACCTCACCGGCCTCGTTGTTCCACTGGTACGTGTGGGAGCCGTACCCGTTCATGTGGCGCAGCGTGGCGGGGATGCCGCGGTCACCGAACAGCCAGGTCACCTGGTGCGTCGACTCGGGGCTCAGACCCCAGAAGTCCCATACGTTGTCAGCCTCCTGGCTGCCCGTGTACGGGTCGCGCTTCTGGGTGTGGATGAAGTCGGGGAACTTGATGGCGTCCTTGATGAAGAACACCGGGGTGTTGTTGCCGACGAGGTCGTAATTGCCCTCCTCGGTGTAGAACTTCAGCGCGAAGCCGCGCGGGTCGCGCACGGCGTCGGCCGAGCCGAGGTTGCCGGCGACTGTGGAGAAGCGCAGGAAGGTCTCGGTCTGCTTGCCGACCTCGGAGAGGAACTTGGCACGCGTCCACTGCGAGACATCGCGGGTCAGCGTGAAGGTGCCGTACGCCCCGGCGCCGCGTGCGTGGACGATCCGCTCCGGGATGCGCTCGCGGTTGAAGTGGGCGAGCTTTTCGAGAAGAGCCTGATCCTGAACCAGAACGGGACCGCCGGAGCCCGCCGTCTCGCTGTTCTGGTTGTCGGCCACCGGCGCGCCGGCCTCCGTGGTGAGCGGTCCCTGCGTCACGTGCGCCTCCTGCGTCATACCTGCTGAACCTGTCGCTCGGCGATTGCCTGTAGCGATCCTACGATGGACTTTGTCTAAGTCAAGTAAGGATCCAACTCCACACTCGTTCAGGATCTGGGCGGCTTCACTGTTAAGCTGACCCCCATGAGTGACCTGTTGGAACGACTTCGCGAACGCGGCTGGCGGATGACCGCACAGCGACGCGTGGTGGCCGAGGTCCTCGACGGGGACCACGTACACCTCACGGCGGACGAGGTGCACGCGCGCGCCGTCGCCAGGCTCCCCGAGATCTCCAGGGCGACCGTGTACAACACGCTGGGCGAGATGGTGACGCTCGGCGAGATTCTTGAGGTCTCAACGGACCGGCGCGCGAAAAGATACGACCCGAACGCCCACCGGCCGCACCACCACCTCGTCTGCGCGCACTGCGGCACGATCCGCGACGTGCACCCGACGGGCGATCTGCTGGCCGACCTGCCGACGACGGAGCGTTTCGGTTTCGCGATCTCGGACGTGGAAGTGACGTACCGGGGCACCTGTCCCAACTGCGCCCAGGCCTGAACCCACCTCGCACGGCCCCGTAGCCGTGAACACGGCCTTCATGGCCCTCATGGCCCGCGAACATGACGAAGGCCCGGATCCTGATCAGGATCCGGGCCTTCGTCCTTCTGAGTAGCGGGGACAGGATTTGAACCTGCGACCTCTGGGTTATGAGCCCAGCGAGCTACCGAGCTGCTCCACCCCGCGTCGGTGAACTCGACATTACGTCACCCCGTCGACCAGCGCAAATCCCTGTTTCGGCGCCCGGCCGCCGACCGGCCGGCCCGTCGAGCCGCGGTCGCCCGACGGCGACCGCGGCTCACGCGGTCAGCTCCTGGTGCAGCGCCTCGCGCAGCCGCGCGGCCCGCTCGGTGACCTCGGACGGTCCCAGCTCCACCGCGCGGGCGCACCACCTCTGCCCCTCGGCCAGCTCCCCGCGCCGGGCCGCGAGCAGCGCGAGCCGCAGCGCCGCGCGCCCATGGCCGGCCTGCGCCGCGCGGGACCACCAGAGCGCCGCCTCCCGCTCGCTGCCCTCGCGGGCCAGCAGCAGCCCCAGGTTGAAGGCGCCGTTACGGCTGCCCGCCTCGGCCGCCTCCCGGTACCAGCGCGCCGCGTCCGTCATGTCGCCGCGGCCCGCGGCGAGCATCCCGACCCTCACCTGGGCACGCCGGTGACCGTGCTCGGCCGCGCGCTCGTACCACTGCTCGCACTCGGTCTTCTCCGGCTGCGCCTCACCGAGCGCCGGCGCGCCCGCCGGCGGCTGCCGCGCGTCCAGCACCGTCGCCAGCCGGAAGGCCGCCTCGGCGCTGCCGCCACCGGCGGCGCAGCGCAGATGCCGCTCCGCCGCCTGCTCGTCACCGTCCCTGAGACACGCGATGCCCACCTGAAGGGCCGCTTCCGTATGCCCGGCCGCCGCTGCCCGCTCGTACCAGACCAGGGCCGCACGGTCGTCGTCACGGCCCGCGTGCAGGATGCCCAGGTTGAACGCGGCGTCGACGCTGCCCGCCTCGGCGGCCTTGGAGAACCACGGCTCGGCGCCCGTCGGATCCCCGGCCTGGAGGAGCAGCACGGCGAGGGCGTTGGCCGCCTCGCGGTGGCCCGCGTACGCGGCCCGGCGATACCACTGCTCGGCCTGTGCCGTCCGCTCCTGGGCCGTGCAGAGCAGCCCGAGGTTGTAGGCGCCGTTGACGTCGCCCGCGTCCATCGCCGCCCTGTACCAGCGCTCGGCGGTCTGCTGCTCTCCGCGCGCGGCGTGGAGCGCGCCGAGCGCGTTGGCGGCGTTGCCGTCGCCGTCCTGCGCGGCGCGCAGCCACCACACGGCGGCGCTCTCCTCGTCACCGGCGTCGCGCAGCAGGAAGCCGAGGGCGCAGGCGGCCCGCGCCTCGCCGTCCTGAGCGGCCGTCAGATACCAGCGCCCGGCCTCCTTCAGCTCACCGCGGCCCTCCAGGATCGCGCCGAGGTGCAGCGCGGCACGGCGGTGCCCGCGCGTGGCCGCCTGCCGGTACCACTGGGCGGCCTCGGCCAGCAGAGACTGCCCGGCGTCGGCCTCGGCGCCGGGGCCCGTACCGGGACCGGCCCCCTCGATGCCGACGACGCCGACGGCGGCCCCGCGCACACCGGAGTCCGCGCTGTCGCCCGTACGGTCGCGCCCGGCCTTGCCGGTGATGACCGCGCGAACGGTGTTGCCGGTACGCGCGGCCTGGCGCGCCCGCCGCTCCAGTGCCCGCGCGAGACGGTACGAGGCCTCCCGGTGCCCCTGCTCGGCGGCGGCCCGCAGCCACCGCTCCGAACCGACGTCGCTGCGGTGCTCCAGCAGATCGGCGAGCGCGTAGGCGCCCAGCGCGTGCCCCTGCTCGGCGGACTGCCGCAGCCAGTACTCGGCGGCGGGCTCGTCGCCCTGCTCGCGGTAGTGCCTGCCGAGGGCGTGAGCGGCCGCGGCCGAGCCGGCGACAGCGGCGACCCGCCACCAGCCCGACGCCTCTTCGGTGTAACCGCGCTGGTGAAGGAGGACACCCAGGTTGTTGGCGGCGGCGCGGTCGCCCCCGGCGGTCGCGGAGCGCAGGTAGTTCTCGGCGGAGTCGAGGTCACCGCGGCGCAGCAGCAGCGCCCCGAGCACACTCATCGACGCGACATCGCCGCCGTCGGCGGCACGCCGGTGGCGCGCCTCCGTCTCGGCGTCGGCGCTCTCCGTGGGGCCGCCGACCGGTATGGCACCGGTCGCGCCCTTGGAATTCTCGGCCTCGGCGGAACTGTCTACCTGTCGCTGTACAAACCGCCCTGTCTCCAACAGAGTTGCCCTGTCCCCCATAAAATCCATCGTTGCACCACCTGTTACCCGCGTACACCTGGTATATCGCGGCCACCAAGGTCACTTCAGCGTTTTGTCGACATGCCCACAGAGAGACAACTCAAACGCCTCTCCGGTCAACTCCCCACCGCCACCACCCACTTCACCGGACAGGCTGTCACGGACCGGACACGAACAGGTACGACGGCATCACAACACAGAGCGAAGGCCCGGATCCTGATCGGATCCGGGCCTTCGCTTCGACAGTAGCGGGGACAGGATTTGAACCTGCGACCTCTGGGTTATGAGCCCAGCGAGCTACCGAGCTGCTCCACCCCGCGTCGTTGTGTCCCAACCGTACCACGACGCGGGGTTGTTACTGATCAGCTGCTGTCGTCGCTACCGCCCGCCGGAGGCTTGGCCGGCGTGTCCGTGGACGCCTCCGCCCCGGCCGCGCGCGCCAGGGCGTCCTGGAGGGCCTCCTGGGCCTTCCCGTACGCCACCCAGTCCTGCTTCGCGAGGGCGGCCTCACCGTCGGTGTACGCCTTCTGCGCGTCGGCGATGGCCTTCTTGAGCGCGGCGTCACCGGTGGCCGGCGGCGTCGTCGTGTCGTCGTCGCCCGGTGGCTGCGTCTCGGGTGGTGGCTCGGCACCGTCGACACCGAACACCGCGTTCAGCGCCTCGGACAGACTGTCCTTGAAGACCGGCTTGCCTCCGTAGGAGACGGCGATCTTCTTCAGCAGCGGATAGTTGGCGCTGCCGCCTCGGGCGTACACCGGCTCGATGTACAGGAACCCTCCGCCGAGCGGCACCGTCAGCAGGTTGCCGTACTCGATGTCCGAGTCGGTGCCTCTCAGGTTCCGCACGAACTCGGCGACTTCGGGCACGCCGTTCAACTCGCTCTGTACCTGTTGTGGTCCCTGGACCGTGGAGGTCACTCTCAGAACTCTGATGGTGCCGTAGTCCTTGCTGGTGGCATCGGCGTCCACCGCCATGAACGCCCCGAGATTGGGACGTCCGTTGGGTGTGAACGTCGTCGTCAGCGAGAACTTCTGGGCCGACTGCCCCGGCATCTTCAGACTCAGGTAGTACGGCGGGACCGCACTGCTGTCCTTGTTCGTCGGGTCGTCGGGCACCTGCCACGCGTCGGAGCCGCTGTAGAACTGGGCGGCGTCCGTGACGTGGTAGCGGGTGAGCAGCTCACGCTGGACCTTGAACATGTCCTGCGGGTAGCGCAGGTGGGCCAGCAGCTCCGGGTTGATGTCCGACTTCGGCTTCACCGTGTTCGGGAAGGCCTTCATCCAGGTCTTGAGGACCGGGTCCTCGGTGTCCCACTGGTACAGGTTGACCGAGCCGTCGTACGCGTCGACGGTGGCCTTCACCGAGTTGCGGATGTAGTTGACCTGGTTCTGCTGAGCGACGACCGCGCGCTGGTTGTTGGTCAGCGAGTCGGCCGTGGTGTCGCCCAGCGTCGTACGGGACGCGTACGGATAGCCGTTCGTCGTGGTGTAGGCGTCGACGATCCACTTGATCCTGCCGTCGACCACGGCGGGGTAGGCGTCGCCGTCGATGGTCAGCCAGGGTGCGACGGCCTCGACGCGCTCCTTCGGGGTGCGGTTGTACAGGATCCGCGAACCCTCACCGATGGCGCCCGAGTAGAGCATCTGCGGCTCGCTGAACGCCACGGCGTACGCCGCGCGGTTCACCGGATTGGAGAGATCGACACCGCTCTTGCCCTTGTAGCTGGTGGTGTTCTCACCGTTCTTCTCGTAGTCGAGCTCCTTCTGCGGGCCGCCCACGATCGAGTACTGCTGGGTCTTCTCGCCGTAGTAGATCCGCTGCTCGTACTCGCCGAGCTGGCCGGTGGTCGGCAGTCCGGACTCGGTGAAGTCGGGCGCGCCGATCGTGCCGTCGTTCTCGTTGGTGACCGTCCCGGTGCCCTTGGACGCGATCGCTCCGTACCCATGGGTGTAGGTGAAGTGGTCGTTGATCCAGTTGCGCTTGGGGATACCGGTGATGTTCAGCTCGCGCAGACCGATGACCGTGTCCTGCGGCTTCTTGTCCGGGCCGAGGTAGCGGTCGACGTCCAGCGTGTCGGGGAACTGGTAGTACTTGCGCTCCTGCTGGAGCTGCTGGAAGGCGGGCGAGACGACGTTGGGGTCGACCAGGCGGTAACTGGCGGCCGAATCGGCGGCCTCGCGCTGCTGCGACTTCTGGTCGGGGTCGCCCTTGCCGGAGTAGTCCGTCACATCGGCGTTGTCGATGCCGTACGCGGCGCGTGTGGCGTCGATGTTCTTCTCGATGTACGGGGCTTCCTTGGCCTGCTCGTTCGGCTGGACCTGGAACTTCTGCACGATCGCCGGGTAGAGGCCGCCGATCAGGATGGCGGACAGGACCATCAGACCGAAGCCGATCACCGGCAGCTGCCAGGTGCGGCGCCAGAGCGTCGCGAAGAACAGCACGGCGCAGATGGCGGCGATGCAGAACAGGATCGTCTTCGCCGGCAGATAGGCGTTGGCGTCGACGTACCGCAGACCCGTCCAGTTGCCGGTCGCCTTGAAGTCACTCGCCTTGACCGCGAGTCCGTACCGGTCGAGCCAGTACGCCACGGCCTTGAGCGAGACGAACACACCGAGCAGCACCGAGAGATGACCGGTGGCCGCGCCCGTCGCACGCGCGCCGGGGCTGGTGACGCGCAGCCCTCCGTACAGATAGTGGGTCAGCGCGGCGGCGATCAACGCCAGTACGACGGCGGCGAAACCGAAGCCGAGCATGAAGCGGTACCAGGGCAGGTCGAACGCGTAGAACTTCACGTCCATGTGGAACTGCGGGTCCTTCTGGCCGAAGGACACACCGTTGACCCACATCAGCCACGTACGCCACTGTCCGGAGGCGGACGCTCCGGCGATCAGCCCGACCAGGGCGGTGATCCCGAGCAGCACCCACTTCTTGTACGGGGCGATGCCCATCCGGTACCGGTCGAGGCTCTGTTGCTCCAGCGACATCGCGCTCAGCGGCGGACGCAGCCGGTGCGCCAGCCAGATGTTCACGCCGACGGCTGCCGCCATCAGCAGACCGAAGACCGCGAACAGGCCGATCTTGGTCCAGAGGGTGGTGGTGAAAACGGACGAGTATTTCACCGAGCGATACCAGAGCCAGTCGGTCCAGAACCCCGCGAACATGACGAACATCATGGCCAGAACGGCCAGAATGCCCAGTGTCATGAGCAGGGTCCGGGCACGTCTGGACGGCCGGCCCACTCTGATCCGTGGCCCGGTCGGGCCTCCGCCGCGGTCCGGCATCTGGAAAGCCAACGTGCGCACCTCGAAGTTCGCGGTCGTGTGAAGCAGCTGAATCAGCGTCTGTAAGCGGGCCCAAGCGATCGTAGGGCCCACTCATGCAACTTACTGAGGCTTTACCTAGTTCCCGCACGGGGGTCGGAAGGAGGCAGGATGTTGGCCATGTCCAACCTTTCCCCCAACTCTTCCTCCGCGTCCTCGTCCGACGAGCCTCCTTCGGCGTCGGGCCCGGTCGCCTCGACCCCCATCACCCGTGCGGTGCTGGAGATCGACGAATACGCCTCCGGCCTGGGCTGGGACCAGCCGGCGAGGCTCTTCGCGCTCGTCGACACGGCCCGACTGCGCACCGACGAACCGGAGCTGGCCACCCAGCTCGGTCTCGACGAGGGCTCGACACCCGCCCCGCTCACGCCCGTCGAGCAGGACGAGATCCCCGCGGGCACTCCGCTCGACGAGTTCCTCGCCACGATCGCCTGGCCCGGCGCGGTGGCGGGCTGCGCGATCACGGTGGAGCGCCTGATGCTGCCGCCGTCCGCCGAGGCGTCGGTGCCCGAAGGGCTCGACGAGTCAGCGCTCGTGGACTGGGTGGCCGCCCACCCGGACCGTCAGGAGGTACGGATGACGGTCGCCGTTCTGCGTGACGGGACGCGGGACTCGGCGCTGCGGCTGCGTGAGAAGGACTCACCGACGCAGGTACTGACCGGCGCCGGCCTGGTCCCGGGCCTCGCCGAGGCCCTGGCCGCGACCTTCGAGGCGTAACGGCCGCCTGACCTCGATCGCCGGACGGGGCCGCACCCGCGGCCCCGTCCGGGGAATGATCGAACCCACTGTCTCCGACCGGCTCGCTCCGGCCGACTCGCTCCGGCCGGCCCCGGCTACTTCGTCGAACAGCTCGGCAGGGTGTCCGTGTCGCCGCCCTTGATCTTCTCCAGGGACGCCGCCGCGTCCTTGATGTTCTTCACGCGCACCAGCGTGAGGCCCTCCGGGATGTCGGAGGCGGCGGCCGAACAGTTCTCGTCCGGTGTGAGGAAGTACCGCGCGCCCGCGTCCCGGGCGCCGACGAGCTTCATCCCGATCCCGCCGATCGGCCCGACCTTGCCGTTGTCGTCGATCGTGCCGGTGCCCGCGACGAACTTGCCGCCCGTGAGATCGCCGGGCGTGATCTTGTCGACGATCCCGAGCGCGAACATCAGACCGGCACTCGGCCCGCCCACGTCGGCCAGCTTGATGTCGATCTCGAACGGGAACGTGTGGTCCGTCCCGGCCTGGATGCCGACGATGGCGCGGTCGTCGCCCTCGTCCGACTTCACCGTCTTGATCGTCACCTTCTCGGTGCCCTCGGGCTCCTTGCCTGCCTTCTCGGCCGCCTGGGCGACCTTGGCCGGGATGATGGTGAACTCGACGTCCTCGCCCGGCTGGTGCTTGGTGACGATCTCGGCGACGTCCGGCGGCGCCTCGACGGTCCTGCCGTCCACCGCCTTGATGACGTCACCGGCGTGCAGTGTGCCGTCGGAGGGGCTGTCCTTGACGACCGCGGAGACGACGACCCGCGACGTGACGGGGATGTTCTCCTCCTTCAGGGCCGCGACCTTCGCGCTCTCCTGGGACTGGCTGAACTCCTCGGCGTTCTCCTGAGTGGACTGCTCTTCCGTCTTGCCGTCCGGATAGAGCGTGTTGTGCGGCACCACGATGTTGTCGTGCGACAGCCAGCCGTAGACCGCCTCGACCACATTCATCTTGTAATCCGCGCCGGTGACCCTGACGGTCGTCATATTGAGATGACCGGACGTGGGATAAGTCTTGCGGCCGGAAATCTGGAGCACCGGCCCACCATTCGCGTCGCCGAGTGTGTTCACGGTCGGACCGGGACTCATCTCCGCGTACGGAACGCGGATGAACACTCCCGCACAGAGCAGCGCGATGAGGACGAGGGTGGAGGCGAGCATCGTCGCGGTGCGGCGTGGCATGGAACGACAGTACGGGAAGGGTCCGTCAGTGCACCCTCGGGGCCGGTCCGTACGGGGCCGGGCCTGGGCCCGGCGCGTGGCCGGACGGGCGGGCGGTCAGAGACGCCGACCGGACCGGCGAGGGTGCGGGCGGCTCGCGTCAGGTGGCGTCCGTCGTGGCGGGGTGGGACTTCGCCATCGCGTCACGGAAGCGCGCGTAGCCGGCGAGTTCGGCTACATCTCCGGTGGTCCGGTCTCTTGAAACCCAGCTTCCCCATATCGCCGCGCCGATGGCGGCGAAGAGCGGAATCAGCAACCAGGCAAGCGCGGCCATCCCGACCTCCTTACCCATGTGTGAGTGCGAAACGAGTGATCAGCAGATTAGCCATCTGCTGCTTCAACGCTGCTGGCAGGGGTGCGGTTACGCAAATCGGGCCACATGGGAACAGAGGGCGACGCGGCGGTGATGTAAACGGTGCGGAAGCGGTGTGGAAGCGGTGTGGAAGCGGTCTGGAAGCGGTCTGGAAGCGTGCGGGAAAGGCGTCAGCAGGCCCCGACCCATTCCTCCGTGCCGTCGGAGAATGTCTGGTGCTTCCAGATCGGCACCTCGTGCTTGAGATCGTCGATCAACCTGCGGCAGGCCTCGAAGGCCTCCCCGCGGTGCGGGCAGGAGACGGCGACGACGACCGCCAGATCCCCGACGGCGAGGTCACCCACACGGTGGACGGCCGCCAGTGCGCGGACGGGGTAGTCGGCGACGACCTTCTCGGCCACCCGGCGTAGCTCGGCCTCGGCGGACGGGTGACAGGAGTATCCGAGGGCGTCGACATCGGCACCCCCGTCGTGGTTCCGGACCGTGCCCACGAACAGGGCGGTGCCTCCCGCCGCGTCGTCGCCGACGGCCTGGAAGATCTCGTCGACGGACAGCGGGCTCTCGCGGATCGCCAGCAGCCGGATGGGGTCCTGTGCCGCCTGCTCACCCGGGTGCGCCTCGTTGCTTGCCATGCGGCCCATCGTGCCGTACGGCACCGGCATCACGTAATGGCGCGTTCGAACGGCTGCCCGCCCGCCGGCCCGGACCGTCCTGCGGAGGACGTCGGCGGGGTGGGCGGCTGCCGGGGGGGCGCAGGGCGCTCAGAGGCGTCGGCGCGCCTTACGGGCGCGTCGTACGACCGCTGCCGCGCCGAGCAGCGCGACGGTCGCACCGGCGGCACCGGCGGCGGTGGCGTCCTTGCGGCCGAGGCGGCGGCCCGCGACGGTGTGGCGGCCCTCGACCTCTTCGAGGAGCGCGCCGAGGACTTCCTCGTTGGTCCAGCGTGGACGCCAGCCCGCGTCGTGGAGACGGCTGACGCTGACCACCCAGGGATGCATCGTGTAGGCGAGATCGCCGGCCGGGGACGGCGTGAGGCCGATCCGGTGCAGCCGGGCCGCGGCGCCGAGGGCGACGGCGGACGGCAGCTCCATACGGCGGATGCCGCTCAGCTCCTCGATCTCCTCCTGTTCGAGCCAGCCGTCGCAGCCGACCGCGAACTCGCCGTCGACCTTCTCCAGCGCGGCGTACTCCAGGGCGCTGACCAGGTCGTCCACATGGCAGAACTGCCAGGTGGGCCGGGAGCCCGCGACGACCAGCAGCCGGGGCGACTCGAAGTAGCGGGTCAGGGCGGTGTCCGTGCCTCCGACGAGGACAGCGGGGCGTACGACCGTGACGTTCAGGCCGGGGTGTGCGCGCGGCGCGCGGCGGCCGAGCCGTTCGATCTCCAGCAGGTCGCCGACGCCCGTGGCCTCCGCCGTGGCGCGCAGTTCGGCGTCCTCCGACAGCGGGATGTCGTTGTCGGGCAGGGCCCCGTAGACCATGGCCGACGTGCACAGGACGACCCGGTGCACCCCCGCGGCGGCCGCGGCGGTGAGCACGGTCTGGGTGCCTCGGACGTTGTAGGCCGTACGGGCCGCCGCGTCCCGCTCCAGGTCCAGATCGAGCGCCAGGTGCACCACGACGTCCGCGCCGCGCAGTTTCTCGGCGATGGCCGGGTCCCGTACGTCGAGGATGTGCCACTGCGCCTCGGCCACCTCACCGCGGCGCTCGTCGATCGCCACGACCTGCTTGATCTCCTCCGACGCCGCGAGGCGCCGGGTGAGCAGGTCGCCGACCCCGGAGGCGGCTCCGGTGACCGCCACGACGGGGCCGCGTGGCGGGGTCGGGGTTGAGCGGTTTCGCGCTGCGCGAACCTGCGGATCTGGGGAACTCACCGGGCGTCTCCAGCGGTTGTCTTCAGTACGGACGTGTACAACACGTACGTACCAGGTGGCGTCCATCCTGCCGCAGGCCAAGCATTGGCGGAGCACCGAGCCCGGATGCGGCCTCGGATGTCTACGCTGGGTGGTGTCGGGCAGTCGCCGCCGGCGGAAAAGCCGGCGGCCCAACGAGCCGAGGAAACCCGTGAGTGACACCCCATTCGGATTCGGCCTTCCGCCGGAGGAGCCAGAGGACGGCGACGGCAAGAAGAACGACCCCGCCGGAGGTGGTCAGGGTGGCGGCGGCCAAGGCCGCGGGGGCAACCCCTTCTCGGGGTTCGGCCTGCCCGGCGGCTCCGGCGGCCAGGGCGGTGACAACCCGTTCGCGGCGATGTTCGGGTCGATGAACCCCAACGATCTGGGCGCCGCGTTCCAGCAGCTCGGCCAGATGCTCAGTTACGAGGGCGGTCCCGTGAACTGGGACATGGCCAAGCAGATCGCCCGCCAGACGGTCTCGCAGGGCACGCCCGACGGCACGAAGGACACCAGCGTGGGCCCCGGCGAGCGGATCGCCGTCGAGGAGGCCGTGCGGCTGGCGGATGTCTGGCTGGACGCCGTGACGTCGCTGCCGTCCGGTGCGGGATCGACCGTGGCGTGGAGCCGCGCGGAGTGGGTCGAGGCGACCCTCCCCGCGTGGCAGCAGCTCGTCGACCCGGTGGCCGAGCGCGTGGGCGCCGCCATGGGCGATGTGCTGCCCGAGGAGATGCAGGCCATGGCCGGGCCGCTGATCGGCATGATGCGCTCCATGGGAGGCGCCATGTTCGGCCAGCAGATCGGGCAGGCCGTGGGCGTCCTGGCGGGCGAGGTGGTCGGCTCCACCGACATCGGGCTGCCGCTGGGCCCGGCCGGCAAGGCCGCGCTGCTCCCGCTGAACATCGAGGCCTTCGGCAAGGACCTCGGCATCCCCCAGGACGAGGTGCGACTGTATCTGGCCCTGCGCGAGGCGGCGCACCAGCGGCTCTTCGCCCATGTGCCGTGGCTGCGGGGGCATCTGTTCGGAGCCGTCGAGGGCTATGCCCGGGGCATCAAGGTCGACGCCTCCAAGCTGGAGGACGCCGTCAGCCAGCTCGACCCCTCGAACCCCGAGCAGCTTCAGGAAGCGCTTCAGCAGGGCATGTTCCAGCCGGAGGACACGGCCGAGCAGAAGGCCGCCCTGGCGCGTCTGGAGACGGCGCTCGCCCTGGTCGAGGGCTGGGTGGACGCGGTGGTCCACGGGGCGGCCAGGACCAGGCTGACGTCGGCGGACGCGCTGCGCGAGACGCTGCGCAGGCGCCGCGCGTCGGGTGGACCGGCCGAGCAGACCTTCGCCACCCTCATCGGCCTTCAGCTGCGCCCCAGGCGGCTGCGGGACGCCTCCCGGCTCTGGGCCTCGCTCACGGACGCGCGGGGCGTGGACGGCCGCGACGGGCTCTGGCAGCACCCGGACATGCTGCCGACGGCCTCGGACCTGGACGACCCTGACGGGTTCGTCCACCACGAGCCCGCCGACTTCTCCGAGCTGGACAAGCTGCTCGGCGACGCGGCGGGCGGCAAGCCGAAGCTGGAGAAGGACCCGGAGACGCGTTCCGAGAAGGACAGCGACCACCCCGACGACCAGGACGAGGGCGGCGACGAGGACAAGGGCGACAGCGGCAAGTGAGTCTGCACGACGACGCCGTCCGCGTACTGGAGACGTACGACGGTCAGGAAGCGCTGCGCGGGATCTATCTGGAGCACTTGGCGGCCCGTCCGGACGGGATGTGGAAGTCCTGTGAGGCCGGGCATGTCACGGCGAGCGCGCTGGTGATCGACCCGGCGCGCGGCCGTGTTCTGCTGACCCTCCACAAGAAGCTCGGTATGTGGCTCCAGATGGGCGGCCACTGCGAGCCCGGGGACGGCTCCCTCGCGGCCGCGGCGCTGCGCGAGGCCACGGAGGAGTCCGGGATCCGGGGGCTGACACTGCTGCCGGGCGGGCCCGTACAGCTCGACCGGCACGCGATTCCCGCGCCCTGCCACTGGCATCTGGACGTCCAGTACGCCGCTCTGGCGCCGGTGGGCGCGGTCGAGGAGATCAGCGAGGAGTCGCTGGATCTGCGCTGGTTCGCGTACGACGAGGTGGCGGCGGTCGCCGACGGGTCGGTCGTACGGCTGCTGGAGCGCACGCGCACCGCGCTCTCCGAGCAGGTCCACGGCTGACGGCACCGAGAGGGGCGGCCTCCGTGGAGACCGCCCCTGACGGACCGAACGGGCCGATCCGGCCGGATCGGCCGGGCTCAGCGCGCGTTGTTCCAGACGTTGTTCTGGTTCTGCGCGTGGGCGCCCTGCTGGCCCACGCCGAACTGCGCACGCGCACCCTGTCCGATCTCCGCGTTCTGCGGCGGCATGACCTCACTGGGCTGTACGAGCGCGAAGCCCTGGCCGAGGAAGCTGAGCTCCCAGCCCTCGCCCGTGTTGCCGCGCCGGCGCCGTACGCCCGAGGAGTGCGTCTGCGCCTGCATCTGCACCCGCAGCGCGGAGGACCACGCCACGATCGCGTCGGCATCGACGTTCACGTACTTGTCCGGCGTCACGAGCATCATCAGCGGCTGCCCGGACGTCATCAGGGCGACCTTGCCGCGGCCCGAGATGTTGAGCTGGTACTTGCCGGAGCCTGAGATGCCGTACTGGCTGTCCACCGCGATGACCTCGGTGTGCAGCGTGGAGTCGAGGGCCAGGACATAGGCGCTGTCGACGGTCATGCCCTCCTGGTCGACATCCACGACGTGCACGTATTGCGCGAGATTCGCGAAGTAGACCGTCCCCTGACCCGAGCAGCGCATCAGGTCCAGTCCCTCGCCGGTGTTCGCCCTGGCACGCCGCTGGCCCTGGGACTGGTACTCACCGTCGAAGTCGATGAGCCCCTGGTAGGCGACCATCGCGCCCTTGCGGGCGAGAACGTCGTCGTGGCCGGTGAGCGCGACCCGCAGAAGCTGCGGGTTCTGTACGACGTAGCGGTCCTGGGACTGCGTCTCCGCGAGTCCGAAAAGCGGGCTCTGCATGATGTTTCCTCCCCCTCAGCCCCGGATCCGCAGGCGGTCGGTGCTGTCCTCGCTCGGTTGTACGACGACGAGGCCCTGGCCCGAGAAAGCCATCTGGTAGGCCTCCCCGCTGCCCCGTCCGATCAGGGACGATGCCTTGAAGCTCCGCTTGCCCTTCACCTTGAGCCCGGGTGACCAGGCCACGAGGGCGTCGGGGTCGACGTACGTCTCGTCCTCGCCACGGCCGCAGTCGACGACGATCGGCGTGCCGCGCGAGGTCAGCGCGACCCAGCCGGTCCCGCCGACCGTGACGTTCCACAGGCCCTGTCCGGCGAACTTCGCCAGCCCCTTGACCTTCTCGACGCCCCACTGGAGGTGCGCGTCGAAGGCCAGCAGATTGGTGCCGTTGACCGAGATCGAGTCGTTGTTGAGGTTGATGACGACGACGTCGGCGCCGTAGTCGGCCAGGTAGAGCAGGCCGTCGCCGGCGCACTTCATGATCGGTGTGCCTTCGCCCGTCACCCACTGGCCGGCGATCTGACGTACGGCGGGCGGGTTGGGCTCGTACTGCACGAAGCCCTCGTACGCGACCATCGAGCCGGTGCGCGCGTAGAGGTCCTGCCCGCTGGTCATGGCGACCTTGAGCATGGTGCGGCCGTGATTCTCCATCCGGGCCGAGACGGGGGTCGGGGCGAAGCCCGCGAGTTGCTGGTTCATGTGCCGGACTCCCTCAGACCTCGTACGGCTGGACGACGATGAAGTTTCCGGGGGCTCCCCGGAACTGCAGATTCACGGTCTCTCCGCTGTGTCCCGGATACGCGTTGCGGCGCAGCCGGACCTGGCTGGAGAGGATCACCTGGGAGGCGGCCGACCAGGCGACGACGGCGTTGCAGTCGGCGAAGGTCATGGGCGTGACCGGCAGGACGACCGGGACACCGTGGGTCTTCACGACGACGGTGCCGGTGCCCTGGAACTGCATGGTGAACAGGGCTCCACCGGGGATGCCGTGGCCTTCGATGCGGCGGACCTCGTACTGAAGCGACTCGTCGAAGGCGAGCACGTTCTCCGCGGAGACGCAGATGGCGTCGCCCTGGAGTTCGATCGGGTGCAGATGCGAGGCTTCCTCGGCGAGGAAGACCTGGCCGCGGCCGGAGCAGCGCATGAGCTGCATCTCCTGGCCGGTCGCGTTGCCGACGATGCGGCCCGCGAAGCCGGCGCCCTTGTAGCCGAAGTCGACCTTGCCCTGGTACATGACCATGCTGCCCTGGCGGGCCAGGACGGGTGCACCGCCCATGGCGAGGTCGACGCGCATCAGCTGCTGGTTCTGCGGGGTCCAGCGCTGGCCGGTGGCGGCCTCCTTGTACGGCTGGAGCGCCGCCACGAGACCCGCGCCGGCCTGCTGGCCCGCCTGCGGCATGCCCGGGGGCGGTGCGCCCTGGGGCTGGCCTCCGTATGGAGGCGGTGTCGGCTGCCCGTACGGCGAGGGCGCTCCGGGCGGCTGTCCCTGACCGGGGAACTGGCCGGGCACCTGGCCCGGGATCTGACCCGGAGGCTGACCGGGGACCTGGCCGAACTGCGGCTGCTGCGGTGCCCCCGGAGGACCGGGCGGCTGCGCGTACGGCGACGGCGCGGGCGCCGGAGGCATCGGGGCGGCGACGGTCGGCGCGCCGTGCATCGGGTGGGGTGCGGGTGCTGGGGCCTGCGGGGGCGCGCCGAACGACGGCGCGGGCTGCGGGGCCTGCGGCGCGGGCGGGGCCTGCGGGGCTCCGAAAGCCGGAGGGGGCGCGGCGCCGCCGGGCGGCGGGGCGAACGACGGTGCGGCTCCTTGGGCGGGCGGCTGTGCCGCGGCCGCATCCTCTTCGGCGACTTCGCCGCCGAAGTTCTTGAGGAGCGCGTCGAGACCGCCGTCGAAGCCCTGGCCGACGGCGGCGAACCGCCAGACGTCCTTGAGGTAGAAGTCTCCGAGCATCACCGCGCGTTCGGTGCTGAACTCGGAGCCGGTGAACGCGTATCGGACGACTTCTTCCCCGCCCGCGACTATCCGGATGTATCCGGGGCCCACCTGGGACATCTGTCCGGCACCGTCGATGGTGGCGGTGAAGGACAGCCGCTGGATGTTCGCCGGAATACGGTCGAGCGTGACACGGAACGATTCAGTGTCGCCCGACTGCGCGCCCAGCAACTGGACGGATTCCTCGGGAGACTTCGGCTGATTGAAGAAGATGAAATACCGGTCGTCCGAGAGCTGCTCATTGGCGTCGAGGCCGAAACAGCTGATGTCGAACGTCAAGCCGGGAGCCGCGATCTGCACACCTACGTACAGATCCGTCCCCTGCGTGAGGTCACTGATCTTGGCCTTGTGGCCGCGTTGGAATTCCCTCGCCATGCGTAACGACCGTCCCCCATCCCGAGCTGAACACGTCGCGTCAGGCTAACCGTTGCGTCCGACATTGAGACAAGCCGGTACAGATTCGGTACACGATCGGCGAGGGGGCGCGGTCACTCTCCGGGGGCGGTGGGCAGGTGCGGCAGCCGCTCGGCGGCGACGACACCTTCGAGGTAGCCACGGGCCCGCTCCGTGCGCGGGTACGCCTCCAGCAACTCCCAGAAGCGCGGGCCGTGCCCCGGCACGAGCAGATGGGCCAGCTCGTGCACGAGCACGTAGTCGACGACGTACTCGGGCATGCCCTGCAGCCGGTGCGACAGGCGGATACTGCCCTCGGCGGGGGTGCAGGAGCCCCAGCGGGTGTTCTGGTTGGTGACCCAGCGGACGGACGCGGGGCGGGCCCTGCCGTCGAAATACTGCTCGGACAGCCGCTTGGCGCGCTCGGTCAGATCGCTGTCGCCGAGGAGGCGCTTGCTCTCCTGGGCCGCGAGTTTGTCGAGCATCACGGTCACCCAGCGCCGCTCCTCGGCCTCCGACATCCGGGCCGGGATGAGCACGATGGTGCGGTCACCCTCGCGGTACGCCGAGACCGTCCTGCTGCGCCGGGCGCTGCGGCGAACCTCGACGGCGCTCGTCGCCGGTCCGCGCTGCGGGCGGCCGGTCACGCTGCGCTCTTGGCTTCCGGCGCTGTGCGGTGGGGATTCCCCCGCAATGCGAGGGGAAGGGTCGGCGGACACGCTTCGACGTTACCCGCTGTCAGTGGGGAACGTCCCGTCGCGGGGGCCTTTCGATCTTGGTCCACTCCATACACCCATCATTTGAACGTCTAATTCCCCATGCCTGTGGATAACTCTTCGCACCTCTCACCAGTTCCTTGCATTCTGGAATCCGATCGCGGGACAGGCATCACGGGGGAGACGAATATGCATCCAATGGTGAAGCCCGCGCTGCGCAGGGCGTGGCGGGAGCGGCAGACGGTTCAGTTCGGAATCACACCCGCGCACGCGGTGGTGGTGGGCCCTGTCGATACGGCCACGGGCAGCTTTCTCGACCTGCTCGACGGCACACGGGGGCTGCCGCTGCTGCGGGACGAGGCGCGGAGCCTGGGGCTGCCGGACGGCAAGGCGGAAGCGCTCGTGGACCGGCTCTCAGCGGCCGGGCTGCTGGACGACAGCACGGCGGGCGGGCGGCCCGCCGAAGCGTTACGGAATCGAAAGATGGAGCTCGACCGGTTGCGGGCGGATCTGGCGTCACTGTCGATCACGCACCGGGAGCCGGGTGCGGCGATGGAGCGGCTGGCGGCACGGCGCACCATGCGTGTCCAGGTGCGAGGGGCGGGCCGGGTCGGGGCGGCCATCGCCTCGGCTCTCTCGGCCTCCGGGGTGGGCCGGGTGGATGTGCTGGACAGCGGAAGCACCGAGGCGTGGGACGTGGCTCCTGGCGGGCTGCCGGTGGAATCGGTCGGCGAGCGCAGGGACGTGGCGGCCCGGCTGCTGGTACGGCGCTCGGCTCCCGGCAGATCCGTCAGAGCGGCTGGACCCGGCTCGCGGCCGGCGGCCGATGTGGACGGGGCGCAGGCGGGAGCCTTCGACGACTTGTCCGGCGGGTCGACGGCGACCGAGCGCCGCGAGCGCGCCGACGAGCGGGCGGCCACGGTGAGCGGTGGCGGGTTGGGGCTGTCACTGGTGATCGTCGCCCCACGGGACGGACTCGCGGCCTATGTCCCGGATCCGGCGTCCGCCGAGCGCTGGATCGCCACCGGGACTCCTCATCTCTACGCGGGAGTTGTCGAGGCCACGGGGGTGGTGGGCCCGCTGGTGCTGCCGGGCGCCACGGCGTGCGCGGGCTGTCTGACCGAGGAGCGGACCGCCCGGGAGCCGGGATGGCCCCTCATGCTGGCTCAGTGGCGGTCGGGACGGAGAGCTTCGGTCACACCGGCCTGTGACCTGGGGCTCGCCACCACCGTGGCCGGTCTCACCACCGCCCACGCGCTGTCCTTCCTGGACGGTGAGCTGCCGGCGAGCACCGGGGCGCGCTGGGAGATCACGCTGCCGCTGCTCGACTGGCGTTCGGAGCGGATCGCGCCGCATCCAGCCTGCCCCTGCGGTGCCGCAGGAGAACAGGAGGGAGAGGGCCTGGCAGTGCCCGGCGCGCCGCAGGACACAATGGTGCGGTAACCGCCGTACGCGGCTCGGCTGTCTGGGATTTGGAGGGGCGCATGTCTGATCTTCCCCGTAAGGCCGTCACCCGAACTGCCAAGCTGGCCGCGCTACCACTGGGCTTCGCCGGTCGTGCCACCTGGGGTCTGGGCAAGCGGATCGGTGGCAAGTCCGCGGAGATGGTGGGCCGGGAGCTCCAGCAGCGGACGGCGGACCAGCTCTTCAAGGTGCTCGGCGAGCTCAAGGGCGGGGCCATGAAGTTCGGGCAGGCCCTGTCCGTCTTCGAGTCCGCGCTGCCCGAGGAGGTGGCGGGGCCTTATCGGGCGGCGCTCACCAAGCTCCAGGAGGCGGCCCCCCCGATGCCGACCAGCACGGTGCACAGGGTGCTGGCCGAGCGGCTCGGTGAGGAGTGGCGTGAGCTGTTCCTGGAGTTCGAGGAGAAGCCGTCGGCCGCC
The DNA here is from genome assembly GCF_044455465.1 of Streptomyces sp. NPDC051217. Classification (NCBI taxonomy): domain Bacteria; kingdom Bacillati; phylum Actinomycetota; class Actinomycetes; order Kitasatosporales; family Streptomycetaceae; genus Streptomyces; species Streptomyces sp. NPDC051217. The sequence goes on from NZ_JBITEV010000006.1 coordinate 264,140, forward strand.
GCCTCGATCGGCCAGGTGCACCGGGCGGTGTGGCACGACGGGCGGGATGTGGCGGTCAAGGTGCAGTACCCGGGGGCCGGGGAGGCGCTGCTGTCGGACCTGTCACAGCTGAGCCGGTTCGCCCGGCTGCTGGGTCCGCTGATCCCGGGCATGGACGTCAAGCCCCTGATCACCGAGTTGCGGGACCGGGTGTCGGAGGAGCTGGACTACGAGCTGGAGGCCGGGGCCCAGCGGGAGCACGCGGCGGAGTTCGCGGAGGATCCCGACGTGGTCGTGCCCGACGTGGTGCACCAGTGCGACCAGGTGCTCGTCACGGAGTGGATCGACGGCATCCCGATGGCCGACGTGATCGCCGAGGGCACCGAGGAACAGCGCGACCGCGCGGGCCAGTTGCTGGCGCGCTTCCTCTTCTCGGGCCCCGCTCGTACGGGACTGCTGCACGCGGACCCGCATCCGGGCAACTTCCGGCTGCTGCCGCCCGCCGACGCGGAGGGTGAACCGCGCCTCGGTGTACTGGACTTCGGCACCGTCGACCGGCTGCCTGGCGGGCTGCCCGAGACGATAGGCGAGTCGCTGCGGCTGACGCTGGAGGGCGACGCCGAGGCGGTGTACGAACTCCTGCGCACGGAGGGGTTCGTCAAGGAGTCGATCGATCTCGACCCGGACGCGGTGCTGGAGTATCTGGTGCCGATCATCGAGCCGGCGGAGGCGGAGGAGTTCACCTTCACCCGGAGCTGGATGCGCACCCAGGCGGCCCGGATAGCCGATCCGCGGTCTCCGGCGCACCAACTGGGGAAGCAGTTGAATCTGCCGCCCTCCTATCTGCTGATACATCGCGTCACGCTGAGCACGATCGGGGTGCTGTGCCAGCTGAACGCCACGGTCCGGCTCCGCGAGGAACTGGAGGTGTGGCTGCCGGGCTTCCTGCCGGAGGAGTTCGCCCACGAGGAGGAGACCGAGGCCGGCGCGGGCGCCTAGGTGTATTGATCACGAGCGTTGTTGACAGGCAGGTCTTGAACATGGCGAAGACCTCCGGTGTGGTGGGAGCTGTCTAGGAACTCACCGCACGGAGGTCTTCGTGTCCCACCGTAATGCCCGGCTGACCGTTTTCGGTAGGCAGCTGCTGGTCGAACGGGTCTGTTCGGGCCGCCCGGTCGCGCACGTCGCGGCGGAGATGGGCATCTCCCGGGCCACGGCCCACAAGTGGATGCGTCGGTGGCGGGCCGAGGGCCGGGCCGGGCCGGGCTGCACGACCGCTACAACCACCACCGCAGCCACACCGCACTCAACGGCCAGCCACCCATCACCCGCGTCAACAACCCTCCGGGTCAATACACCTAGGCCGTGTCCGCAAAGTCGCGGCCGGGACTGTCCGGAGAACGTGAAACGGGGGCCGGTCCGTGAGGACCGGCCCCCGCGTCAGAGGCACTTAGGTTCTGTGGCGTTGTCGCGCCCGGCCGGTGGCGGTCAGTGCATGACCGCCATGGCCAGCGCACGGCGGGCGCGCATCGATACGCGCTCGGCGCGGCGCTGCATCCGCCGGGCGGCGACCAGGCGCACGGCCTGGCGTTCCGCGTCGGCTTCACGCAGGCGCTCGGTCATATGCGCCCGTGCCAGGGCTTCTGGGATGAGTTGCATCTCGCGGGTCCTGTTCTGACGCGAGTCGCTCGCGCCGGTGGTACTGACAGCTGAAATGGCGGAGCCGGACGGCTCTCGCAGGGAAGAGGTCATCGGGGCCTGCTTCTTGGGATCGTGCGTGACAGGGCGGTCGATGGTGCCGGTGGCGTTCATGCCGCGACCGGGTTCTTGCGCGGGCGGCCACGGGGCCGCTTGCGGGCAACGACCACACCCTGGATGAAGAGCTCGCCGCCCCAGACGCCCCACGGCTCACGCCGCTCCTTGGCGCCGGCGAGGCAGGCCTCGACCAGCGGGCAGGTGCGGCAGAGGGACTTGGCGTACTCGACGTCGGCCGGGGACTCCGCGAAGAAGACCTCCGGGTCGTAGGCACGGCAGGGAACGGGTACGCCGAGGTTGTCGATGGCGTCGTCGAGCGCGGTGAGCGCGGTCAGGGGGGTCAAGGTGGAGTCCTCCGTGATGCCGGGCTGGGTGATCGTTTCGGAAGGCGGTACGGACGGGGCGTGCGCTTCGAGTTGCACGGTGGTGTCTTCCTCGTCTGGTCGGTCCGGCCTGTTGGCCAGGTGTCGGCTGGTACCGGGTGGTTCTTCTCCCGAGGCCCCTTCGCTCCGCCCGTCCCGTTCGGGACAAACAGAAGGGCCGCGGATCCCGGGTGGGGTTCCGCGGCCCTGAAGGCGCCGGCCTGATCTTGAATCAGGCTGGATCACTCCAGGGTTCAGGCCCACGGATGGCCCACATCGTGTGGTTCTGCTTCGTCTGCTTCTTCAATTCGGCACCGGCCGCCGCGAAGGCATAGGCCTTTGCCTCTGCCGCCGCTGCTTCTGCCGCCAGTGCCTTGCTCGGTCGCTCATTGCCGCCCGTGACAGGAAGAGCCACGGGGTTGGTCCGGCCGGCGCCGAAGCCCGACAGACCGGTGGCGGCGAACGAAGATCCGTCAGTGGCGAGCAGTCCGGAGCGCAGAACGTCGAGAGAGCATGCGGAGACGACCGAGAGATCGGTCATTTTGGCGGTGCTGACGAAGTTGTTGTTGATGCTGATCACTGGAATCGCCTCCTCTCGGCGTATCGAAATGCGGATACCACTTCGGACAAGTAGAGCACGGGGACGGGGCTTCGGAGAAGCCCGCCGTTCCGTGGTTAAGAACCTATGGTGACTCGCGGGGCGGGCGCAAACTATTTTTTCGACGAGTTTGTATCAGCTCTCCTCGTCCTCCCCAACGAGCTCCTCACCTGCGCAGATGGCGAGAACATCGGCTCCGAACCGCTCCAGCTTGCGACCCCCGACGCCGGAGATCCGGGACAGCTCGCCGTCGTCGCCCGGCACGGCCTCGGCGATCGCCATCAGCGTCTTGTCGGTGAACACGCAGTACGCGGGCTGGCCCAGCTGCTTCGCCTGGTCGGAGCGCCACTCACGCAGCCGCTCGTACAGCGCCTCGTCCATGTCCGAGGGGCAGCCCTCACAGCGCATCAGCTTCATCTCGCCCGCGTCCGTCAGCGTTGTGCCGCAGACGCGGCACAGCACCGGACCACGCCGCTTGCGCCGGCCGCCGCGGTCGGCCGCGCCGCCCGCCGCCGCTCCCGCGCCCCGCGTCCCCGGGGCCGACGAGCCCGGCCGCAGGCCGCTCAGGAAGCGGGTGGGGCGCCGGGAGGCCCGGCCGCCGGGTGCCCTGGAGAGCGCCCATGACAGGGAGACGTGCAGGCGGGCGCGGGTGACCCCGACGTAGAGGAGCCTGCGCTCCTCCTCGACCTGTTCGTCGGTCTTGGCGTACGTGATCGGCATCATGCCCTCGGTCAGCCCGACCAGGAACACCGCGTCCCACTCCAGACCCTTGGCCGAGTGGAGGGAGGCGAGGGTGACTCCCTGAACGGTCGGGGCGTGCTGGGCGGCGGCGCGCTCGTCCAGCTCGGCCACCAGATCGCCGAGGGTCGACTCCGGCCTGGCCCGAGCGAAGTCCTCGGCCAGACGCACGAGGGCGGCCAGCGACTCCCAGCGGTCCCGGACGGCGCCCGAGCCCGTGGGTGGTTCGGTGGTCCAGCCCTTGGTGGAGAGCACGGCCCGCACCTGCGACGGCAGATCGACGACGTCGTCCAGCAGGGAGTCGTTGCCCCCGAAGCGTGCCGCGCCGCGCAGGGCAGCGCCCGCCTCCCGTACCTCCTGGCGCTCGAAGAACCGCTCGGCGCCCCGGAGTTGGTAGGGCACCCCGGCGTCGGCGAGCGCCTGTTCGTACACCTCCGACTGGGCGTTGATCCGGTACAGCACGGCGATCTCGCCGGCCGGAACGCCCGCCGCGATGAGGTCGCGGATCCGGCGGGCGGTGCCCTCGGCCTCGGCCGGCTCGTCCGCGTACTCCGTGTAGAGGGGCTCGGGGCCCGCGTCGCGCTGCGAGATCAGTTCGAGCCGGTGCTCGGCCGCGCGGCCCTTGGCTTGATTCAGCAGGCCGTTGGCCAGGTGCACGACCTGGGGGGTGGAGCGGTAGTCACGGACCAGCTTCACCATCGTCGCGTTCGGGTGGCGGGTGCGGAAGTTCAACAGATGGTCCGGGGTCGCACCGGTGAAGGAGTAGATCGTCTGGCTGGCGTCGCCGACGACGCAGAGACTCTCCCGGTCGCCCATCCACAGGTCGAGCAGCCGCTGCTGGAGCGGGCTGACGTCCTGGTACTCGTCCACCACGAAGTGCTGGTACTGACCGCGGATCTGGTCGGCGATGTCGTGCCGGTCCTGGAGGATGCCCACCGTGAGCAGCAGGACGTCCTCGAAGTCGATCACCGACCTGTCTCGTTTCAGCTGCTCGTACATCGCGTAGATCTGGCCGATTTCCGCCGGATCGCGCGGGGCGTCTCGGTGGGACTTGGCGACGGCGGCCGGATAGTCGGCGGGCACGGTCTGGGTGACCTTGGCCCACTCGATCTCGCCGGTGACATCCCTCAACTCGTTCCGGTCGAGCCGGACCCGGCAGCGGGCCGCCGACTCCGCGACCAGCTGGACCTTGCGCTCCAGCAGCCGGGGCAGCTCGCCGCCGACCACCTTGGGCCAGAAGTACTGGAGCTGGCGCAGCGCCGCCGAGTGGAACGTACGCGCCTGGACACCGCCCGCGCCCAGCTGGCGCAGCCGCCCGCGCATCTCCCCCGCCGCCCGGTTGGTGAATGTGACGGCGAGGATGCTGGCGGGCTGGAGGATCCCGGCCCGTACGCCGTACGCGATCCGGTGGGTGATCGCGCGCGTCTTGCCCGTGCCGGCACCGGCCAGCACGCACACCGGTCCGTGCAGTGCCGTCGCGACCTCGCGCTGCTCGGGGTCGAGCCCTTCGAGCACCGCGTCGGCGTCGCGAGGCGGGGCCACGAACTGGCTGCCGTCGGAATCCTGCGGGAAGAGTGAGGAGTGCGTTGCTGCTGTCACCCCGCCATGCTGCCAGGTCCCGTGAGGCTGGTGCTGCACTTGTCCACAGGGGAGTCACGTTGGTCGTACAAGTGCGGGAATGGTGACCAGGTCAGTTACGTTCACCCCTCAGCGAAGACATTCGAGCCTGCCAGAGGAGCGCGAGAAGACATGCCGGGGACCGTGACGATGTACAGCACCACATGGTGCGGATACTGCCGTCGGCTCAAGGGCCAGATGGACCGCGAAGGCATCGCGTACACCGAGATCAACATCGAGCAGGACCCGGATTCGGCGGCGTTCGTCGAGAAGGCGAACGGCGGCAATCAGACGGTCCCGACCTTGCTCTTCGACGACGGTTCGACGCTGACGAACCCGTCCCTCGCGCAGGTCAGGCAGAAGGTCGGCGCCTGACCCGACGGGTCGGACACGGCAGGACCACATCGCAGGAGCCCCCGCCGGTCGGCGGGGGCTCCGTCGCGTCCTGGTCAGTTCAGCGGCTTCGGCAGCGGCTTCCCGTACCAGAGTTCCGTCAGCCGTGCCGCGATCGAGATGCCCGACGGCGGGAGGACGTCGCCCGACTCGATCGCGATCCGCAGGTCGTCGCGGGAGAACCAACGCGCTTCCTGGATCTCGTCGCCGTCCACGGTGATCTCGGAGGACGTGGCGCGGGCCATGAAGCCCAGCATCAGGCTGGAGGGGAACGGCCAGGGCTGGCTCGCGACGTACTCGACGTCGCCGACCGTGATGCCCGCCTCCTCGAACACCTCGCGGGCCACCGACTGTTCGATCGACTCGCCGGGCTCCACGAAGCCCGCCAGCGTCGAGAACCGGCCCTCCGGCCAGTGCACCTGGCGGCCGAGGAGCGCGCGGTCCTGTTCGTCGGTGACGAGCATGATCACGGCGGGGTCGGTACGGGGGTAGTGCTCGGCGCCGCACGCCGGGCAGCGGCGGATGTGGCCCGCCGCCGCGATCACCGTGCGCTCGCCGCAGCGTGAGCAGAAGCGGTGCAGCCGCTGCCAGTTCTCCAGCGCGACCGCGTGGACCATCAGGCCCGCGTCGCGCGGGGACAGCAGCAGCCCGGCCTCACGCAGTCCCGCCGCCCGCGCCGACTGGTCCATGCGTCCCGGCAGCGTGTCCTTCTGGAGAGCGAAGTAGCTGACCCCGTCCTCGTCGGTACCGAGGAAGTAGCGGTGCGTCTCCGTGAGGGGCGCCTCGAAGGAGGGGGTCATGACGAGTTCGGTGCGGCCGTCCGGGGTGTCGTCTATCAGCACCTGGCCGCCGGAGACGACGAACACCCGCGTGGTGGGGTGGCTCCAGGCCGCGGCCAGCCACGCCTCGTCGAGGCGGTGGTGGGCGGCGCGGTCGATGCCGCTGTCGGAGGCGAGGACGATCGGCCGGTCTGCGGCGATTTCTCCGCCGCGGGTGGTGGTGCTCACTGGTACTTCCAACTCCCCCGGATGGATGGGTGTCTGTTCAGCGGAGAGCGGCGGCGAGATCGCTCCAGAGATAGGCGGTCGTCTCCACGCCCTTCAGTAGAAGGTCGATCTCGACCTTCTCGTCGGGCGCGTGCCAGCCGTCGGACGGTACGGAGATGCCGAGGAACAGGACGGGAGCGCCGAGCACGTCCTGAAGGTCGGCTGCGGGTCCCGAGCCGCCCTCGCGGGTGAAGCGGATCTTCTGGTCGAAGGCACGGCCCATGGCCCGTACGACCGACCGGAGAGCGGGATGGTCCAGCGGGGTCAGACAGGGACGGGTGGCCGCGCCGAAGGTGGTCTTGTGGCGGATGCCCGCCGGGATCCTGGCGTCGATCCACTCGGCCACGGCGCGCTCGATCCGGTCCGGATCCTGGCCGGCGACCAGCCGGAACGAGAGCTTCAACCGCGCGGACGACGGGATGATCGTCTTGCCGCCGGGGCCTTGGTAGCCACCGCCCATGCCGTTGACCTCGGCGGTGGGACGGGCCCAGACGCGCTCCAGGGTGGAATAGCCGGCCTCGCCGAGCGTGCCGTGCGACTTGGCCGTGCGCAGCCACGCGGCCTCGTCGAAGGGCAACTCGGCGATGAGGGCGCGCTCGGCGTCGGTGAGCGGCGTGATGCCGTCGTAGAAGCCGGGCACGGTCACCCGCTCGTCCTCGTCGTGCAGCGCGGCCACGAGGCGGGCGGCGACGGTGACCGGGTTGGGTACGGCGCCTCCGAAGGAGCCGGAGTGGATGTCCTGGTCGGGGCCGTACAGCTCGATCTCGCACTCGGCGAGGCCGCGCATCCCGGTGCAGACCGTGGGGGTGTCCTCGGACCACATGCCGGTGTCGGAGACGATCACGACGTCGGCCGCGAGACGCGCCGCCCGCTGCTCCACGAGCGCGCGGAAGTGCGGCGAACCGGACTCCTCCTCGCCCTCGACGAGCAGTTTCAGATGCACGGCGGGGGTGGTGCGTCCGGTGGCCGCGAGATGGGCGCGGACGCCGAGTGTGTGGAAGAACACCTGCCCCTTGTCGTCGGCGGCGCCGCGCCCGTACAGCCGGCCGTCCTGGACGGCCGGCTCGAAGGGGTCGGTGCGCCAGCCGTCCTCGCGGGCCGCGGGTTGTACGTCGTGGTGGCCGTAGACCAGGACGACCGGGGCCCCCGGGTCGTCGGAGGGCCACTCCGCGAAGACCGCGGGGGCGCCGGGGGTCTCCCAGACCTCCGCGACCGGGAAGCCGGTCGCGCGGAGTTTCGCCGCGAGCCAGTCGGCGCTGCGCCGTACGTCCGCGTCGTGGTCCGGCAGCGCCGAGACGGACGGGATACGCAGCCACTCGGCGAGGTCGTCGAGGAAGGCCGCCCGGTGGGACCGGATGTAGTCACGGGTGTGCGTACGGACGGCGCTGTCCGGGGTCTCGCTCATACATCGAGCCTATCCGGCTCCGGGGGTGGTCTCGTCTGCCGTTCGCCGTTCGGGACGCGCCCGCGGCGGGTGATCGTCGTCCTCAAGGAGGAGGCGTTCCAGTTCGGTCCGGCCGGGCAGACCCTCGGGTCGTACCGCCTCGCCGCTTCTCACGTAGAGGAAGGTGGCCGTGACCGCGTCCGGTGGGAGGCCGTGCTGCTCGGCCCAGGCCAGACGGTAGATCGCGAGCTGGAGCGGGTCCGCCGTACGTCCTCGGCCGGTCTTCCAGTCGACGATCTCGTACGTGACGGTGTCCGCCAGCGGATCGACGTCCCGGTACACCGCGTCGATACGGCCCCGCACGACGCGGCCGGCGAGAGTGAGTTGGAACGGCACCTCGACGCGGTACGGCGTGCGCCGGGCGTACGGGGTGCGGTCGAAGGCGTTCTTGAGGGCCGCGAGGTCGCGTTCGTCGGCGATCTCCGGCTCGTCGTCGGCGCCGCCCGGCAGCTCGTCGGGGCCGAGCATCGGGAGCGGCAGCTCGTCGAACCGCGACTCCACCCAGGCGTGGAACCGGGTGCCGCGGCGCGCGGCGCGGTGCGGCGGGCGGGGCATGGGGCGGGCCAGCTCCTGGGCGAAGCCGTCGGGGTCGGCGGCGAGGCGCAGGAGCTGTGAGGCGGAGAGAGAGGGCGGTACGGGGACGTCACGAACGCGTGCGCGGGCGCGCAGCAACTCGCCGGAGAGGGCGTCGAGGTCCCGGTCCCAGGACGCGAGGGTCCGGGTCTCCTCGGGAGTGAGTCGCTCCGGAGGCCCGTCGGGAGTGAGTCGCTCCGGAGGCCCGTCGCTTCCGGGCACCGGAGGCCCGTCGGCCGGGGGGCGTGGGGCGGGCAGGTGCGCCGGGCGCGCGGCGACCGCCGGATGCTCCGGAGCCTCCAAGTGCTCCGGGTGGTCGCGTCCCGGCTCCCAGGTGTCCCAGTCCGCGAGGTCGTCGTGCTCCCACTCGTCGGGGCCATCGAGCTCGTCCAGGCCGTCGTACGCGTCCTCCGGAGGTGGCACGTCCTCCTCCGGCGGCGGCGCGTCCTCAAAAGGCACCGGCTCGTCGTACGGCGTCCCGCCCGCCCAGGGCGTCGCCGTCAGCGCGTCCATGTGCGCCAGGACCGTGTCCGCCGCCGTGCGGCGCCGGGCCAGGGAGCCGGGGTCCAGCGGGAGCGGCCACGCCTCCGCCCTGTCCGCCGCGAGCAGCGCGGGGTTCTCCTCGGTCTCCGGCGGCTCGTCGGCCCACACCTCGATCTCGCCGAAGCCCGCCGCGCAGTGGTCGTGCAGGGCGTGCAGGAAGTCCGAAGGGCCACGGACGCGCTTCTGGTTCGGACCCCACCAGTGGCCCGAGCCCAGCAGCAGTGAGCGCGGACGGGTGAACGTCACGTAGCCGAGGCGCAGTTCCTCCGTGTGCTGGTGCGTGCGCATCTCGTCCTTGAACGCCTTCAGGCCCTTGGCGTCCCACTCCGGCACGTCCGGGAGCGTCGGCGCGTCGCCGCGCAGAGCGTGCGGCAGGACCTTCGACTGGGACGTCCAGGCCTCGCGCGCCCTGCTGTTGGGGAACTGCCCGGTGACCAGGCCGGGAACGGCCACGACGTCCCACTCAAGTCCCTTGGACTTGTGCGCGGTGAGAACCTTCACCGTGTTCTCGCCACCGGGCAGTGCGTTGTCGAGACCCTTCTCGTACTGCGCCGCCGTCCTGAGGAAGGCGAGGAAGGCGAGGAGCGTGGCGTCCCCGTCGAGCGCGGCGAAGGAGGCCGCCGTGTCGAGGAAGTTGCTCAGGGTCTCACGCCGTCGCGCGGCCAGGGCATGCGGCGACGCCGCGAGTTCGACCTCCAGTCCGGTGGTGGCGAGTACCCGGTGCAGGACGTCCATCAGCGGGTCTGCCAGCGAGCGCCGCAGATCGCGCAGTTCGGCCGCGAGCCGGGCGAAACGGACGCGCGCGGCGGCGGAGAAGGGAAGGCCGTCGTCCTTGCCGCCGGCCGACTCCAGGAAGGTGTCGAGCGCGTCGGCGAGCGATATCACCTCGGCCGGGTCGGTGCCCTCGACCGCCGCCGCGAGCCGTTCGTCGGCGTCGGCGGTCTCGTCGAAGGACGAGCCCGTCGCGCGGTGCACCAGCAGCCGGGCGCGGCGGCCGAGGAGTGCCAGATCGCGGGGGCCGATACGCCAGCGCGGGCCGGTGAGCAGCCGTACCAAGGAGGCGTTGGCGCCAGGGTCCTGAAGGACCTCGCACATCGCCACGAGGTCGGCGACCTCGGGGAGATGGAGCAGCCCGGAGAGGCCGACGACCTCGACCGGCACATCACGGGCGACGAGCGCCTTCTGGATCTCCGCGAAGTCACCGGCGGTGCGGCACAGCACCGCGATCTCGGCGGGCTCCTTGCCCGTGCGCACCAGATGGGCGATGGAGTCGGCGAGCCAGTCCAACTCCTCCCCATGGGTACGGAGAAGGGCGCAGCGCACGATGCCGTCGCGTTCGGCGCCAGGTGCGGGCCGCAGGGCCTCCACGCCCTCGTGCATGGCGCGCAGCGGCGCCGCGAGTCCGTTGGCGAGGTCGAGCAGGCGGCCACCGCTGCGGCGGTTCTCGCTGAGCGAGAAGCGGGCGGCCGGGGTGCCGTCGGCGCCCGGGAAGTGGGAGGGGAAGTCGTCCAGGTTGGCGACGGAGGCGCCGCGCCAGCCGTAGATGGCCTGGCAGGGGTCGCCGACGGCTGTCACCGCGTGGCCGGTGCCGGAGCCGAAAAGGCCCGACAGGAGGAGGCGTTGGGCGACCGACGTGTCCTGGTACTCGTCGAGCAGCACCACGCGGAATTCGTCGCGCAGGATACGGCCGACCTCCGGCCGGGTGAGGGCCAGTTCGGCCGAGAGCGCGATCTGATCGCCGAAGTCGAGCAGATCGCGCGCGCTCTTGGCCGCGCGGTAGCGCCCCACCAGATCGAGCAGTTCGCGGCGGGCGGAGGCGGTCTCGGGCACCTTGCGCAGGTCGGCGTTGCTGAGCCGGACACCTTCGAGGGTGCGCAGCAGTTCGCTGTCGTAAGAGGCGAGTTCGCCGGTCGGGACGAGGTGCTCCGCCAGCTCGGCGTCGAGCGCCAGCAGATCGCCGACCAGGGCGGGGAACGATCGCGTCAGTGAGGGATACGGGCCCGGGGCGTCCTTCAGCACCCGCGCGGCGAGCTGGTAGCGCGTGGCGTCGGCCAGCAGCCGGGCGGTCGGCTCAAGCCCTATCCGCAGGCCGTGGTCGGTGAGGAGCTGTCCGGCGAACGCGTGGTACGTGGAGATACGCGGCTCGCCCGGGGGGTTGTCCGGGTCGAGCAGATCGGGGTCGGTCACTCCCGCCCGTACGAGCGCCTTGCGGACCCGCTCGGCCAGCTCGCCCGCCGCCTTGTTGGTGAAGGTGAGGCCGAGGACCTGCTCGGGGGCGACCTGGCCGCTGCCCACCAGCCACACCACGCGCGCCGCCATCACCGTCGTCTTGCCCGAGCCCGCCCCGGCGACGATCACCTGCGGTGCGGGCGGGGCGATGATGCACGCCGTCTGCTCCGGGGTGAACGGGATGCCGAGGAGTTCGTTGAGCTGCGCGGGGTCGGTGATACGTGCGGACACTTCAGAGAGGCTATCGGGGACCACTGACAGGCGGACGGCGGGCAGACCGGACAGATCCGGACGTAACGACCGCCGGGTACCGGAGGTCACAACGGCGGTGCCGGGACGTCAGCACCGCCCGTCGGACGGGTTGCCAGTGGTCCACCAGGGCCTCAGAGTCCGGAGGGCGGGTTCGCCGACCCCCGGACGTCCCCCAGGTCGACGACGTCGCCGACAGGCGGCACCGTGGCCTTGACGGGCACGCCGAAGTCCCCGAAGACGACCGTGCCCGGGGCCCGGCCGCCCTCGCTGACGGCCCTCAGCAGATACGGCGCTCCCTCGGCCGCCACGAACGTCGTCTGCGTCCTGCCGCCCTCCCGCTTCACCAGCGTCACCGCCTTTCGGCCCTCGACCTCGGCCGCGTTGCCCCTGGTCAAGCCCTTGGTGTCGGCGGTGTTCAGATTGCCCAGCATCGCGTCCAGGTCGCACGCGCCGCCCAGCGTCCGCGCGGGGGCGTTCCCGCCGGCGGGGATCTTGAGCCACTTGCCCCTGAGCAGCTGGACCAGTTCGTCGGCGCGGCCGGGGTCGGCGCTCTGCGAGTTCGGGTCGTTCCCGCCGGAGGCGAGCGACCGCCAGAACTCGTCGTCACCCCTGACGTAGGTGACGCGGTCCACCACGGCGAACTCCGCCTCGCTGTCGTCCTGCCGCAGACCCCCCGCGCAGGTGCCCTTGTTGTCCAGCGAGAAGTCGACCTTGAGGCGCCTGCCGTTCTCCGTACCCTCCGCCGTCAGCCGCAGGGACTTCGCGCCCTTGGTCGCCTTCACGGCCTTACGGGCGATCTGTTCGGCGCTCATCCCCGCGAAGGGATCGCCCGTCGCGGCTCCCGTCGACGGCGCGGCCACCTGCTTCGCGGCGGCCCCCGCCTCCTTCTCGGCCGCGCCCTCCGCCCCCGTGGTGGCGCCGCCGGTGGAACAACTCACCACACCTGCCACCGTGATCGCGCTGAGCAGCGCCGGCATCAGGAACTTCCGCTTGATCGCGGTCATCTGTTGTCTCCTCGCACATCTGGCACGTCTGGTACTCCGTGCCCGGGTGCCGTTCCCGTTCCGACCGCGTGGGGAGTCGCGAAGGGTGCATGTGCACGAGGGGATTCATCCGGGAGAGGCACTCACTCCACGATCTGCTGCCCCTCCGGCCGCGCGCTGCACGACGCGCGGAAGGAACAGTGCTCGCAGTGCCGGCCGGTGCTCGGTGTGAAGCGTTCGTCCAGTACGCGCCCGGCAGCCGTGGCGAGCAGATCACCGACCCACTCCCCCGCGAGCGGCTCCTGCGCCTGGATCTTGGGCAGCTCCTCACCGCCCTCCTTCCTGGCCGCCGCCTGCCGCAGTTGTACGAGTTCGGCGCCGCCCGCCTCCGGCCTGCGCCCGTCGAAGACGTCGTCCACCGCGCCCTCACCCACCGCGAGCTGGTACACGGCGAGCTGCGGGTGGTGCGCGACCTCCTCTTTGGTAGGAGCCGCTTTGCCGGTCTTGAAGTCGACGACGTAGGCGCGCCCTTGGGCGTCCCGCTCCACTCGGTCCATGGAGCCGCGGATCCGTACCTCGTACGCGCCCGCCTCAAGGGTGACGTCGAAGGCGTGCTCGGTGGCCGCCGGTGTGCGCCCGGCGCGGTCCATCACATGCCAGCGCAGGAAACGCTCCAGCGCCACACGCGCGTGCCGCTTCTCCTGCTGGGACTTCCAGGGTGCGTCGAAGGCGAGCGCGTCCCAGACGGAGTCGAGCCGCTCCATGAGGACGGCGAGGTCGGCGGGCGTACGGCCGGAGGCCACCTCGTCGGCCAGGACATGGACGACGTTGCCGAAGCCCTGTGCGGCGGTGGCCAGTTCGTCCGCCTTGACCTCGCGCCCCAGGAACCACTGGAGGGAGCAGGTGTTGGCGAGCTGGTCCAGCGCGCTGCCGGAGAGCGCGACGGGCTGGTCCCGGTCGCGCAGGGGGACGGCGCTGTGCGTCGGTTCGTACAGGCCCCACCAGCGGTGCGGGTGGGCGGCGGGAACGAGCGGCTGGCCCTCCTCGTCGCTGAGGGCGGCGAGCCGGGCGAGCCTGCGGGCCGCCGCGTCGCGCAGCACGGGCGTCGCCTGTGGGTCGACGGTCGTGGCGCGCAGTTCGGCCACGAGCGCGGCGACGGCGAGGGGACGGCGAGGGCGGCCGGTGACGTCCCTGGGCTCGACGCCCAGTTCGGTGAGGAAGCGGGAGGGCTGGTCGCCGTCGTCGGCGGGCGCCTTGACGGCCGTGACGACGAGCCGTTCGCGGGCGCGGGTCGCCGCCACGTAGAAGAGACGTCGCTCCTCCGTAAGGAGGGCGCCGGGAGTGAGGGGCTCGGCCAGGCCGTCGCGGCCGATCCTGTCCGCCTCCAGAAGAGAGCCCCGCCGCCGGAGGTCGGGCCAGAGCCCCTCCTGCACTCCCGCGACGACGACGAGCCGCCACTCCAGACCCTTGGAACGGTGCGCGGTCATGAGACGGACGGCGTCGGGCCGTACGGCTCTGCCGCTGAGCGTGTCGGCGGCGATGTCCTGCGCGTCGATCTCCTCAAGGAAGTTGAGGGCGCCGCGCCCGCCGGTCCGTTCCTCGGCCCGTGCCGCGGCGTCGAACAGCGCGCATACGGCGTCCAGGTCCCGGTCCGCGTTACGGCCCGCGGCGCCGCCGCGCAGGGCAGACCGCTCAAGCCTGGCCGGCCAGGGGGTGCCGTCCCACAGCTCCCACAGCACCTCCTCGGCGGTGCCGCCGCCCGCCAGCAGCTCACGGGCCTTGGAGAGCAGCGCGCCGAGGCGCTGGGCGCCGCGCGCGTGGGCGGGGTCGTGCGTGACGAGCCGCTGCGGTTCGGCGAGGGCGCGGGCCAGGAGGGTGTCGGAAGGGGGCGGTACGCGGTTGCCGGCTGTCCGCTCCTCCTCGCGCAGGGCTCGGCCCAGACGGCGGAGGTCGGCGGCGTCCATGCCGCCGAGGGGCGAGGTGAGCAGCGCGAGCGCGGTCTCGACGTCGAGCCAGTCACCCCCGCCCCCGCCCCCGGTGCCGGTGTCGGTGTCCGTGCCGGTGTCGGTCCCCGCGCGCTCCCCGACTGCCTCAACTGCCGCGGCCGCCGCGGCCGACTCCGCGTCAACCTCCGTCCCGGCCGCGCCGTGCGCCGACCCGACCGCCGCCGTCGCGACCGCGCGCAGCGCCGTCAGCAGCGGCGCCACCGCCGGTTCGTGACGCAGCGGCACATCGTCGCCGTCGATCTCCAGAGGCACACCCGCCGAGGTAAGGGCCCTGCGCACGGAGGGTATGGTCCGGCCTCCGGCCCGTACCAGCACCGCCATCTCGCTCCACGGCACGCCCTCTTCAAGATGCGCGCGCCGCAGGATGTCCGCGACGTTCTCCAGCTCGGTGGACGCCGTCGGATAGGTGTACGTCTCGACCCGGCCGCCCTCGCGGACCGCCGCCGGCTCACGGTGTGCCCGTACCTTCTCGGCCGGCAGCCGGTTGAGCGGCATCCGGCGGGTCAGCAGCCGGGTCGCGGCGAGCAGCCCCGCGCCCGAGCGCCGGGAGGTCGTCAGGACCCGCACCGGGGCCGGGCGGCCGTCGGCCCGCGGGAAGACATCCGGGAAGTCGAGGATGCCGTTCACGTCGGCGCCCCGGAACGCGTAGATCGACTGGTCCGGGTCGCCGAACGCGACGAGCGTGCGGCCGTTCCCGGCGAGCGCCCTGACCAGTCTGACCTGTGCCGGGTCGGTGTCCTGGTACTCGTCGACGAACACCGCGTCGTACCTGCCGGCCAGCCGCTCGGCGACCTCGGGCCGCTCGGTGAGCAGTACGGCCCGGTGGACCAGTTCGGCGTAGTCGAGGACACCCCGCATGTCCAGGACGTCGAGGTATTCGGCGAGGAAGGAGGCGGCGGCCGTCCAGTCGGGGCGGCCCCCACGCCGCGCGAAGACACCCAGGGAATCCGGGCCGAGCCCCAGCTCCCGGCTGCGGGCGAGCACCGCGCGCACCTCGTCGGCGAAGCCGCGCGTGGTGAGGCAGGCCCGCAGCTCGTCGGGCCAGCGGATGTGCGCCCGCCCTTGGCGCTCCAGATCGAGCTGGCCGGCGAGGAGTTCCCGTACGGCGACGTCCTGCTCGGGTCCCGAGAGCAGTCGTAGCGGTTCGGTGAAAAGGTCGGCCTCCTGGTGGGCGCGGATCAGCGCGTAACAGAATGAGTGGAACGTGGTCGCTTGCGGCCCCTGCGCACCGCCCAGCCTGACCGCCGTACGGTCGCGCAGTTCGACCGCCGCCTTGCGGCTGAAGGTGAGGACGAGCATCCGTTCCGGATCGACGCCCCGCGCGACCCGCGCGGCGACGCTCTCGACGAGCGTGGTCGTCTTCCCCGTACCCGGACCCGCGAGTACGAGCAGCGGTCCACCGTCGTGGTCAACCACACGGCGCTGTGCTGCGTCCAGCACAGGAGGATCCACCGGGACCGGCGGTGTACGCACCAGTCGGTACGCAGCGGAGGTCCGCTGCCGTACCCGACGGGGCGGGGTACGCCCGGTGGAAGAGGAGGAGCTCACGTGGATCGCCGGTCCTGGAGGGGGTGCTGGTGGTGACGGGGCTTTCTGGGGTGTGTGTGCCGCGAGCTGACGAGGCTACGCCGAGGGACGGCGCGGATGCGGCGGGTACGCCCGATGATCTGACGGCTGTCGCGGGGGCCATGGGTGACGCGGTGGCCGCGTCCCGTCATCCGTACGGTCCTCAGCAGACACGCGGGATCTCCCGCCGCGGGGCGAAATGCCAGAAGCTGTCAGTTGTGAGCAGCATCGCCCGTATCAGCGCCCGTTTCCCGCGGCCTGCCGTCCCATCGCGCCCGTTTCATGTCCAAGCGCGGCAGATGGCCTTCGGCGGCGCGCGAAGCCTCCCGCATCGGGGTGCCCTCCTCGCGGTAGTGGGCCAAGGCCCGCAGCTCATGACCGGCCAGCAGCACACCGTCCGAGCGGACCACGCGCCACCAGGGCACCGCCCCGCCGTACAGCGCCATCGCGCGGCCGACCTGCCGGGGACCGCCCTCACCCAGCCACTCGGCGACATCGCCGTACGCCATCACCCGGCCGGGCGGGATCAGGTCGGCGACGTCGAGCACCCGCTCCGCGTACTCGGGCAGCTCTCCGGAGAGCTCGTGGGATTTGTCACGCTTGTCGGGCTCGTCGCTCCTCATCCGCCCCATCCTGCCCCACGGCACCGACAGTCCACCCGGTCCGCGACCCCGGCCCGGCGCCGCGCCCGGGGGCCGTGGGAGGGCCGACGCGGTGTTCCCCAATGCACCCTGATACCCCCCTCTGTCACCCTGGCGTGCCACCATCATCCGGGCGGTGACTGGTGATACGAGATCAAGAAGACACGGATTCGACAAAGGAGCAGGGCGTGCAGCCTCCGACGGTGGCAGGCACCCCTGACGCCGAACCGCGCCCCGAACCGCGCCCGGAACAGGCCCCCGACGGCGGTACGGAGATCAAGGCCGGCAGTCACGTCCCGAACGGAAGCGCCGGCACCGGAGCCGGCGACGACACCGAAACCGACGACGGCCAGGAGAACCACGGGGAGAACGTCCCCCCCGGAAGCCACGCCGACCCGCTCTCCGGGGACGAACCGCTGCTCGCCGCCCGCGTGCACCGCCCCTCCGATCTGCTGCGCCTGCTCATCGGCGTCCTCGCGATCGGCGTCGTCATCGCCCTCTCCGCCTTCGCCCACGGCACCACGTCCGGTCTCGAACAGGACATCAGCAAGGGCACCGGCCAGGCCCCCGACCTGCTCGTCAAGGTCGCCGGTCTGATCTCCAGCATCGCCGTGCTGCTCGTCCCGGTCGCCTTCGCGATCGAACGGCTGATCAAACGCGACGGCCTGCGGATCGCGGACGGCGTACTCGCCGCGGTCCTCGCGCACGGTGTCACGCTCGCCACCGACCTCTGGGTGGCCCGCGCGGCGCCCGGATCCATCCAGGACGCGCTCACGCGCGCGCAGCCCGGCGACGGGCTCACCGACCCCGTACACGGTTATCTCGCGCCCGTCATCGCCTATATGACCGCCGTGGGGATGGCCCGCAGACCCCGCTGGCGCGTCGTCCTGTGGGTAGTGCTGCTGCTCGACGCCTTCGCGATGCTGGTCGCGGGCTACACCACACCGTTCTCGATCATCCTGACCGTGCTGATCGGCTGGACCGTCGCGTACGGCACGCTCTACACCGTCGGCTCGCCCAACGTCCGGCCCACCGGCCAGACACTGATGGCGGGTCTTCGCCATGTGGGTTTCCGCCCGGTGAGCGCGATGCGCGCCGATCCGGACGACACCAGCGACACGGCCGAGCAGGGCGAACGGGGCCGCCGCTATCTGGTGACCCTCGACGAGGGCCCACCGCTGGACGTCACGGTCGTCGACCGCGAACAGCAGGCACAGGGCTTCTTCTACCGGGTCTGGCGCCAGCTCACCCTGCGCTCGATCACCACCCGCCGCTCGATCCCCTCCCTGCGCCAGGCCCTGGAACAGGAAGCGCTCCTCGCGTACGCCGCCATCGCCGCCGGAGCCAACGCCCCCAAGCTGATCGCCACCTCCGAACTCGGTCCGGACGCCGTCATCCTGGTGTACGAGCACATGGGCGGCCGGTCCCTGGACTCGCTGTCGGACGACGAGATCACCGACGAGCTGGTGCGCGGCGCCTGGGAACAGGTCAAAGCGCTCCAGTCACGCCGTATCGCCCACCGCAGGCTCACCGGCGACGCACTGCTGGTCGACCAGGACGGCAAGGTGATCGTCACGGATCTGCGCGGCGGCGAGATCGCCGCGGGCGACATGGTGCTGCGGATGGACATCGCGCAGCTCCTCACCACCGCCGGGCTGCGGATCGGCGCCGAACGCGCGGTGGCCACCGCGGTGGACGTCCTCGGCCCCGACACCGTCGCCGACTGTCTGCCGCTGCTCCAGCCGATCGCGCTCAGCCGGTCCACGCGCACGACACTGCGCCGGCTCGCCCGTGAGCGGTCCCAGCGTGAGCGTGACGCGGTGGTCCGGGCGACGGAGGCGGTCAAGCACGCCCGTACGACGGACGTGACGGAGGCGAGCACCGAGGCCGAGCGAAAGGCCGCCCGACGGTCGCTGCGCGCGGAGAAGCAGGCCGAGAAGAAGGCCATGGACGACGCGCTCGACGAGGTGCGGGAGGAGGACCTGCTCTCCCAGATCCGCGGGCAGGTCCTGCTGATCAGACCGCAGGCACCCGTCGAACCGGTCCGGCTGGAGCGCATCAGACCACGCACGCTCGTCAGCCTCATCGCCGGTGCGATCGCCGCCTACTTCCTGCTCACGCAGCTCGCCGGGATCGACTTCGGCAACGTCTTCGGCCACACGCACTGGGGCTGGGTGGCCGCCGCCGTCCTGTTCTCCAGCCTCAGCTATCTCGCCGCCGCGATGAGCCTGCTCGGCTTCGTACCGGAACGGGTGAGCTTCCTCAGGACGGTCGTCGCGCAAGTCGCCGGGTCCTTCGTCAAGATCGTCGCCCCGGCGGCGGTCGGCGGAGTGGCGCTCAACACCCGCTTCCTGCAACGCGCGGGCGTACGCCCGGGGCTCGCCGTGGCCAGCGTCGGCGCCTCGCAGCTGTTCGGGCTCGGTGCGCACATCCTGCTGCTGCTCGCCTTCGGCTATCTCACCGGTACGGAGAAGACGACCTCGCTCACCCCGTCGAGAACCGTCATCGCGGGGCTGCTGACCGTCGCGGTACTGGTGCTGGTCGTCACCGCGATCCCGTTCCTCAGGAAGTTCGTGGTGACCCGGCTGCGCTCGCTCTTCGCGGGCGTGGTCCCGCGCATGCTGGACGTGCTCCAGCGGCCGATGAAGCTCGTCACCGGCATCGGCGGGATGCTGCTGCTGACCGGTCTCTTCGTGATGTGCCTGGACGCCTCGATCCGGGCCTTCGACGACGGGAATCAGCAGCTGAGCTATGCGAGCCTCGCCGTGGTGTTCCTCGCCGGCAACGCGCTGGGGTCGGCGGCGCCGACGCCGGGCGGTGTGGGAGCCGTCGAGGGCGCGCTGACGATCGGTCTGATCGCGACGGGCGTTCCCAAGGAGGTCGCGGCCCCGGCGGTGCTGCTGTACCGGATGATGACCCTGTGGCTGCCGGTGCTGCCCGGGTGGATCTGCTTCAACCACCTGACGCGCAAGGGAGCCCTCTGACACCCTCCCCCGGGGTGCCTCCGAGGGGGCTCTCGGAGCGGTGCCACCACCCGGCCGGCCCCCGGGCCGCGCGCCGTTCCCCGGCACGACGCACCATGGGGGGATGCCGATGCCCTCCTTCTCCGCTTCCACCGCACCGGCCCGGCGGCGTCGCCGGGCACTGACCGCCGTCGCAGGCGTCACCGTCGCCACACTGCTGGCCGCCGCCGGATGCTCCGGCTCCGACTCCGACAGCGGCGGCCGGGCCGGGCGGAACAGCCAGAACGACCAGGACGGCCAGAACAGGACCGGCAAGGGCGACAAGACCGCCCCGCCCGCGGACCTGACGTCCCAGAAGCTGGACTGGAAGGACTGCCCGACCCCGTCGGCGGCCGAGGGCGGCGGTACGGCTCCGTCGCCGCTGCCGGGCGGCACCGAGTGGGAGTGCGCCTCCATGGCCGCCCCGCTCGACTACGCGAAGCCCAAGGGCGACACGATCGATCTGGCCCTCATCCGGGCCGAGACGAGCGACCCGGACAAGCGCATCGGATCCCTGGCCTTCAACTTCGGCGGGCCCGGCGGCTCCGGTGTGACCGGACTGCCCTCCTTCGGCAAGGAATACGAGAAGCTGCGCACCCGCTACGACCTGGTCAGCTTCGACCCGCGCGGTGTCGGCCGCAGCGACCCCGTCGAGTGCAAGGACGACAAACAGCTCGACGCGTACTACGCGAAGGACATGACACCGGACGACAGCGCCGAGGAGAAGTCGTACGTCGACGGCCTCAAGTGGTACGCGAGCGGCTGCGAGCAGAAGTCCGGCAAGGCACTCCCGCACGTCGGCACCGTCAACGCCGCACGCGACATGGACCTGATGCGACAGGTCCTCGGCGACGACAAGCTCAACTACTTCGGCATCTCGTACGGCACCGAGCTGGGCGGCGTCTACGCCCACCTCTTCCCGAAGTCCGTGGGCCACGCCGTCTTCGACGCCGTCGTGGACCCGACCGAAGGCACCGAACAGGGATCGCTCGGCCAGGCGAAGGGCTTCCAGCTCGCCTTCACCAACTTCGCGAAGGACTGCGTGAGCCGCGGCGACGCGTGCCAGCTGCCCGGCAGCAACCCGGAGGAGATCGAGAACTTCGTCGTCGGGCTGCTCGACCGGCTCGACAAGAGGCCGGTCACCGGGCTGGGAAGCAGGAAGCTCACCGAGACCCAGGCCACCAACGGCATTGCCCAGGCGCTCTATTCGAAGGAGTTCTGGCCGCTGCTCGAACAGGGTCTGGACGAGGCCGACGGCGGTAGTGGCGCCCTGCTGCTCGTTCTGTCGGACGCGATGAACGGCCGCAACGAGAAGGGCCAGTACAGCAACATCCAGGCGGCCAACGCGGCGGTCAACTGCGTGGACTCCAAGGAGCGCTACACGCTCGCGCGGACGAAGGCGAAGCTCCCCGAATTCCGCGAGGCGTCGCCGGTCTTCGGCGAGTTCCTCGGCTGGGGTCTGCTGGGCTGCTCGGAGTGGCCGGTGCCGGGCGAGTCGGACAAGCCCGATGTCAGCGCGCCGGGTTCGGCCCCGATCCTGGTCATCGGCAACACCGGCGACCCGGCGACGCCGTTCGAGGGCGCGCAGGCGATGACGAAGGCGCTCGGCAAGGGCGTCGGCGTCGAGCTGGTCTACGAGGGCCAGGGACACGGCGCGTACAACAGCGGCAGCACGTGCGTGCAGGACGCCGTCAACGGCTATCTGCTGGACAACAAGGTGCCGAAGGCCGGGACGGTCTGCCGGAATTGATCCGCCGGGGTTACGGCTCGCCCATATGTGCCCGCATAAGGCAGGAGGCCGGTCCACGAGGTATGTGGACCGGCCTCCTTCTTACGTATGCGCTTGGTTCAGTAGATCGGCTTCTCCGGCTCGATCTGGTTGACCCAGCCCACCACTCCGCCGCCGACGTGCACGGCGTCGGCGAAGCCCGCGGACTTCAGCACCGCCAGCACTTCCGCACTGCGGACACCCGTCTTGCAATTCAAGACGATCTTCTTGTCCTGCGGCAGATCCTGGAGCGCGTTCCCCATCAGGAACTCGTTCTTGGGGATCAGCCTGGCGCCCGGGATGGAGACGATCTCGAACTCGTTCGGCTCCCGCACATCGATGAGCTCGATGTTCTCGCCATCGTCGATCCACTCCTTGAGCTGCTTCGGAGTGATCGTCGATCCGGCCGCCGCCACCTGCGCCTCCTCGGACACGACGCCGCAGAAGGCCTCGTAGTCGATGAGTTCGGTGACGGTCGGGTTCTCGCCGCAGACCGCGCAGTCGGGGTCCTTGCGGACCTTGACCTGGCGGTACTGCATCTCCAGCGCGTCGTAGATCATCAGACGGCCGAGGAGCGGCTCGCCGATGCCCGCGAGGAGCTTGATCGCCTCGTTGACCTGGATGGACCCGATCGACGCGCACAGCACGCCGAGGACGCCGCCCTCGGCACAGCTCGGCACCATGCCGGGCGGCGGCGGCTCCGGGTAGAGGCAGCGGTAGCAGGGACCGTGCTCGGACCAGAAGACGCTCGCCTGACCGTCGAAGCGGTAGATCGAGCCCCATACGTACGGCTTGCCCAGCAGCACACACGCGTCGTTGACCAGATAGCGGGTGGCGAAGTTGTCCGTGCCGTCCACGATCAGGTCGTACTGGGAGAAGATCTCCATGACGTTCTCGGACTCAAGCCGCTCCTCGTGAAGGACGACCTTCACCAGCGGGTTGATGCCGAGGACGGAGTCACGTGCGGACGCGGCCTTCGAGCGGCCGATGTCCGCCTGGCTGTGGATGATCTGCCGCTGGAGATTCGACTCGTCGACCTCGTCGAACTCCACGATGCCGAGCGTTCCGACACCGGCCGCGGCCAGATACATGAGCGCGGGCGAGCCGAGCCCGCCGGCGCCCACGACGAGCACCTTCGCGTTCTTCAGCCGCTTCTGCCCGTCCATCCCGACGTCCGGGATGATCAGGTGACGGGAGTACCTGCGGACCTCGTCGACGGTGAGCTCGGCAGCGGGCTCGACCAGGGGTGGCAGCGACACAGGGACCTCAACAGGGGATTGGTCGGTTGGTCAGTACGTTTGTTCCTCAAGTAACACTGCCACGCGCCTTCTCATTCCGAGACACCCGGTCCGATCTGCGAGACGATTTCGTCCCAGTAGCCGGGCAGTGCCGCGAATGGACTGTTCTGTCCGGTTCGCTCGTCGTGATCGCCGCGGTCGGTGAAGAAGATCGTGCCCGCGCCCTGCCAACGCGCGATCCGCATCGCCTCGTCCAGATGGCTGCGGGGCACACCGTGCACGAGATGCGCGAAGCGCTCGGGCGGATGGTCCGCCGTCCACTCGGCCACCTGTGACCAGCGGTAGTCGGTCCACGGTCCGCTGAAGGTGACCAACTGGTCGGCGATGTCGGCGTACCCGTAGTACGGATGCGTCCCGTGACCGAGGACCAGATGCCCGCCGGGCGCGACCGTGTCCAGCGTCGCCGCCGTGAGCCTGACGTCGGGAAGGTACGAGGCTTCCGCCGGACACCGGTCCAGATAGAAGCCGTCGACGCGGTACCAGTCGTGGAAGTCGTGCGCCTCGGTGATGACCTCGCCGAAGCTCCGGGCGCCGTACGCGAGATCGAGGTGCCCGAGCACCCGCACGCCCGCGTTCCTGAGCCGGCCCGCGGCCTCCAGACAGTGCGGGTCCGGCATACTGCCCGGCCCGTCCGCGACGTTGAGCACGGCCCAGTGCAACGGCGTTCCGGGGCGGGTCAGTTCTGCCCACTCGACCGGGGCGAGCAGCGGATGGGCGTAACCGGGGATGCCGAAGCCGAGTCCTGCGGCGCCGGTGGCCGACAAGCTGCTGCCGGTGGTCGTCAGATGCGACATGCCGCCTCCATCCAGATGTCGGCGAGCGACTCCTCCAGGTTGATACGGGGCCGCCAGCCGAGCCGGTCGCGGGCGGTGCGGACGTCGGCCTGCTGCCAGCCGCCGCAGCCGTCCGGGTACGGGACCGGACCGCCGCCGCCCAGTTGCTCCGACGGGTGCTCGCCGCGCTGCGGGCCGAGGGTGGCATGCCCGTGCGCTGGGCGCTGCGGGCCGGTGGGAGCGTCCAGCTCATGCAGGGCGCCGCCGTATCCGGCGACCCTCGCGAGGATGGCGGCGGCGTCCCTGAGCCGGACCGCGCGCCCCGTGCCGATGTTGACGACGCCCTGTGCGGCGGAGAGCGAGGCGGCGTGCACGGCGCGGGCCACGTCGCGTACGTCGACGAAGTCGCGCTGCACGCCGAGTCCGCTGAGCTTCAGCTCGCCGTCGCCGGACTGCATGGCGCGGCGCATCGCCTCGGCGAGCCGGCCGAGCGGGGAGCCCGCGGGCGTGCCGGGCCCGACGGGTGAGAAGACCCGGAGCACGACGGCGTCGAGCCCGGCGCCGAGCACCAGCTCGCTGGCGGCCAGCTTGCTCACTCCGTACGGACCGCCGGGCCGGGGCACCGCGTCCTCGGCGGTGGACGAGCCTGGCTGGGAGGGCCCGTACTCGGAGGAGCAGCCGAGCTGGACGAGGCGGGCGCCGCAGCCGCTGCGGCGCAGCGCCTCGCAGACGGTCGCCACGGCGACGGTGTTGTGCCGGGTCAGATCGCGGGCGCCGCCCCGGGTGGCGCCGGCGCAGTTGATGACGACTCCGGGGTGGACGGCGTCCAGGAAGCGGGTGAGGGCTCCGGGACTGCCGCCGGCGAGGTCGAACCGTACGTCGGCGTCGTCGCCGCGGCCGAGTGCGGTCAGATGCACGGCCGGGTCGGCGAGCAGCCGGTCGGCGACGAAGCGCCCGAGGAAACCGTTGGCACCGAGCAGCAGGACCCTCATCGCGCTGCCCCTTGGTTCCGACGCGCCGGTGCTGGGGGTTGAGGGGTCATGTTCTGTCGTCTCCTTAGAGGTGTTGCCGTGTGCTTCGGGTTACGCCCGCGGCGTCGGCTCCGCGGGAGGTCTGTGGGTCCGGACGTGCGGCCCGGACGGGGGCGTGCGCCGGAGGCCGGTGGCCGCCGGTCAGGTGTGGGCCGAGGCCCGGGACAGTGCGACGGCGGCGTGGATCAGCAGTCCGAGCGCGGCGGCGCCGCAGGCGAGGGCCGGTACGGCTCCGGCTCCCCACGCCTCGACGAGGGCCCGGACGGGGGCGGAGACGGCCTCGAAGCCGGGGACGCGGCCCACCGTCGCAAGGAGGAGGGCGGCTGCCTCGACGGCGCAGGCGGTGGCGAGGCCGGTCGCCGCCGCCTTGGGGAAGCTGTGGACGGTGAGCAGCCGGGCGAGGAGCAGCAGGCAGCCGAGGGCGACGGTCGCGGCGGGGTGGCCGGTGCCCGCGTCCCGGTCACCGCCGAGGACGAGTTCGGCGAGGACCGCGAGGGCGGCCAGCACGACCGCGTAAAGCGCGAGCAGGCCGAGCAGCACCGGCCGGGTCCGGGAGGCGAACTCGGCGAGCGCCCGGCTGTGGGCGAGCCTGCGCCGCGCCTGCACGGCCAGCAGATGGGCGCACCAGGCGGCGGGGGCCACGGCGAACGCCAGGGCGACGAGCGGCGCCGCCGCGTGGGCGAGGGGGTCCGTCCCGTGCGGCCCGTCGCCGGCCGTCGCGTGCGTCAACCCGTCGCCGTACAGCACGTATGCCAGCAGCCAGCACACCCACAGGCGGGAGACGCGTGCCGTGTTGCCCTCGACGCGCAGCGGGCCGCGCCGGAGGGCGACGGTGAGCGCGATGGCGAGGGCGACGACCCCCGCCAGGGCTATCGCGAGCCGTACCCCGCCGGCGGCGCCGTCGGCGTACCGCAGGGCGACGACGGCGGTGGCGCACACGGCGCCCGGGAGCAGGGTGCGCAGCGCCCACCCGGCGCGTGGATCGGTGGCGCGCGCCGGGTGCGGTGCGGTCGCCGCGGCGGTGTCCCCGCCGCCGTCGGCGGCGCGCGGCACGCGCGCGTACAGCTCCTCGGCGAGGGAGAAGACGTCCCGGTGCCGGAAGCGGGCGGCTGCCCGGTCGGTGACACCGTGCGCCTCCAGACCGGCAGCGATCTCCAGCGGGTCGACGGCGCGCTCGCACAGCTCGCGGTGGCTGTGCATCAGCGTCTTGACGGGGTCGGCCGGGCCCGGACGCCGCGCGAGTCTCGTCGTGAGCACGGGGGTGCTCGCCCCGTCGGGGGTGCTGGCCGCGTCAGACATCGCTCTCCCCCAGGGCCTGGCCGGCGCCCACGCCGACCGCCTCCGTAGGACGCGACGCTCGCGCGGCCACGGGTGAGGAGGCGGGGAGGAACGGCGGGGTCGTCGTCACGGGGGGCGCCATCGGCTGCGGCGCCGGCATCGGCACGGTCCTGGCTTGTCCGGCGGTCCAGTGACCGGGTACGTACGCCTCCGCCGGGTTGGCGAACGGCAGCGGCTCGCCGTGCGCGTCCACCGTCTCGGCCGGGCGCCGGACCGGGGTGTGCGAGATCAGCTCCAGGTAGATGCCGCGGAACGCCGCCAGGTTCTGCTCGACGGTGAAGAGTTCGAGCGCGCGGGCCCGCGCGGCGGCGCCCAGCCGTTCGCGCCGCTCGGGGTCGCGCAACAGCGCGACACAGGCGTCGGCGAGCGCCCGCGGGTTGCGCGGGGGCACGACGAGCCCCGTACCGCCGATGACCTCGACGACCGCGCCGACGTCGGTGGAGACCGTCGCGCGCCCGCAGAACATCGCCTCGACCAGGCTGACCGGGAAGCCCTCGACGATGCTGGACAGGACGACCACCCCGCCCGCCGCGTAGGCGTCGACCAACTCGGGGGCGCCCGGCCCGCCGACCTCCTCGAAGGAGACGCAGTTGTCGCCCACGGCGTGCGCGTCGGCCGCCTCGTCGGGGAACAACTGGGCCGCCAGCGCGCGGCAGTGGGCGAGATACGAGGTCGCCTCCGCGCCCTGAGCCGCCGCGCCGATGATCCGCAGCCGCGCCTCGGGCTCCTCCCTACGGATGTCGGCGAAGGCGTGCAGCAGGGAGATGAGGTCCTTGGCGGGCTCGATCCGCCCGACCCAGACGAGGGTGTTCGGATCGCCGTTGTCATCGCCGCCGCGACCCCCACCGCGGCCGCGTTCGCTGCCTTCGCCCAGCGCGGAGAAGCGCTCCGTCTCCATGCCGGGGTAGACGGTGCGCAGTTTGGCGCGGTCGGCGCCGCAGCGCTCCTGCCACCGTCTGGCGTGCGTGTTGCCGGGGGTGATGACGGTGGCCTGCCGGTAGACCTCGGCGGCGAGCCGGCCCTGGAAGGCCGCGAGCAGGGCGCGCACCGGCGCGCGCAGGGGCGTGTCACCCCCGGGTCCGGCGGCCAGGTAGTGGGCGCGGAGCTGGACGCCGTACTCGGTGACCAGCAGCGGCGCTCCGAAGTAGCGTTTGCCCAGAAGTCCGGGCAGGGCGGCGGATCCGCCGGTCGTCGCGTGACAGAGATCGACGGCCCCGAGTCCGTCGTCGTCGTACCAGTCGAGGGAGAGCGGGCGCAGCGCCCGCTCCAACTGCTCGGCGAAGACCAGGTAGTCGGTGACGGTGGCCCCGCGCACGCTCCGGCGTGCGCGGGGGGCGTGGCAGGCGGATTCCAGGATCCGTACGGCGGCTTCCGAACGCAGCGCCGTGGGCAGACCGCCGTGGTCGCGCGCCAGCTCGGCGAGCCCGTACAGCCCTTCGGCGAAGGCGCTCGCGTCGCGCGCGGCGTCGCCGGGCGCGCTCCCGGCCGCGCTCTCGGCAGTGCTCCCGGCCGCGCCGCCGCCCCGGGCGCCGTCCGGGGCACAGACGGCGGTGATCAGATCCCCGAAGTGCCCCAGGAAGCGCCGTCGTTCGCGCCGTCCGTACGCCCTCCCGTCGCCTTCCGCCGACCAGAGGGACGCGGTGCGCACCCGCAGCACGGAGGGCGGCAGCTGGATCCAGCCGTTGCCCTCCTGGTGGGCGCTGCGGCTGAGCGCGTAGATGTCGAACTCGTGCTGCGCGAGCCCGCGTACGAGCCGGTCGCACCAGAGCCTGGACTCACCCGTCGCGTACGGGTAGCCACCGTCCGTGAGTAGTCCGATCCGCACGAGCACACCCCCGATCTCCCTTGTGGGAAGCCGCCGTTGGATCGGCGACTCACAGCGGGACGACCGTAAGCGGACATGACGGTGGTGCGACGGACGGTTGTCCGTCGCACCACCAGAAGGGGTGAATGCACGTAACTTTCCCACCGCGGTAGCGTTCCGTCGCGGTAAGGACTCAACCGGTCACGGTGCGTCAAGCCAGGGCCGACGCCTCAAGAGCCGGGGAACGCCCAGGGGTTGGGCTTGCACTTCACGCCGTCGAGATCGAGCGTCTTCGTCTGCTGCTGCATCACCGGCGCGAGCGAGCCGGGCGTCCGGCAGCTCACGTGGCCGTACCCGAGCCGGTGCCCGATCTCATGGTTGATCAGCATCTGCCGGTAGGTGAGCATCGCCTTGGAGCCGTACGTCTTGGCCCCCCGCGCCCAGCGGTACGCGTTGATCATCACGCGATCGGTCGAGGCGGAGTCGCAGGACACGTTGTCGACGGTGGTGTCCAGTCCGGACTTGGCGCACCACTCGGCCGTGGTCCCGGGGCTGGCCAGCGTGATCACGAAGTCGGGCGAGCCCCCGGCGATCCGCTCGAAGGTCATGGCTCCGCCGTGGGCCCAACTCCGGTCGTCGTTCAGGGTTTTCTGTACGGCGTCGGCGAACAGCTTCGCGTCGAGCCCGAGGCCCTTCTCGACATCGATCCGGTAGCGGACCTTGCGGCCCTCGCCGGGCGCCTTCGCCAGTCCCGGCACCGCATCGAACTCGCCCGAACCCTTCAGATCGGCGGCCAGCGGGAACTGCCTGGTCATCAGCTGGGAGTAAGTGAGCGGCGGCGCCGGCGCCTTCGCCGCGGGCTCCTTCGGCGGGATCGTCCTGCCGTCCGAGCGCGAGGCGGGTCCGTCGCCGTCGCGGGCGAGCCCGCCGGCGGGCAGCGCGTCGGCCCGGGGACCGCCGCCGTCGGTCACCTGACCGGCCACCACGACGACGAGCACCGTGGTCACCGCCGCGGCGGCGATCCCGGTGAGGGTGCGCCCCAGATTGCCCTTCTCGGGCCGCTCCTCGTCGCTGTCGGGGTCCGGGGCGGCGTCGGGGCCGTCCCGGTCGGAGCCGCGGCCGGAGTCCGCGGCGGAGGCGGTACGGGGGCGGCTGCTCTCGTCGTCCCAGTCGGTGACGGAGGCGTACGGATCGGGCCGCCACTGCGCGGAGTCGGTCTCGAAGCCCGTAGCGGCGCCGTCGCCTCCGTAAGGAGAGGGCGGCGTGTCGAAAGCGTCGATGAACTCACGGCGCGGTCCCGGGACGGGGACCTGGCGCTGGCCGGTCGGCGCCGTACGCGTCTGCCGGCGCGGCCCTTGCGGCCCTTGCGGCCCCTGCGGCTGCTGAGGACGCGGAGAAGGCCCCTCGGGACCCGCCGGATACGGAGGCGGCTGCTGACCACCCCGGCCGCCCTGCCAGTCCCCGTACCGCTGTTGACCGCCCCAGCCGCCGCCCGGTTCACGGTGCTCGGGATGCCCGCCGCGTACCTGCGGCACGCCGTGCGCGGGGGTGCCGTACGGCGCTGACGCCGGTGGTGCCGCCCGTTCCCGCTCGCCGGGGGGCGGCGCGGGCCGCGCCTCGCGTTCACCGGCCGGCGGGCCGCTCGCGGCGGGAGCGCGCTTCTTGCTGTCGGCCGCCTTGGGCGCGGGGCCTTTACGGCTGTGTCGTCCCACGCCCCGGATCAGCTCCCGCCACTGTCGTTGTCGCCGTCGTAGTCACCGCTGCCGCGGCTCGCGCCACGGCCGCTGAAGACGCCGCCGTCCCTACCGTCATTACGGCCGGGACGCCCGTTCGTCTCACCCGTCGCCCGGTCCGACTCCTCGATCAGGCTTCGCACCGCCTCCGCGACCACTTCCGGGTACTCCATCATGGCGACATGACCGGCGTCCGGAAGCGTCAGGAGCCGGGAATCACGGAAAGCGGCCGACGCCTTTCGTGCCATTCGGTACGAAACAAGCTGATCCCGCCCTCCGTACACCAGCAGTGTCGGCGCGAGGACCCGCTCCGCCTGCCGCCACAGCCCCTGCTGTCCGCCGAGAGTGTAGGCGTCGACGATGCCCCGCGCGGAACGGGTCATCGCCTCCCAGAAGTACGGAAGACCCTGCCGCCGCTCCATCTCCTCCACCGCGTGCCGCAGCCCTTCCTCCGAGACCCGGCTCGGGTCGCCGTAACAGAGGGCCATCACGCCACGCGTGCGCTGCTCGGCCGACCACTCGCGGGTCATCCGCCCGAAGAGCGCGGCGACACCGGGCAGGGCCAGCAGGGCGGTCGGCACGGCGTTGCGCTGCACCCGGATCTCGGGCAGCGCGGGCGAGACGAGGGTGAGGGTGCGCACCAGGTCGGGACGGGCGGCCGCGACCCGGGTCACGACGGCGCCTCCCATGGAGTTGCCGAAGAGATGCACCGCGCCGTGGCCGTCCGCGTCGAGCAGCCGCACCACGGCCCGCGCGTGCGCGGTGATCGAGTAGTTGCGGTCCTCCGGCGGCGGGGAGTCCCCGAAGCCGGGCAGGTCGACCGCCTCGCCGTCGACCACGTCGGCCAGCAGCGGCATCAGGTCGGACCAGTTCTGCGAGGAGCCGCCCAGGCCGTGCACGTAGAGCGCGTGCGGCAGTCCGGGGCGCGCGGGGGGCCGCGAGCGCACGTTCAGGGTCACCCCCGGCAGCGCCACCGAGCGCAGCCGCTCACCGTCGGCGACTCTGACGGCACTCACGCGCGGAACGGCGGCGGCGAGTGTTTCCGGCAGCTCGGTCGAAGACATGCGGCAATGTTACGAGACGATCACACGCGGTTCCCCGTGTTCGCGGTCACAGGACACATGGCGTCGCGGGTGCGGACCTCCTACCCTCGTAAGTACGCGTTCGCATTCGTCTCATTTCGCGAATGGCACACGGAAGACGACCGGAGAAGAAAGGGCGCCCCATGTCGGCGGACCCGAACGACCCGGACACATTCCCGAACGACAGCGACAGCGGCGTCGACGAGGAAGAGCGGGCCGCCGAGGCGGATTCCGGCGAACTCGAAGAACTCGACGAGGAGACGCCGGAGGCCGACGCCGCCGAGCAGCACAGGGACGTGCGCCCGTCGGACGACGATCCACCGGCCCCCATCGGTACGGAGGAGGCCGACGAGGCCGACGCCGCTGAGCAGGCGCGTATCGTCTCTCTCGACGAGGACGACTACCGCTGAGTATCCGCTCGGGACCGGGTTCGCCTTTTGTCAGCATTGGATACTTTTCTCCGTCGCCGCACTCGCGGCCGGACGGATATCCGGCGCCCGCGAGTGTCCGGTCCGTGAAATTCTGCGACCTGACCACGCACAGCCGGGTTACCCAAAAGTACGATGGCAAGGCGGCGCACAGCGCGCACGGAACGATTCTGGGAGGCGGCGTGACAGCCATAGAGCAGACCGAGGCGGCGCGCCCGCGAGGCACGCGCCTGCCCCGCCGCGCTCGACGCAATCAGCTCCTGGGCGCGGCTCAGGAAGTCTTCGTCGCACAGGGTTACCACGCCGCGGCGATGGACGACATCGCGGAGCGGGCCGGAGTCAGCAAGCCCGTCCTCTACCAGCACTTCCCGGGGAAGCTGGACCTCTACCTGGCGCTTCTCGACCAGCACTGCGAGGCGCTGCTGCAGGCCGTACGTACGGCCCTGGCCTCGACGACCGACAACAAACTCCGGGTCGCGGCCACGATGGACGCGTACTTCGCCTACGTCGAGGACGAGGGCGGCGCGTTCCGGCTGGTCTTCGAGTCCGACCTGACGAACGAGCCCGCCGTGCGTGAGCGCGTCGACCGGGTGGCGCTCCAGTGCGCGGAGGCGATCTCCGACGTGATCGCGTCGGACACGGGCCTCTCCAAGGAGGAGTCCATGATGCTGGCCGTCGGGCTCGGCGGCGTCTCCCAGGTGGTGGCGCGCTACTGGCTCTCCAGCGAGTCGGTCATCCCGCGCGACAAGGCCGTGGAACTTCTCACCTCCCTCGCCTGGCGCGGCATCGCGGGGTTCCCGCTGCACGGCAGCGAGCAGCACCCCGGCGCCTGACCGGGCGTGCGGCGCCGGTGGGGCCCCCGCGGCGGAGGGCCCGAAGCGGTCCACCGAGGAACGGCCGGCCCTCCCGTCCGTGTTCGCTGCGGGCGTGTCCCGCCACCGTCCTGAGCACCTTCTCCCCGGGCTAATGTGTGCTGCGTACCGCGCGGTTGACCGCGCAACGCACCGACCGTTCGGAGGGACATAGCGGTGGAGGTCAAGATCGGCGTGCAGCACACGCCCCGCGAGATCGTTCTGGAGAGCTCGCAGTCCGCCGAGGAGGTCGAGAGCGCCGTCGGCGACGCACTCGCCGGCAAGGCGAAGCTGCTCAGCCTCACGGACGAGAAGGGGCGGAAGGTGCTCGTACCGGCCGAACGGATCGCGTACGTGGAGATCGGCGAGCCGACGACGCGACGGGTGGGCTTCGGTCCGCTCTAGCTCGAAACGGCGGAACGGCACCACGGCGACAGAGGAGTGGCCCGGCGGGGAGTCCCGCCGGGCCACTCCTTTGCCGGCTACTCGGATCGCGGAGGGTTGCTTCGCGTGCACTCCGGGTAGATCCGGCTACGACCGAATGACCAGCGCGCTTCGTGAGGTGATCAGCGGTGATCTTGGAAGCTCTCGGTGCGGTCCTGCTCGGACTCGGTGCCTCGTGGGCCGCGCTCCAGCGGCTGCCCCACCGGCTCCCCTCCCGCCGCCTCGTGCTCGCCGCGGGGTCCCTGGGCTCCCTCTTCGGCGCGATGCTCACGCACGCGGCGCTCGGCCCCGGTCATGTCGTCGCGACGCTGGTCGGCGCGGTCGCCGTCGGGGCGGTCCTGCTCTCGCTGCTGCTCCGCCCCGCGAGCACGGTCCTGCGCCGTCCGATGCCTTCCTGATCCACCGACGGTAGGAGCGCCTCAGGCGGCCAGTCCGAGGGCCGCCATCCGCTTCGTGTGCGCCTCGGTGATCCGCGAGAACATCCGGCCCACCTCGGCCAGGTCGAAGCCGTCCGCGACCCCGCCCACCAGCATCGTCGACAGCGCGTCCCGGTCCGCGACCACGCGCTGCGCCTGCGACAGCGCCTCACCCATCAGCCGCCGCGCCCAGAGGGCGAGCCGCCCCCCGACCCGCGGCTCGGCCTCGATCGCCGCCCTGACCTTCTCGACCGCGAAATTGCCGTGCCCTGTGTCATCGAGCACAGCGAGCACCAGACCGCGGGTGTCGGAGTCCAGCCGCGCGGCCACCTCGCGGTAGAAGTCGCTGGCGATCGAGTCGCCCACATATGCCTTGACCAGGCCCTCCAGCCAGTCCGACGGCGCGGTCTGGCGGTGGAAGTCGTCCAGCGCGGTGGCAAAGGGATCCATCGCGCCCGTCGGATCGGCGTCAATTTCGCCGAGCCGGTCGCGCAGCCTCTCGAAATGGTGGAATTCGGCGGAGGCCATCTTCGCGAGTTCCGCCTTGTCGTCCAGAGTCGGCGCGAGTTTGGCGTCCTCGGCGAGCCGCTCGAAGGCCGCCAGTTCGCCGTAGGCGAGCGCTCCCAGCAGATCCACGACCGCGGCCCGGTACTTCGGGTCGGCGGAGGCGGTCGCCCAGTCCTGGGCGGCGATCCCGGTGAGTTCCGCGGGCGCGGAACCGGTCGGGTTCGCAGGTGTGGACTGTGACTCAGTGGCGTTGTCAGACGTCTCCATGAAGCGCACAATAGCCCGCTCGGCGCATGGCGTAGAGCCCACTTCGCGCACCGTTCAAGAGCCCGGTCGGGCAGTGCCCTCGCACCGTTCCGACGAATTCGTCCAACACACCTGCGCGATTCCGGGGTACAGTGGTAATGCGCCTGCCGAGTATTCGGTGGGCCATCGCAGTGTTTGACCGGGAGATCTGTCCCGGACAGGCCCCATGAGGATGCCCGGTCGGTGGCCCGATCGGCTCCGACCCCGACCGCCCTCCGCGCGGACCGTACGCACAGCTGCGTACGACCTGCAGATGAGGGGCCCCCTCAGCGGCACGAGCGCTCGAGCGACGGCAGTGGTCCCGCGCCATCCGGCCAATCCACGGCCGGCCGAGTACCCAGGTGCGGTACGACCCCCAGCGTTCGCCTCGGGTCGCGTCTCACAGAAGAGGCAGCACCCTGACTACGACTTTCCGAGACCTCGGAATCCTTCCCGAGACAGCCGAAGCACTCGAAGCCGTCGGCATCATGTCTCCGTTCCCCATCCAAGAGATGACTCTCCCGGTCGCACTGTCCGGCAAGGACGTCATCGGCCAGGCCAAGACCGGCACGGGCAAGACGCTCGGCTTCGGCCTGCCGCTCCTGGAGCGTGTCACCGTCCCCGCCGACGTCGAGGCGGGCCGGGCCGTTCCCGAGCAGCTCACCAACGCCCCGCAGGCCCTCGTGGTCGTCCCCACCCGCGAGCTGTGCCAGCAGGTCACCAACGACCTCCAGACCGCCGGCAAGGTGCGCAACGTGCGCGTGCTGGCGATCTACGGCGGCCGTGCCTACGAACCCCAGGTCGAGGCCCTCAAGAAGGGCGTCGACGTGATCGTCGGCACCCCGGGCCGACTGCTCGACCTGGCGGGCCAGCGCAAGCTCGACCTGTCGCACGTGCGCGGGCTCGTCCTGGACGAGGCCGACGAGATGCTCGACCTGGGCTTCCTGCCCGACGTCGAGCGGATCATCCAGCTGCTGCCGGCGAAGCGCCAGACGATGCTGTTCTCGGCGACGATGCCGGGCGCGGTCATCGGTCTCGCGCGCCGCTACATGTCGCAGCCGACGCACATCAGCGCCACATCGCCGGACGACGCGGGCGCGACGGTCGCCAACACCACGCAGCGCGTCTACCGCGCCCACTCCATGGACAAGCCGGAGCTGGTCGCGCGCATCCTCCAGGCCGAGGGCCGCGGGCTCGCGATGATCTTCTGCCGTACGAAGCGTACGGCCGCCGACATCGCCGACCAGCTCGCCCAGCGCGGCTTCGCCTCGGGCGCCGTCCACGGTGACCTGGGACAGGGCGCGCGTGAGCAGGCACTGCGCGCGTTCCGCAACGGCAAGGTGGACGTTCTCGTCTGCACCGACGTCGCCGCCCGCGGTATCGACGTCGAGGGCGTGACGCACGTCATCAACTATCAGTCGCCCGAGGAGGAGAAGACCTACCTCCACCGCATCGGCCGCACCGGCCGCGCGGGCGCGTCCGGCATCGCCGTGACGCTGGTCGACTGGGACGACATCCCGCGCTGGCAGCTGATCAACAAGGCGCTGGACCTGGGCTTCCCGGACCCGCCGGAGACCTACTCGACCTCGCCGCATCTCT
This sequence comes from Streptomyces sp. NPDC051217, assembly GCF_044455465.1. NCBI lineage: Bacteria > Bacillati > Actinomycetota > Actinomycetes > Kitasatosporales > Streptomycetaceae > Streptomyces > Streptomyces sp. NPDC051217. Next base: position 299,224 of record NZ_JBITEV010000006.1, read on the forward strand.
TCGAGGAGCTCGACATCCCCGCGGGGACGAAGGGCATCCTGCCGCGTACGGACCGGACCCGTGCCGGTCTGTCGGCCGAGCAGGTCGAGGACCTGGGCGAGACGGGCGGCCGCGGCCGTAAGTCCGGCGCTCCGTCCTCCTCCGCGCGGTCGGCCGCCGCCACCGCGGTGCAGGAGGAGCGCCCCGCCCGTACGCGTACGCCGCGGCAGCGCCGCCGTACGCGCGGCGGGACTCCGCTGGAGGCCGGCGAGGCGCAGACGCAGACAGTGGCGGCGGCCCCGGAGGCGACCGGAGCGGTCGACACCGCCGAGGGCGCGGACGCGGCCGAGCCGCGCATCCCGCGCCGTCGTCGGCGTACGCGCGTGGCCGTGCCCGCCGACGCGGCGCCCGCTGTCGCCACGACCGTGGCACAGCCGGGGACCGACCTGTTCGTCGAGCCGATGGCCGAGCAGGGCGACGCCGACGCCGAGGTGGTCACCAAGCCGCGCCGTCGTCGTACGCGGGCCGTCAAGCCCGCTGTCGAGGCCGTGGAGACGGTCGAGACCGCGGCCGCGGTCACCGACGCCGGGACGACGACCGAGACCAAGCCCCGGCGCCGTACGCGCGCCGTCAAGGCCCCGGTCGAGGCCGGCACGGCGAAGGCCGCCGAGACGGTGGAGGGCGACGCCCCCGCCGCCGAGGCCAAGCCGCGCCGCCGCCGTACACGCGCGGCGGCCGCCCAGCCCGAGAGCTGACCCGCACGCCCGATGGCCCGGCCCCCAGGGGGTGCCGGGCCATCGGTGTGTTCGCGGGCCCTCCGGCCTGATCCGGAAGACACCCCTCGGCCACACCTCCTTGGGAGGCGGTCCGGGCGGGTGGGGCGGCCGTGGGCGCGGGGACTTACGCTCGTCGCATGAGCAGGCCGCCCACGTTCATTCCCCCGCCCTGTGCCCGCGCGCTCCAGCTGCCGACGCGCCGCGGGCACTTCGCCGTGCTCGACGCGCGCCCCGAGGGGACCCCCCGGGGCACCGCCCTTCTGATGCCCGGATTCACCGGCAGTAAGGAGGACTTCATCGCGATGCTGGAGCCGCTCACCGCGGTCGGCTACCGCGTCGTCGCCGTCGATGGCCGCGGGCAGTACGAGTCCGACGGACCCGACTCCCAAGAGGCTTACGCCCAGGAGGAGTTGGCGGCGGACGTGCTGGCGCAGGCGGACGCGGTCGGGGCGCCGGTCCATCTCGTGGGGCACTCACTGGGTGGGCAGATCGCCCGCGCGGCCGTCCTGACGGACGCGGAGCCGTTCCTCACGCTGACGCTGATCTCCTCCGGCCCCGCCCGTATCGCCCCCTCCCAGGAAGAGCGGGTGCGGCTGCTGAGCGAGGCCCTGGCGCTCACGAACATGGACATGGAGCGGGTCTGGGAGGGCATCCAGGCGATGGAGCCTCCGGAGGAGACCTCCGTCGACGGCACGGATCTGCGCCGCCGCTGGCTGCGCCACAACCCGGTCCAACTGATCACTACGGGGCGGCAGTTGACGGTGGAGCCGGACCGGGTGGCCGAGCTGGCCGCCGTACACCCGCTGCCCAAGCATGTGATGTCCGGCGTGCGGGACGACACCTGGCCGGTGCCGCTGCTCGACAACATGGCGCGGCGGCTGGACGCGCGCAGGACCGTCATCGAGGGCGCCGAGCACTCGCCGAACACCGATCAGCCGCTGCGCACGGCAGCCGCGCTCAGCGCCTTCTGGGACGACTCCGAGCGCTGAGGGGGGACAGGGGGCGGAGAGCTCAGAACTGCGCCTGCAGGTGCTGCCAGAACCCGTCCCGCAGCGCACGCCGCAGGACGGCGTGCCCCCGCAGCGACCGTTGCAGCAGTTTCTCCGCCTCGATCAGCAGGTCCTGGTCGACTGGGCCCGGCAGATACGGATGGCCGGGAAGCAGTTCGGACATCGCCACCCGCCCGCGTCCGACCAGCCACGTCGCGGCGATCTGCGCGCCGATGAAGCGCACCTGTTCGCGCGAGGGCGGCGGGTCGCCCTCGTTCTCGTACGTGGTGACCGCCCGCCGCGTCACGTACGGCTTCCAGAAGTCGAGGTCGAAGGTGCGCTGACTGTCGACCTCCCACAGCAGCGGCTCGGCCTGGTTGCGCCCCTCGCCGGCCTCGATGCCCCAGAGGTGGACGCGCGCGCCGTACCCCTGCGCGGCCTCCACCGCCGACACCAGGTCCTCGTCACCGCCCACGAGCGCGGCGTCGCTGATGGCCCGGTGTCTGGCGAGCGATTCGAGATCCGTGCGGATCAGGGAGTCGACGCCCTTCTGCTGGTTGTTGGCGTTGAGATTGCCGAGGCGGACCTTGACGTCGGGCAGTTCGGCGATCGCCTGCTGCTCGGGCGTGTGGATACGGCGCCGCGCGCCGTCGTACCAGTAGACCCGCAGCAGCCGGCTGTCCGCGAAGATCGTGCGCGCCTTGTCGATGAACGCCTCGATGAGTCCCTCGGCGTCGAGATCGAAGGACCGCCGGTCCTCGGTCCCCGCGACCAGTAATCCGGCCGCAGCGTAGACGTAACCCGCGTCGACGAATATGGCGTGGGTGGACGGGGTCTTCGCGACCTCGGCGAGCATCCGCTGGAGCAGTTCGTTGGTGCGCTCCAGGCGGGCGCCGACCTCGGCGATGTCGGGGTTGATCTCTGCCTCGCTCATACGCGGTCCATTGTCCGTGGGTACGGCTGTACTCGCCAGTAATTAGCCATCCGAAAAATTTCTTTAGTGTAGGGAATGTTTGCAGAGGGCAAGGCGTTGTCGCCTCATGTAATCAACGATGGGTCATCCGTCACACACAGTTCTCCTACGGAGGATCAGACGAAGGGAGAAGCGATATGCGCTTCGAGATCATGCGACTGAACGATGCTGACGGCACCGCCGTCGACAGCACCGTCGTGGACGCCGCCTCCGTCAATCAGATCGTGCAGCAGGCCGCCTCAACAGGGCAGCGCCTCTACATCCGCCCGGCCGAAACCCAGGCCTCGTAATTCTCGGATCCCTCCGGATCCACTGATCGGCTCATGTCGAGACGCCCCCGTACGGACATCCGTACGGGGGCGCTTTGGTCTCACGCGGCCTGGACGACCTGGGTGACGCCGTTGATGATCTGCTGCACGGCGATGGCCGAGAGCATCATTCCGGCGAGCCTGGTCACCAGCACCACACCGCCGTCCTTGATGACCCGGATGATCACCAGCGAGTAGCGCATGGTCAGCCACAGCACGGCGTGCATCGCCACGATCGCCGCCCACACCGAGACCTGCGCCGCCGCCCCGTCGGCGTGCTGGACGGCGAGGATGACGGAGACGATCGCGCCGGGGCCGGCCAGGAGCGGCATGCCGAGCGGTACGAGGGCGACGTTGACGTCCTTCGTCTGCTTGGGCTCGTCGTTCTTGCCGGTGAGCAGATCGAGCGCGATGAGCAGCAGGAGCAGTCCGCCCGCGATCATCAGCGCGGGAACGGAGACATGCAGGTAGTCGAGGATCTGCTGGCCGAGGATGCCGAAGACGGTGATCACACCGAGGGCGACGGCCACCGCCTGCCAGGCCATCCGGCGCTGGACCTTGGCGGGGCGCCCGGAGGTGAGGCCGAGGAAGATCGGCGTGATCCCGGGCGGGTCCATGATCACGAAGAGGGTCAGGAAGAGGGAGCCGAAAACGGCGGCGTCGAACACGGTGTGGCCTTGCGGGAGAAGGGCGGGCGGGATTCGGGGCGCGGTACGCGACCGGGCACGGCGCGGTACACGGCCCCGGACGGCGCGGCACGAGGCGCGCGCACGACGGGCACGTGGTGCGGGTCGGTTACGCGTGTCCGCCCGTGCCGGGCACCGGGAACGCGCCCGACGCGCGCCGGACGATCTCGCCGTAGATCTCCGGGTCGGTGCTGTACTCCCCGAGCCGGACGGTCTTCCGGGTGCCGTGGTAGTCGCTGGAGCCGGTCGTGAGCAGCCCCAGCTCGGCGGCGAGTCCACGCAGCCGGGCGCGCGTGGGCTCGTCGTGGTTCATGTGGTCGACCTCGATGCCGTCGAGCCCCGCCTCGGCCAGCCGCACCAGCGCCGCCTCGGCGACGACCGCGCCACGGGTCACGGCCAGCGGGTGCGCGACGACGGTGACGCCGCCGGCTGCCTTGACCAGCCGGACCGCGTCGAAGGGGTTCAACTCGTGCCGGGGCACGTGCACCCGGCCGTGGTCGGAGAGCCACTGGGAGGAGAACGCCTCGTCGACCGAGCCCACGACGCCCAGTTCGACGAGCGCCGACGCGACGTGCGGGCGGCCGATCGAGCCGTCTCCGGCGATCCGGGCGACCTGCTCCCAGGTGATGGGCACGGCGAGTTCCTGGAGCTTGGCCACCATCGCCTTCGCGCGCGGCACCCGGTCGTCACGCACCAGCTCGCGCTCGCGCAGCAGTTGGGGCTCGTCGGCGTCGAAGAGGTACGCCAGCATGTGCAGGCTCACACCGTCGGCGCGGCAGGAGAGTTCTGCGCCGGTGACAAGGCTGAGGCCGGTGTCGAGATCGGCGAGCGCCTTGAGCGCCTCGGCGTGGCCCCGGGTCGTGTCGTGGTCGGTGAGCGCGACGACGTCCAGACCGGCCGCCGCGGCGATGCGTACCAACTCGGCCGGGGTGTCCGTACCGTCCGACGCCGTGGAGTGGGTGTGCAGGTCGATGCGCACGACGCGTACTCCAGAGGCTCGGACGGGCAGGGGAAGCTCCAGGATAACGGGCGTTCGAAGGCGTCCCCGACCGCCGGACCCGCGTGCGGGCCCGGTCCGACCGGCCGCCGGTCAGCTCAGCAGGCGCGGGGAGAGCGCCCCGCAGGGCAGCAGATCCACCTCGGCCCCGGCGTCCCGCAGATCGGTGAGTACCAGCTCGTCGTACATCAGCAGACCCGTCTGCTCCGGCCAGACGATCGCCCAGAGCCAGAGTCCGAGCGCCTCGCCGGCGAAGACCGCGCGGTCCGGCGGCGCCTCGGGCACGTGCCAGAGCGGGGTGGGGCGGCCGGCGGCCAGCAGTTTGGCGTGCGGGGGCTTGTCGGCGCAGATGTGCGGGCCGGGGTCGGGCCCGTCGATCCCGGCGTAGCGCGCCCCGAGTCCGACGCCGAGCTCCTCGGCGACCAGCAGCAGTTCCCCCGAGCCGCCGAGCGGGCCGGGTCCCGAGCACGCGACAGCGGTGGCCCGGCCGCCGCTGCGGTCGTCGCCCGCGTACGCGACACCGGTGTAGAGCCAGCCGACCGGGAGCGGCCAGGGCATCCAGACGGGGACGCGGGCGCGGTTCACCACGACCCCGAGGGCTTCGACGCTGGGCGGTATGACCGGCTGCAACGGATGCACGGTGCCGTGTATGGCGCACTGCCAGGAGTCGGCGAAGAGACCGGGCGCCCTGACCCGGCCACCGCACTTCGGGCAACCTGGTTCGCCCCTCATAGCGCCCAACGGTCCTCCCCGGCCGACGCCCCGTCAAGGACGATCACCCGTCCGGCACAGAACCGCGGCAAATACCGGCGGCCTGTACGAGACGGGCTCTCCTCTCGGCGGCGTACGGGGTGCGGCGGCGTACGTACGCCGCCGCCTCAGTCCAGCGCGACCGAGCCGCGCAGCGGGTCCCGCAGATCCGTCCCGTGCGCCAGCCACCGCTCCTGGAGCGCCTGCGCGCCCTTCACCCGTTTCCACGCGGCCTCGTTGGCCGTCATCGGGAGCAGCGGCAGGAACCGTACGGGGTCGAGCGGCGCGTCCAGCTCCAGATCGGCGACCAGCCCGCCGGACTCCGCGACGAGCACGGAGCTGAACGGCGCGCCCGGCCACAGGGGTTCGCCGACCTCCAGCGAGGCACCGGCGGTCACGACCAACCCCTCGACCTGGGGCGACGCGGCCAGTACGGCGAGGGGGCGCAGCACCTTGTCGGTGTCGGCGAGCCCGGCCCGTACCGACAGGACCAGCTCGGCGCGCGGCCCCCGGGCCGGGTCGGGCACGACGACGGTGGGGTCGGCCATCGGCCGCGCGGACATCCCCAGCGTGGCGTAACGCACAACGGCGCCCTCGGAGCCGCCGCCGCGCGGGGCCGCGGGATCACCGTCCCTCTCCCGGTTCCCCGGGTCGAGAAACCGCAGGACCTCGACCCGGTCCGTGCCCACGAACGTCATCGCCGCACGCGCGTCCGGCTCGCCGAGCGCCGTACGCAACCGTGCCTCGACCAGAGAGAGAACTTCTGCCATCCGGTGAGCATAGAACGCCGTCTTAACGGGCAGGAGACGGAATTGGCGTCGATCGGCTGCTAGTCTTGGCCGCCGGTCGGGACAGCACGCGAATGGCGTCGCCTTCCAGTCCCGATATACGTCATCCCCTACGGGGGACCGGCCGGAGGAGGTGGGGCTGCGGTGGATCGAAGTCACCCGGCCAGTACCAGCCGCTCTTCCTCGCGCTGTACCGCCTCTCTCATCTGAGGCCCTGCCCCGTACAGGCCCGCGGCTTGTCGCACGACGGAAGAGCACCGCACCAGCTCTGTTTTGCCTGTCTGCAGCGAATGCCGTCACCGCGTCCTCGCGGTGCCGCCCGCTTTGCGGACGTATGCGCGCCGCGTCATGTCACGCCGTCTCGATCCGTGCCGGTACGTACGCGCGTCACGTCCCCGTTCCGGGCTGCGCCACGCCCCGCCGACGGCCTCTCCGGGAGGAGCCAGCCATGTCGATGATCCGTGACCTGCGTGCGGCGGTCCGTCCGTCCTTGCGCAAGAGCAACACCGCTTACAGCACCTACGACTCCACGCGCGACCCCTCGGCCTCCAGCGCCGTCGTCGACTGCGCCGTCTACCGCGGCGGCCGCCGGGTGAAGGACGAGCCGTGCCTCACCCCGCACGAGGCGATGCTGGAGGTGCGACGGGGCGGCGGCTTCGCCTGGATCGGCCTCCACGAGCCGACCGAGGAGGAATTCGCCGGTATCGCGGCCGAGTTCGGGCTGCACCCGCTCGCCGTCGAGGACGCCGTGCACGCCCACCAGCGGCCCAAGCTGGAGCGGTACGACGACACCCTCTTCGCCGTCTTCAAGACCATCCACTACGTCGAGCACGCCGAGCTCACCGCGACCAGCGAGGTCGTGGAGACCGGTGAGGTCATGTGCTTCACCGGCCGGGACTTCGTCATCACCGTGCGGCACGGCGGCAAGGGCTCGCTGCGTGCGCTGCGCCACCGGCTGGAGGAGGACAGCGAGCTGCTGGCCAAGGGGCCGTCGTCCGTGCTGCACGCCATCGCCGACCATGTCGTGGACGGCTACATCGCGGTGGCGGCGGCCGTGCAGGACGACATCGACGAGGTCGAGATCGATGTGTTCTCGGCGCCCGCGAAGGGCAGCCCGCGCGGCTCCGACGCGGGGCGGATCTACCAGCTCAAGCGTGAGGTGCTGGAGTTCAAGCGGGCCGTGGCACCGCTGCTGCGGCCGATGCAGCTGCTGAGCGAGCGCCCGATGCGGCTGGTCGAGCCCGACGTACAGAAGTACTTCCGGGACGTCGCCGACCATTTGGCCAGGGTGCACGAGGAGGTCGTCGGCTTCGACGAGCTGCTGAACTCGATCCTCCAGGCCAATCTGGCGCAGGCGACCGTCGCGCAGAACGAGGACATGCGCAAGATCACGTCCTGGGCGGCGATCATCGCCGTACCGACGGCCGTCTGCGGGGTCTACGGCATGAACTTCGAGCACATGCCCGAGCTGGGATGGAAGTACGGCTACCCGATGGTGCTGGGCGGCATCGCCGTCGTCTGTCTCACCATCCACCGGATGCTGAAGCGCAACGGGTGGCTCTAGCACCCTGCTCTAGGCTGCCGGGCATGACAGAAACCGTGCCCGGCTCCCCCCTCCTCGGCAAGGCGCTGGTCGAGGAGGCCACCAAGAAGTCCGGTCTCATCTGGGTGCGGGCGGGTGGCCCCGCCCGTGCCCTGTGGCACGTCTGGTTCGACGGCGCGGCGCTGATCGTCGGGGACGGCGACGGCGAGCAGCCGCTGCCGGGGCTGGTCGACGGCTCCACCGCGGAGGTGACCGTACGGAGCAAGGACAAGGGCGGGCGGCTGGTGGCCTGGACGGCGTCCGTCAGCGAACTCGCTCCTCGTACGGAGGCGTGGGAGACGGCCGTCGCCGAGCTGAAGGGCAAGCGGCTGAACGCGCCGGACTTCGAAGAGATGACCGACCGGTGGGCGCGCGAGTCGCGTGTGCTGCGTCTGGAGCCGCGCGACGCGATCACCGACCTGCCGCACGGCTCGCAGGCGGCGGCGCCGCTGCCGACACCGGCGACGACGCGTCAGCCCGCACCGGCGGCCGTGCCGCGCCTGCTGTTCAAGCGCGGGAGGAAGAAGGGCTGAGCCCGTCCGGGCCGGCTCAGCTGCTCGGCAGCGTGCTGCCGTAGTCCACCGTCTCGCCCTTCGTGGGCGCCTTCAGTGGGAAGTCCTTGCCCCAGTCGCTGAGGGTGAGCGTTCCCGCGCCGCCCGCGCGGGCCAGCTGCAACGGGTAGGGCATGCCTTCCAGGGAGACGTTCAGCGAGCCGCCCGCACCGTCGCTGCCGTTGACCTCGATGGTGCGTACGCCGCCGATCTCGGCGCGGTCGCCCTTGCCGAGCTTGCCGTGCAGCCCCAGCAGCCCGTCGAGCAGCACGCTCTTGTCGGTGAAGCCCCGCAGCTGGTCGTAGGACGGATCGTCCTCGGGCACCTTCACGTACTTGTCGTCGAGCTTGTCCGCGGCCTCGGAGTCGGCCTCGCTGGGCGGGGCGCTCGCGTCGTCGCCGCCCTTGCCGTCCGGGTGGGTCCAGAATTCGGCGTCCGCCTTGAGGAACAGCTCGTCCCCGACTCGCAGCAGCTCGAACGTGCCAAGGGCCTCGGAACTGACCGATCCGGTGCCGCCGGCCTCCTTGAGGGACATGTTGAGCTTGTACGTCTGCCCGTCGGTGACGACCGTGCCCGCCAGGCGCACCGCGTCCGCGCCCTCGGCCGCCGTCTTCGCCTTCTTCTCGATCCCGGCGGCCGACAGTTTGCCGACGCCGTTGGTGCCCGCGTCCGGATCCTCGTCGCCGCCGCCGCACGCCGTGAGCGCGACGGTCATCCCGACGCAGAGAGCCACGGGAAACGCGGCCCGGCAAAGACGGGCAAGGGACCGGGAAAGGGTCACGAACGCACTGCCTCTCATGCGAGACGGGGGACGGCAGACCGCAGCGTACCCGTGCCGCCCACACCCATCGACAACGAGCCCCGGCGGCTGATCGCCCGTACCGTACGGACGGATCCGCCAGGGCGGCACGGAGTGGTACGGGCTAGCCTGAACCCGTTGTCGCGGTCGATACGGGGACAGTCACGGGCAAGGCCGCGAACACGGCAGGGACAGTCGCGGGCAAGGAGGAGCGCATGATGGCGTCGGGCACCTCCCGGGTCTTCGTCTCGCACCTCGCCGGTGTGCCGGTCTTCGACCCCAACGGCGATCAGGTGGGGCGGGTGCGCGACCTGGTGGCGATGCTGCGCGTCGGCGGCCGTCCGCCGCGCGTGCTGGGCATGGTCGTCGAAGTGCTCAGCCGGCGAAGGATCTTCCTGCCGATGACACGCATCACGGGCGTCGCGTCGGGTCAGGTGATCACGACGGGCGTGGTCAACGTGCGGCGCTTCGAGCAGCGCCCCACGGAGCGGCTGGTCCTGGGCGAACTGCTCGACCGCCGTGTACAGCTCGTGGAGAGCGGCGAGGAGGTGACGGTCCTCGATGTCGCCGTCCAGCAGTTGCCCGCGCGGCGCGAGTGGGAGATCGGGAAGGTCTTCGTCCGGCGCGGCAAGAGCGGCGCGCTGCGGCGGCGCGGCGAGACGCTGACCCTCGACTGGTCGGCGGTCACCGGCTTCACGCTGGAGGAGGACGACCAGGGCGCGGAGAGTCTCGTCGCGACCTTCGAGCGGCTGCGTCCCGCCGACCTGGCCAACGTGCTGCACCATCTCTCGCCCAAGCGGCGCGCCGAAGTGGCCGCCGCCCTCGACGACGACCGGCTCGCCGACGTCCTGGAGGAGCTGCCCGAGGACGACCAGGTGGAGATCCTGGGGAAGCTGAAGGACGACCGGGCCGCCGACGTCCTGGAGGCGATGGACCCGGACGACGCGGCCGACCTCCTCTCCGAGCTGCCCGAGGAGGACAAGGAGCGGCTGCTGGCGCTGATGCGGCCCGACGACGCCGCCGACGTACGGCGGCTGTTGGCGTACGAGGAGCGGACCGCGGGCGGTCTGATGACGACCGAGCCGATCGTGCTGCGGCCGGACGCGACGGTCGCCGACGCGCTGGCGCGGGTGCGCCGGCAGACCCTCTCGCCCGCGCTGGCCGCCCAGGTCTATGTGTGCCGGGCGCCGGACGAGACACCGACGGGCAAGTATTTGGGCATGGTCCACTTCCAACGGCTGCTGCGCGAGCCGCCGTTCGCACTGGTCGGCTCGATCGTGGAGAGCGACCTGCCGCCGCTGGCACCCGATACGCCGCTGCCCGAGGTCACCGGCTATCTCGCCGCGTACAACATGGTGGCCGCGCCGGTCGTCGACGAGAGCGGTTCGCTGCTCGGCGCCGTGACCGTCGACGACGTCCTGGACCACCTGCTGCCCGACGACTGGCGGGAGACCGGGTTCAACGGCGTGGAGGAGGCCGCGAGTGGCCACTGAGCGCCCGGACAGGGAGTCGCCGAGGGAACGGGCCGCCGCGGCCTCGGGAGCGAGCACCGCACCGCGCGGGCCGCGCGGACGGCTCGACCAGCCGCGCACGCCGAGGCGCAGGTTGCTGCCGGAGTACGACCCCGAGGCGTTCGCCCGGTTCTCGGAACGGATCGCGCGCTTCCTGGGGACGGGCCGCTTCATCGCCTGGATGACGCTGGTCATCATCGTCTGGGTGCTGTGGAACATCTTCGCGCCCGAGGAACTGCGCTGGGACGAGTACCCGTTCATCTTCCTGACCCTGATGCTGTCCCTCCAGGCCTCGTACGCGGCCCCGCTGATCCTGCTGGCGCAGAACCGCCAGGACGACCGCGACCGGGTCACCCAGGAGCAGGAGCGCAAGCAGAACGAGCGCTCCATCGCCGACACCGAGTACCTGACCCGTGAGATCGCGTCGCTGCGGATGGGGCTCGGTGAGGTCGCCACCCGCGACTGGATCCGCTCGGAGCTCCAGGACCTGGTACGGGACCTGGCCGAGCAGCACGTCCTGCTGCCCGCGGAGCAGACGCGTGGACGTGACGAACCAGACCACCCGGAGCACTGACGCGCTTTCCGGAGCGTGCGCGCCGCGCCGTACCATCTCCGTATGGCTACCGACACGCACGGGACCGTCGCTCCCGCGGAAGACGCGGTGCGCGCAGCACTGGCGACGGTGAACGACCCCGAGATCCACCGGCCGATCACCGACCTGGGCATGGTGAAATCGGTCGACATCGGGGCGGACGGCGCGGTGGCTGTCACGATCTATCTCACGGTGTCCGGCTGTCCCATGCGCGACACGATCACCACGAACGTGACGGAGGCGGTCGCCTCGGTCGCGGGCGTCACCCGCGTCGACGTCACGCTGGACGTGATGAGCGACGAGCAGCGCAAGGAGCTCGCGACGTCGCTGCGCGGCGGCACGGCCGAGCGCGAGGTGCCCTTCGCCAAGCCCGGTTCGCTGACCCGGGTGTACGCGGTGGCCTCCGGCAAGGGCGGCGTCGGCAAGTCGTCGGTGACGGTCAACCTGGCGGCGGCGATGGCCGCCGACGGTCTGAAGGTCGGCGTCGTCGACGCGGACATCTACGGGCACAGCGTGCCGCGCATGCTGGGCGCGGACGGCAAGCCCACCCAGGTCGAGAACATGATCATGCCGCCGTCGGCGCACGGTGTGAAGGTCATCTCGATCGGCATGTTCACCCCGGGCAACTCGCCGGTGGTGTGGCGCGGACCGATGCTGCACCGCGCGCTCCAGCAGTTCCTCGCCGATGTGTACTGGGGCGATCTGGACGTGCTGCTGCTGGACCTGCCGCCGGGGACGGGCGACATCGCGATCTCGGTGGCGCAGCTCGTACCGAACGCGGAGATCCTGGTGGTCACCACCCCGCAGCAGGCAGCCGCCGAGGTCGCGGAGCGGGCCGGCTCCATCGCCGTACAGACCCACCAGAAGATCGTCGGCGTGGTCGAGAACATGTCGGGCCTGCCGTGCCCGCACTGCGACGAGATCGTCGACGTGTTCGGGACGGGCGGCGGCCAGCGGGTCGCCGAGGGGCTGACGAAGATCACGGGCACCTCGGTGCCGGTGCTCGGCTCGATCCCGATCGACGTACGGCTGCGGGAGGGCGGCGACGAGGGCAAGCCGGTCGTGCTCTCCGACCCCGACTCCCCGGCGGGCGCCGAACTGCGCTCGATCGCCGGCAAGCTCGGCGGCCGGCAGCGCGGCCTGGCGGGCATGACGCTGGGTCTGACGCCGCGCAACAAGTTCTGACGGCTCCGACACCGCGTGAGGGGCGCCCGCCAATGGCGTGCGCCCCTCACGCGTGTGACACGCCCTAGCGTCGGACGTACGAATTGATGTCCTCGATCGCCGAGAAGCCGAGGCCGTACGCGCTCATGCCGCGCCCGTACGCCCCGATGTGCACCCCGTTCCCGGCCGCTTCGGCGGGGACCGTCGAGCCCGCGAGCACCCAGCCGAATTCGGATTCGCGATAGTGGAACGAGGTCGGCACGCCGTCCACGGGGAGCGACAGCACCGACCACGCGGAGCCGTTCAGATCGTCCGCCAGTGCGAAGGCCGTCTCGGTCTGCTGGTCCAGCCAGTCGTCGCGCAGCGAATGGTCGAGCTGTGCGGGCCAGGTCGACAGCAGCAGCGCCGAACCGGCCAGCCAGGCCGCCGAGGACACCGTCGTGGCGTCGAGGACGCCCGTGCCGTCACCGCTGTGCCGTACGGGGCTCGCCGCGACCGTGATGACCGCCGCGAAGCGTTCCTTCTCCGCGCCTGACGCGTCCGGTCTTATCGACGGCTCGTCGCCGTGTCCCGTGGAACCGTGCTGGACCGTGCCGTCCGCCGCCATGCCCACCTGCATCAGCCATCGGGGGCCGGTGAACGCGTCGTCCAGTCCGTACCAGGGGAAGTTCGCCCGCAGATAGCCCTCGACCGTGCGCCGGGCCCCCGACACCCCATCCGTCGTGCCGGCCGCGCCATGGGCCCCTACCCGACTTGTCGTCTCCATCTGTCCGGACCGCCTCCTCTATCTCGGAGTCCGGAGCGGCCCGCCCTCACGGACGTCTCACCACCGGACAGATGGAGGATAGCCACCCGTTACCTACTGGCCGGGCAGGGCGGGGCTCAGGTGGCGTCTGCGTCGAAAGGCGGACGATCGGCCTGCTGGGGCTTTTCGGGCTTCTTGAGCAGGTCGGCGGTGCCTGAGGGGCTTTTCGTCAGGCTGGTCGCCGGGGTGTCGCTTGCGCCGGTCGGGTCGTCCTTGCCATGGACCGAGTCGGCGACCTCGTTGATTTCCTTCTTGAGGTTGAAGCTGCTGCGGATCTCCTTCAGCCCCAGATCGTCCTCATGCTCCGACAGCTGCTTTCGGACGAATTTCTTCGGGTTCAGGTCCTCGAAATCGAAGTCCTTGAACTCCGGTCCCAGCTCGGAGCGGATGTCCTCCTTGGCGTTGTCGGAGAACTCGCGCACCTTCCGGATGAAACGGGAAACGTCCTGGATGACCTTGGGCAGCTTGTCCGGGCCGAAGACGAGCACGGCGAGAATCACGAGCGTCACCAGCTCAAGCGCGCCTATGTCATTGAACACCTAGCTGCTCCTTGTGTTCTCCGTGCCCGCAGGCGAGACCTCGTCGGCCTGGCCTGTGGTGGGTCGAGGCCCGGGCCGCTCCACGGTACCCGGCGGACCTGGCCGGACGGTACCTTCATTCGACACTCACCTACCTTCCGCGCTGCCGAGGACCAGAGTCATGGTCTGCTCTTTACCTCCACGCTTCAGGGTGAGCTCCAGTTCGTCACCGGGGCGGTGCGAGCGGACCTTCACGATCAGCTCCTCGCCGCTGTGCACCCGCTGGCCGTCCACCTCGGTGATGATGTCGCCGGTCCTGATGCCCGCCTTCGCGGCCGGGCCGTCTTCCTCCACCGCGGGTCCGCCCTCGGCGCCCTTCGCACCGACCTTGGCGCCGTCGCCCGTGTACTCCATGTCGAGCGTGACACCGATCACAGGGTGCGACGCCTTGCCGGTGTTGATCAGCTCTTCGGCGACGCGCTTGCCCTGGTTGATCGGTATCGCGAAGCCGAGTCCGATGGAGCCGGCCTGGGCGCCGTCCGGCGTACCGCCGCCGTCGGCGCCGCGGATCGCGCTGTTGATGCCGATGACCTGCGCCTTCGAATTCACCAGCGGGCCGCCGGAGTTGCCGGGGTTGATCGGCGCGTCGGTCTGGAGGGCGTCGACGTAACTGATGTCGCTGCCGTCGCCGTTCTCGCCGCCGGCGGTGATCGGGCGCTCCTTGGCGCTGATGATGCCCGCCGTGACCGTGTTCTGGAGGTCGAAGGGCGCGCCGATCGCCACGACCGGGTCGCCGACCTGGACGTTGTCGGAATTGCCGAGCGGCAGCGGCTTGAGTCCGGAGACTCCGGTCACCTTCACCACGGCGAGGTCGTAGCCGCTGTCCTTGCCGACGAGCTTGGCCTTGGCGGTCTCGCCGCCGCTGAAGGTGATCGAGATGTCGCCGGAGTCGCCGGCGGGGTCGACCACATGATTGTTGGTCAGGATGTGGCCGGAACGGTCCAGGACGAAGCCGGTCCCGGTGCCCTGCTCGCCGCCTCCGCTCACATGGAGGGTGACGACGCTCGGCAGGGCACTGGAGGCGATCCCGGCGACGCTGTCGGCCGGGCGGCCGCCGCTGTCGTTGCCCGCCTGGGGCAGTTCGACGCTGGTGATGCCGCCGTTGCGCTCGATGTACGCGCCGACGCCACCGCCGATGACGGCGGCGCAGAGCGCGAGTGCCAGGGCGCCCACGAGGCCGATGCCCCGGCGCTTCTTCCGCGTCTCCCCCGCGTCGGGGTGCGTCAGGGTCTGCTGGCCGGGGGCGCCCCAGGGGTCGTACTGGAGCCACTGGTTGGGCGGGGGGTGCGGGCCCTGGGGCGGCGGCAGGTGCTGGGTCCCCGGCTGCGTGTGCGCGACCGGGGCCGGGTGGCCGTGCTGCGGGTGGGGCTGCTGCGTCCGCGGCGGGGGTAGCTGCCCCGGCATCGGCTGCTGGGCGCTCTGGGGCGGGACGCCGTACCCCGAGGCCGGCTGGGGCTGGGGTGCGCCGGGGGCGGCCGTGCCGGTCTGCCCGGTGTAGTGCTGCGGCGGAATGGGCGTGCCCTGCGCCGGGGTCGGCACCGGTCGCTGCACGGGAGGGGCGGGCGCCCAGGGGCCGGGGCCGCCGTAGGGCGGTGTGCTGTAGGGGTCGGGCTCGTGCAGCGG
The DNA here is from genome assembly GCF_044455465.1 of Streptomyces sp. NPDC051217. Lineage (NCBI taxonomy): Bacteria > Bacillati > Actinomycetota > Actinomycetes > Kitasatosporales > Streptomycetaceae > Streptomyces > Streptomyces sp. NPDC051217. The sequence continues at coordinate 314,675 of NZ_JBITEV010000006.1, forward strand.
CTGCGGGCGGCCCTGCGTACCCGTCGACGTCTCCGCCGTGCTGCCCGTTCCCGCCGAGGCGCTCACCGCCGAGGGGGTGCGCTCGGGCGGGGCCAGCAGATGGTCCTCCGGATCCGGATCCGGGTCGACGGCCCGCTCCGGGGTGGCCGCTCGCTCGGGGGCGCTGTCGGCGGGTTCGGTGACCGGTGTGCGGTCGGGATCAGGGACTTCATCGGTGACCGGCGACAGTTCCGTCGTCTCCTCAGTGATCCGGTGCTCCGGTACGTCGGAGTCCCGCGGTATCGCGCGCCCCGAAGCCGGGCGGCTCCACCACTTCGCCTTGGGTCCGGTGGCCTTGCCGTCGTCCATGCTCTCCCCGCACCTGCCTCGTCCGTGCCCCGATCAGGGCACCCGTGCAGGGATTCAACCAGGTTTACGAATGTTCGCGCAGGGACCCTGTCACCGACGCTGCGAAAGCGGCACACCGGGCTGCGTGGGCGCGGCGAGGTGGGTGGGGTCGGGTGTGGCGGTGGGGGTGGTCAGTCCGGGATTCGCGGCCAGCTGGAACGCCGTGCCCGTAGGACGTATCAAGGGCGCCCCGGGGTAGTGGTTGAGGACCGCCGACTGGAACAGGTGGGGCGTGAGCGGTGCCTGCGTCGTGCCGGGAGCGAGCACCGGCGCGCTGTCGACGGACTGCGGAAGGATGGCACCCCGCTCGCCGCCCTGCCTGCCCCGCGCCCCGCTGCCGGGCGGTGTGGTCACCCTGGTCAGCGGCGTGATGCTGTTGGGCGCGCCCGCCCCGCGCGCCGTGGTGTCCGCCGTGGCACCCATGGGCAGCGCGCCGCCCAGGGCCATCGCGGCGAAGGACACCGCGCTCGCGGCGGCGAAGGCGAACCTCCGGCCGCGCCAGGGTGAGCGCTCGGCCTCGACGCGGCCGACCTCGTGGATCCTGAAGCCGGCACCGGAACTGGAGCCGCCGCGCACGGGCGAGCCGTGGGGTCCCGCGGGGCGGTAGCCGAAAGCGTCGCTCCGTACGCCGAAGACACCGCTGCTGAACGCCGAACCGTCGAACGGACCCGGGGTCTCGTCCTCGTCCTTCTCGGTGGACCCGCCGGGCAGCCCCTGGAGGCGGGCGAGGAACCCTTCGGACAGCGGCGGCGGCGCCGACTGCGCGAACGCGCTCTTCAGCCGGCGCTGGGCGTCGGCCTCCGCCTTGCACTTGGCGCAGGTCGCGATGTGCGCCAGCACCCGCTCCCTGGCATCGTGACCGAGCTCCCCGTCCACCAGGGCGGCGAGCCGGTCCCCCAGGTGCTGCTCCGCGGGGGTCGGACCTGTGCCACTCACGCGAGTCCGCCCTCCCCGGCCACGCTCGCGAACGTGCGCTGCTCGGCCCGAGCCTCGGGAGAACGGTGCGAGAGGGCCTTGCGCAGATGCGAACGGCCACGGTGGATCCTGCTGCGCACCGTGCCGAGCTTCACGCCGAGCGTGGCGGCGATTTCCTCGTACGACAGTCCTTCGATGTCGCACAGGACGACCGCGGCTCGGAATTCGGGAGCGAGGGTGTCCAGCGCCTGCTGCACATCCGCGTCGAAGTGGGTGTCGTGGAAGACCTGCTGGGGTGAGGGCTCACGGCTGGGCAGGCGCTCCGCCGCGTCCTCACCGAGCGCGTCGAAACGGATCCGCTGCTTACGGCGGACCATGTCCAGGAAGAGATTGGTGGTGATGCGGTGCAGCCAGCCCTCGAACGTGCCGGGCGTGTACGTGGACAGCGACCTGAAGACCCGGACGAAGACTTCCTGGGTCAGATCCTCGGCATCGTGCTGGTTGCCCGTGAGACGGTAGGCAAGGCGATACACGCGGGCGCTGTGCGTGCTGACGATCTCCTCCCAGCTGGGAGGCGTCCACGCCTGCGATTCCGCATCCGATGCGAAGGTCGCCGTAACTGCGGAGTCGGTCGAGCGAGAACGGTCAGCGAAGTTGGTCACGGATTTCGGCTCACCGGCCGACCTGAGAAAGCGCTTCAACGCTCCTCCCCGATCCGCAGGCGCAGCCGCACCTCCCCTATCGACTCTGGTGGTGTCCAGCGGAGCACCTACCATAGCTACCTCGCCCGTTAGCTCCGGATAAGAATCTTTGCCTGAATTTGCGACTGGTCCCAGGTCTTCATCCATGCGTTCCCCCACCCCTTCATAACGCCCGGTCCCATCAGCGGGTTCCCGCGTGCAGCGGATACAGTCACCGGTGCGCCAACTACGGGGACAGGAGAGGGTCATTACCGCCAACCGGCAGACAAGCTGGGCGTTCGCCGACGCTTTTGTCGCCGAGGACGAGGCACTGCGCTGGGCCCGCGACAGGGCCCGGGACATGGGGCTCCGCTCGGTGTCACCAGGCACGGGCGCCGCGCTTCGTCTGCTTGCCGCCACGGCGGGGGCCAAAGCGGTGGCGGAGATCGGCACGGGTACCGGCGTCTCCGGGATCTATCTCCTGAGCGGTATGCGGTCCGACGGCGTACTGACCACGGTCGACACGGAGCCGGAGCGGCAGCAGTTCGCCCGTGAGGCGTTCCGCGCGGCCGGCTTCACCAACAATCGCGCGCGCTTCATTCCCGGCCGGGCCCGCGACGTACTCCCCCGGCTCGCCGACGGCGGATACGACCTCGTCTTCTGCGACGGCGACCGGCTCGAGTGCCTCGACTATCTCGCTGAATCGTTGCGCCTGCTGCGACCTGGGGGCCTCGTCTGCTTCGAGGGCGTCTTCGCGGACGGCCGTACGGTCGATTCGGCGGCCCAGCCCCACGAGGTGCTGCGGCTGCGTGAGCTGCTGCGCACGGTGCGGGAGATGCAGGACGAGTTGCTGCCGTCGCTGCTGCCGGTGGGCGACGGGCTGCTCTGCGCCGTACGCCGCTGAGCCCTCGGCCCTCCTCAGGAGGACACGGAGGTGGGGGGCGGCATAAATGGGGGCGGCATAAAGCTGCCCCGGCACGGAGGTGTGTCCGCGACGGGGCAGCACGAGAGTGCGCGTTCTGTCCGCGTCAGCCGACGACCTTCTTCAGAGCGTCACCCAGCGCATCCGCCTCGTCGGGGGTCAGCTCGACGACCAGCCGACCGCCGCCTTCGAGCGGAACGCGCATGACGATGCCCCGCCCCTCCTTGGTCACCTCGAGCGGGCCGTCGCCCGTCCGCGGCTTCATGGCCGCCATGCTCGTTCCCCTTCCTGAAACCAGCTCATCGCAGCCGGCGGCCCCATGACAGGCGCTGTGTCACCGGCATCGAACACATTGCTTCCAGGTCATTATCCCGCATCGCGGGACCCGATGACCAACATCGGACGGCATCGCTTGCGCAACGCGCTCTCTCAAAACGACTCAATTCGGCGATCCGCCTGCGATACTTCGCCGCTGTTCACGGCTTCACGGCCGCGGATTCTTTGACGCAGGTCACATGCCGACCCGCGGTGACCTCCGCCATGCTGGGGCCGGACAGGACAGCCGGACGGGCAGTCAGAGCCGCAGAGGAGATCCGATCATGGCCGACACGGTGCTGTACGAGGTGGGCGACGGGCTGGCGACCGTCACGATCAACCGGCCCGACGCCATGAACGCGCTGAACATCGCGGCCAAGGTCGCCCTGCGGGACGCGCTGCGTACCGCCGCGGACGACTCCGCCGTACGGGCCGTGCTCCTCACCGCCACCGGGCGGGCCTTCTGTGTGGGGCAGGACCTGAAGGAGCACGTCTCCCTCCTGGCGGCCGACACGGCCGACGGCAGCGGCGGGACCATGAGGACCGTGAGCGAGCACTACAACCCGATCGTGCGGTCCCTGACCGAGATGCCGAAGCCGGTCGTGGCGGGGGTCAACGGGGTCGCGGCGGGAGCGGGGCTGGGCTTCGCGCTCGCCTGCGACTACCGCGTCGTGGCCGACACGGCCTCCTTCAACACCTCGTTCGCGGGGGTGGCACTGACGGCCGACTCCGGCGTGTCGTGGACGCTGCCGCGGCTGATCGGCGCGAGCAGGGCGGCCGACCTGCTGATGTTCCCGCGGTCGGTCACGGCGGAGCAGGCGTACGAGCTGGGGATCGTCAACAAGCTGGTCCCCGCGGCCGACCTCGCCGCCGAGGCGGCGACGGTCGCGCGCGCCCTCGCGGAGGGCCCCACGCTGGCGTACGCGGCGCTGAAGGAGTCCCTGGCGTACGGCGCGGGCCATTCGCTGGCCGAGACGCTGGAGAAGGAGGACGAACTCCAGAACCGGGCGGGCGCGTCGCAGGACCACGGCATCGCGGTCCAGGCCTTCCTCGACAAGGCGAAGCCCCGCTACGTGGGCCGCTGACGACGCCTGGGGCTCTCCCGGCGGCGCGGACGCCGCCGGGGCTGTCCGGCGGATGCGCGGGTGCCCGGGGCGCCCGGGTGCGCACCTCGCCGCGTTGTCGGACTCGTGCGGAGACGGCCAGTACGAGCACGGTCCGCCGCCTTGCGACGCACCGCGCCAGATGCTCCGGGCCGATCCCCCGAAGGTCCGCCGGACAGGCCCTACGCCTCGGCGAGCCGGCTCCGGACCAGGCAGCCGGCCAAATGGTCGTCCACCAGGCCGCACGCCTGCATCAGCGCGTACGCCGTCGTGGGGCCCACGAACCGGATGCCGCGCTTCTTCAGCGCCTTCGCCAGCGCGGTGGACTCGTCGCTGACCGGCGGAACGTCCGCGACCGTCTTCGGTACCGGGCGCGTCGCCGGGTCCGGGGCGTACGACCAGACGAGGGTGTCCAGTTCCCCGGCGGACCAGCCGGCCAGCTCGCGCGCGTTGGCGAGCGTGGCGTCGATCTTGGCGCGGTTGCGGATGATGCCCTCGTCGGTCAGCAGCCGCGCGGCGTCCGTGTCCGTGAAGGCGGCGACCGCCGGGATGTGGAACCCGGCGAAGGCCCGGCGGAAGCCCTCGCGGCGGCGCAGGATCGTGATCCAGGAGAGACCGGACTGGAACGCCTCCAGGCACAGCCGCTCGAACAGCGCGTCGTCGCCGTGGATGGGGCGCCCCCACTCCTCGTCGTGATACTTGACGTAGTCCTCGGTCGACAGGCCCCACGGACAGCGCAGCTCGCCGTCCGGGCCCGCCACCACTCCGCCGGCGGTCACCGCCGGTCCTCCTCGCCCGGGTTCTTGAAGAGGTCGGGCCCACCGACCGCCGCCGCCTGGGCGCCCGCCAGGGTGGACTCCAGCTCGGCGATCCGGGAGTCCCTCTCGGCCAGCTCGGCGCCGACCCTGGCCAGCACCTCGTCCACGTCCGCCATCCGGTAGCCCCGGAGGGCGACCGGCAGCCGCAGGGCCTCTATGTCGGCCCGGCCCACCGGGCGTGTCGTGGGCAGCGGGTCCACGAGGAGTTCGGGCGCGGCCTCGGGCAGCACCTCGCGGTCGCCGCCGCCGACCACCGCGAGAGTGACCGAGGCCACCACCACGACCATCGCGATGAGCAAGAACAAGAACACGTGCTTCTCCCCGGGGCAGGAAAACGTCCGGTGCCGATCGTGCCATGCGGGACCGACAGTTAGGGTCTGTTGGCGACGGCACGGACGGCTGGAACGGGCGGTGACCAGGGGATGAGCAGCGGCACTCTGCGGCTGGGACGGCGGGAGTTCGGCCCGTACGAGCCGGTGATCATGGCCATCGTCAACCGGACGCCGGACTCCTTCTACGACCAGGGCGCGACCTTCCGCGACCAGCCCGCGCTCGACCGGGTGGAGCAGGCGGTGTCCGAGGGCGCCGCGATCATCGACATCGGCGGGGTGAAGGCGGGGCCCGGCGACGAGGTGACGGCGGAGGAGGAGGCGCGCCGGACGGTCGGTTTCGTCGCCGAGGTCCGCAGGCGCTACCCGTCCGTGGTGATCAGTGTCGACACCTGGCGGCACGAGGTCGGCGAGGCCGTCTGCGAGGCGGGCGCCGATGTGCTGAACGACGCCTGGGGCGGGGTGGATCCGGCGCTCGCCGAGGTCGCGGCCCGGTACGGCGCGGGGCTGGTCTGCACGCACGCGGGCGGGATCGAGCCCCGGACCCGGCCGCACCGGATCGCCTACGACGACGTGGTCGCGGACATTCTCCGGGTGACGCTCGGGCTGGCCGACCGGGCCGTGGAGCTGGGCGTCCGCAGGGACGCGATCATGATCGATCCGGGGCACGACTTCGGGAAGAGCACCCGGCATTCACTGGAGGCGACCCGCAGGCTGGGCGAGATGGCGGAGACCGGCTGGCCGGTGCTCGTGTCGCTGTCCAACAAGGACTTCGTCGGCGAGACGCTCGACAGACCGGTGAAGGAGCGGGTGATCGGCACGCTCGCGACGACCGCCGTCTCGGCCTGGCTCGGCGCGCGGATCTACCGCGTGCACGAGGTGGCCGAGACGAAGCAGGTGCTGGACATGGTGGCTTCCGTCGCGGGCCACCGGCCCCCGGCGGTGGCCCGCCGGGGACTGGCCTGAGCACTACTTGCCGGTCTCCTTGGTCACCAGCGCCACCGCCTCGTCCACGTCGTCCGTGACGTGGAACAGCAGCAGGTCCTTCTCGGACGCCTTGCCCTGCGCCACGACGGTGTCCCGCAGCCAGTCGATGAGACCGGTCCAGTACCGCGTCCCGAAGAGGACGATGGGGAAACGGGTCACCTTGCGCGTCTGGACCAGCGTGAGCGCCTCGAACAGTTCGTCGAGTGTGCCGAGGCCGCCGGGCAGCACCACGAACCCTTGCGCATACTTCACAAACATCGTTTTCCGGACAAAGAAGTAACGGAAGTTGACCCCGATGTCGACGTGCGGGTTGAGCCCCTGCTCGAAGGGCAGCTCGATACCGAGCCCGACGGAAATGCCCTTCGCCTCCCGCGCGCCCTTGTTCGCCGCTTCCATCGCGCCGGGGCCGCCGCCGGTGATCACCGCGAAACCGGCCTCGACCAGTGCCCGGCCGATCCGGACGCCCGACTCGTAGTCCGGCGAGTCGACGGGCGTGCGGGCCGAGCCGAAGACGCTGATGGCGCTGGGGAGTTCGGCGAGCGCGCCGAAGCCCTCCACGAACTCGGACTGGATGCGCATGACCCGCCAGGGATCGGTGTGCACCCACTCGGAGTCACCCTCGGTGTCCAGCAGCCGCTGGTCGGTGGTGCCGGCCTGCACCTGGTCCCGGCGACGCAGCACCGGCCCGAGACGCTGCGTGTCCGGCTTCCGTGCTTCCTCAGGACTGCCCATGGACTGCTCCCTCCGCTGCTGTGCCAGTTCCGGGCCAGCGTAGATCCATGGAGGTGACAAACGGCGAAATTCCGGCGGACGGTCCGACTCCCCCGGCCGTACCGGCCGCCCAGACCTCGCCGGACACGACCGCGGCCAGGGCGTGTCTTTTGGATCAGGCCGGATCAGGGAGCGGGGTCTGGTGCGTACGATCGCAAGGCGGAGGAAGGAGCCGACGCGGAGCGTCGGCGACTGACGACAACGCGGCGAGCGTGCGTGCCAGGGCACGCGAGCCCGGCAAGATCCGAAAGACACGCCCTACGCGCTCAGCCACTCCCGCAGCCGGTCCTCGCAGTGCGTGATCCGCTCCACGGCCACGTGCTCGTCGCGCTTGTGGGCCAGCAGCGCGTCCCCCGGGCCGTAATTGACCGCGGGCACTCCCAGCGCGCCGAAGCGCGAGACGTCCGTCCAGCCGAACTTGGGCTGCGCGGTGCCGCCCACGGCCGCCATGAACGCGACCGCCGCGGGGTGCGAGAGGCCGGGCAGGGCAGCTCCCGAGTGATCGTCCACGATGAACTCCCGGACCCCGCAGCCGGCGAACACCTCGCGCACGTGCGCCACCGCCTCCGCCTCGCCGCGGTCCGGCGCGTAGCGGTAGTTGACCACCACGGTGCACGCGTCGGGGATGACGTTGGTCGCCACGCCCCCCTCGATCGCCACGGCGTTCAGACCCTCCCGGTACTCCAGTCCGTCGATCACCGGGCGGCGCGGTTCGTACGCGGCGAGGCGGGCCAGGATCGGCGCCGCGGCGTGGATGGCGTTGGACCCCATCCAGCTGCGCGCCGAGTGGGCACGCTCGCCCTCCGTACGGAGGTGCACCCGCAGCGTCCCCTGGCAGCCGCCCTCGACCTGCGCGTCGGAGGGTTCGAGCAGGATGGCGAAGTCGGCCTCCAGGAGGTCGGGGCGGGCGGCGGCCACGTGCCCCAAGCCGTTGAGGTCGGCGGCGACCTCCTCGTTGTCGTAGAAGATGAAGGTGAGGTCGCGGTTGGGGTCGGGGACGGTCGCGGCGATGCGCAGCTGGACGGCGACGCCCGACTTCATGTCGGTGGTGCCGCAGCCCCAGAGGATGCCGTCGTCGTCCAGCCGGGACGGCACGTTGCCGGCGATCGGGACCGTGTCGATGTGCCCGGCGAGGATGACCCGCTCGGCCCGCCCGAGGTCGGTACGCGCCACGACGTTGTTGCCGTAGCGCTCGACGGCGAGATGCGGCAGCGCGCGCAGCGCCTCCTCCACGGCGTCCGCGAGGGGCTTCTCGGCGCCGCTGACGGACGGGATGTCGACGAGCCGGGCGGTGAGCTCCGGGGCGTCCAGCGTGAGGTCCAGCGTGGTTCCAGGCTTTGTTTCGGGCATGGCCAGACCCTACGACGTGGCCCGTGTCCGGCGGAGGCGGCAGGGCGCCGGACGGACCGGTCCTGGCCGGCAGGCGGGGCCGGTACGGTGGGCGGCGTGTCCGAGACCGCCTCCCCTTCCCGTCGCGGCCGGTTCCTGCGTATCGCGGCCGGGTTCACCGTGCTTTTCGCGCTGGCCGGCTACCTCGTGGTGCGGTACGTCTCCGGCGACGGCGGGCCATCGCGCTGCACCGCGCGGGCCGCCGACTCGTCCGACGGCGACGTCCCCACGTACGAGATGAGCCCGGAGCAGGCCGCGAACGCCGCCACGATCTCCGCGGTCGGCACCACCCGCGGCATGCCCGAGCGCGCCGTCACGATCGCTCTGGCGACCGCTCTCCAGGAGTCGGCGCTGCGCAACATCGACCACGGCGACCGGGACTCCGTCGGCCTCTTCCAGCAGCGCCCGTCGAAGGGCTGGGGCACGGTGGAGCAGATCCTCGACCCGGTGTACTCGGCCGGGAAGTTCTACGCGGGTCTCGCCGAGGTCCCCGGCTACTCACGGCTTCCTCTTACGGAGGCGGCGCAGCGCGTCCAGCGCAGCGGCTTCCCGCAGGCGTACGCGAAGCACGAGCCGGACGCGACGCTGCTGTCCGCCGCGCTCACCGGCCGGGCGGCCGCGACTCTCACCTGCACGGGCGGGAGCGGCGGCGAACCGGGTGATCCGGCGAAGGTACGGGCGGCCCTGACGCGCGCCTTCGGGCCCGAGGTCCTGCCGAACGCCGACGGCGCCGACGCGTCCGCGGAAAGCGGTGAGGCGGCCGAACAGGCCGATGGACAGGACGCCGGACAGGCGGGCGGTGAGGCGGCCGGACAGTCCGACGCCAAGGGCCCGGCCGAGGTCGCGGTGCCGGTCGGCGGCTCGGACGAGGCGCGCGGCTGGGAACTCGCCCACTGGGCGGTGGCGCACTCCGCCGATCTGCGTATCGCCGAGGTCTCCGTAGGAGACCGGGTGTGGAGCGTGGAGAAGTCCGACCAGGGCTGGCGCAAGACCGACGGTGAATCAGGCCCGGAGAGATCCGGCGGAAACGACGTTCGAATGCGGATCGCGCAGTAGTACGTCCGGGTCGCCCGAACGGAGTAGCTCCGGCATATCCGGACGGCATTGCGCGGCCTCACTCGCCGATTCCTTCGCGTATCGCCAAATCCCTTGCCACAAAAGCGAAGTGACGGTTCGCCAGATCTCCGCACCGAGGATCCTTTGACCGTTTTTATCCGTAACCGATAATGCGACGCATTACCAATTCTTTACTCATGTACACCGCAACCTCTGATGCCCTTCGAGGGGTTGTCAGTGCGTCCGATCGCTGGACACGACAATTTCCTCTCCCGTCGAAGGAGCATCATGTCCCTCCCCCTGACCCGTCGGATCGCCCGTGCCGCGCTGCTTATCGCGGCGGGCGCAGCCCCCGTGGTCGGTGCGGCCGGCTCCGCCAACGCAGCAGCCCTCCCCCAGACCGCCGACCTCGGCAGCGTCTCCCAGCTGGACGGCGCCGCCCTCGGCGACACGCTCGACAACGGCGCGCGCCAGGCGACCGGTCTGGCGGGCGAGGCCGGCAGCGAGACGATCGCCTCGTCCGTCCCGGCGGCCGGCAAGACCCTCGGCGGCGTCGCCAAGTCCGCGACCCCCGTCGCTCAGCGGGCGGCCGGTGAAGCCGCCGGCGGCGCCGGTCAGACCCTCGGCGACGCGGCGACGTCCGTCACCGAGAACGGCCTGCCGACCGACTCCCTCGGAAACGGCCTGCCCACCGACAAGCTGCCGGTCAACACCCTGCCGCTCGGCTGATCCAGGCCGGTCCGGCACGCACGGGCACACGCGAAGGGGCTCGGGGAGTACGTACTCCCCGAGCCCCTTCGCGCCGCCCTGGGTCCCCCACGTCCAACGGGCCTCAGCCGAGCCGCTTGACCGCGGCCTCCACGCGCTCGTCGGTCGCCGTGAGCGCCACCCGTACGAAACTCTCGCCCGCGGGCCCGTAGAAGTCCCCCGGCGCCACCAGGATCCCCAGCTGGGCCAGGTGCGCCACCGTCCGCCAGCACGGCTCGTCGCGCGTCGCCCACAGGTACAGGCTCGCCTCGCTGTGCTCGATCCGGAAGCCGTGGCCCTCCAGGGCCGCGCGCAGTGCGGTACGGCGGGCCGCGTACCGGGCGCGCTGCTCCGCCACATGGGTGTCGTCGCCGAGCGCCGCGACGGTCGCCGCCTGCACCGGCGCCGGCGTCATCATGCCGCCGTGCTTACGGATCTGGAGCAGCTCGCCCAGGACGGCCGCGTCGCCCGCGAGGAAGGCCGCCCGGTAACCGGCCAGGTTGGAGCGCTTGGAGAGCGAGTGGACGGCCACGACGCCCTCGTACGAGCCACCGCAGACGTCCGGGTGGAGTACGGAGACGGGCTCGGCCTCCCAGCCGAGTTCCAGATAGCACTCGTCGCTGAAGAGCAGCACGCCGTGCTCACGGGCCCAGGCGACGATCCGGGTCAGCTCGGCCTTGTCCAGGACCCGTCCGGTCGGGTTCGACGGCGAGTTGAGCCAGAGCAGCTTCAGACCCGCCGGGTCGAGTTCGGTCGGGTCTTCGTAGGAGACGGGCTCCGCCCCGCACAGCCGGGCCCCCACCTCGTACGTCGGGTAGGCCAGCCGGGGGTACGCGACCCGGTCACCGGCGCCGAGACCGAGCTGGGTCGGCAGCCAGGCGACCAGTTCCTTGGAGCCGACCACCGGAAGGACGTTGGTGTGCGCGACGTCGCGCGCCCCGAGCCGCCGTTCGGCCCAGCCCGTCAGCGCGTCACGCAGCTCGGCCGTACCCCACACCGTGGGATAGCCGGGCGAGTTCGCGGCGCCGACCAGGGCCCGCTGGATCAGCTCGGGGACCGGGTCCACCGGGGTCCCAACGGACAGATCCACGATGCCGTCCGGATGGGCCGACGCTGTCGCCTTGTAGGGCTCCAGCTTGTCCCAGGGGAAGACCGGAAGTCGCGAAGAGACTGCGGACACGGTGCTCACTCTCTCGGTGGTGCTCAGTTGTCGGTACGACGAGGGAAACACCTCGGTCCCGTACGGCGAGTCGCCGTACGGGACCGAGGGCACGCTTGTCAGTCGTTCTGAGGCTGCGGCGGCAGTGCGGCGATGAAGGGGTGATCACGCTCGATCAGACCGAGCTTGGACGCACCACCGGGGGAACCGAGCTCGTCGAAGAACTCAACGTTCGCCTTGTAGTAGTCCTTCCACTCCTCCGGGGTGTCGTCCTCGTAGAAGATCGCCTCGACCGGGCAGACCGGCTCACAGGCGCCACAGTCGACGCATTCGTCCGGGTGAATGTACAAGGACCGGGAGCCCTCGTAGATGCAGTCGACCGGGCACTCTTCGATGCACGCCTTGTCCTTGAGATCCACACAAGGCTGCGCGATGACGTAGGTCACGCTGTCGTTCCTCCTCGATAGGGCGCGGCGGGCCATCTGCGGCTCCGTCCACGGGCGCGCGGGAGCGCGGCGTCGTCGATGCCCGCACCTAGTATCTCCGTTCCTGGGCACGATCCGCACAGGAGGGGCGCACAGAGCTGTGGAATTCACAACCGGAGGACGGCTGACGGTCCGGATCACCCCGGCCGACGTGGGAAAACGGGTGTCCGTCCGCCGTCTTACCGGCTCCGTCGACGGCATGGAGAAGTTCACCGATACGGTCGGTGTGCTCACATCCTGGGACGACAATGTGGTCCTCATCACACGGCGCACGGGTGAAACGGTCCGGATCGCGGAATCCTCGCTCGTCGCGGGCAAGGTCGTCCCGGCCGCGCCGGCCCGGCGGCGGGGCCCCGCCGCCTCCTTCCGGGAGCTGACGCGGGTGGCCGCGCGGGCGTGGCGGCCGGTGGAGCGCGAGGCGCTCGGCGACTGGGAGTTGAGAGCGTCCGGCGGATTCACCCGGCGCGCCAACTCGGTGCTGCCGCTGGGCGACCCGGGAATGCCCCTGGACGAGGCTCTGGCGCGCGTACGGCGCTGGTACGGGCTGCGGAGCCTGCCGGCGTACATCCAGACCGCCACGGGCGCCGAGGGGACGCAGGAGCTGCTCTGCACCGAGATCGAGGCGCGCGGCTGGCGGAGGGAGGTCACGGCCGAACTGCGCGTCGGGGCGCTCGCGCCGCTGGTGGACGGCGGTCCGGCCGCGGAAGCGGCACGGGTGCGGCTCGACCGCTCCTTCGACGAGGGGTGGCTCCGCCGCTACCAGCGCTTCGACGAGCCGGGTCCGCATGTGCTGGAGGTGCTCGGCGGCGGACCGTCCGTCTGGTTCGCCTCGGTCGACGGCGACGACGGGGTGCCGGCCGCGATCGGCCGGTGTGTCGTGGACGGCCGCTGGGCGGGCTTCATGGCCGTCGAGGTCGATCCCGCGCGGCGGCGGCAGGGGCTGGCGAGCGCCGTGATGCGCGCCCTCGCCGCCCGCGCGCTGGAGGAGGGCGCGTCCGCCGCATGGCTCCAGGTCGAGTCGGACAACGAGGCCGCGGGCGCGCTGTACGACGGCATGGGCTTCGCCACGCATCACCGTTACCACCACTTCCGACCCGCGTGAGGAGCGACGGACCGAGCATGGAACCACCTGAACCATCTGAACCACCATCGCCCGACCTGCGGAGCCGGTTCGCCGCCGAGGCCCGTGCCGAACGGCCCGACGTCGCCCTGCTCTGCCTCCTCATCGGTACGGAGGCAGACTCCGCGCTGGACGAGAACGGCATCGACGCGGCGCAGATCGAGCTCGACCGGCTGGCCGGGATGCTGCCCTTCGGTCTCGACGGCCCGCGCGCCTGGGGCGCGGCGCTGGAGGACCTGCTGGGCACGCGCCTCGGCTTCCGGGGCACACCGGGCGAGTACGGGCGTCTGGAGGCCTCTCTGCTGCACGAGGTCCTGCGCCGCAGACGCGGGTTGCCGATCCTGCTCTCGGTGCTGTGGACCGAGGTCGCCCGCCGCGCGGGGGCGCCGGTGTACGGGGTGGCCCTGCCCGGTCACTTCGTCGTCGGCATCGGCCCGCCCGACGAGCCGGACGAGGGGGTCCTGGTGGACCCGTTCACGGGCGGCAGGATCCTGACCCGGCAGGACACCGAGACGCTGGTGAGAGGGGCCACAGGCGCCCCGCTGGTGCCGTCGATGCTGACCCCGGCCGAACCGCTCCACGTGGTGATCCGCATCCTGAACAACCTGCGCGCGTGGGCGTCGACGCGCCCGGAGCGCGGCGATGTCGCGCTGTGGGCCCTCGAACTGAGCCTCCTGCTGCCGTCCCATCCGGCCCGGCTGCGCTACGAACGCGCCCAACTGCTGGTACGGCGCGGGGACTTCCTGACGGGGGCGGCGGAGATGGACGAGTACGCGGAGGTGGTCGCGGCGGTGGAACCGGCGACGGCGGACGCGATCCGCCACAAGGCACGGGCCGCCCGCGCGATGCTGAACTGAGCGCGGCCGGGGGCACGAACGCGAACACCGGACGGGCCGCGCACGCGGCCCGTCCGGTGCCTGAGTGGACCGTCACCCCTGCGGGTCGAGCTCGATCTCCGCGGTGCGTTCGTCCGGGGTCGTGCCCAGCAGCGGCTTCTGCATCGCCTGCGCCACGTCCGCCGCCGACACCGGGTGCTCCTTGCCGTCGGCCTTGGTGATCGTGAGGCCGTCGAAGACGCCGTCCAGCAGCTCCTCGATCGCCGCCCTGTCGTAGACCTCGACCAGCTTGCCGTCGATCGGCTTCATGGAGAGGATCTGCGGCAGTGACCGGTCGGGACCGAACTGGATCTGCTTGCCGCCGGCCTTGATGGTGATCAGGCCCGACATCGCCGGTTCGGCGAACTCCTTCATCGCCCGGTCGAGTTCGGCCTGGTCGATCGTCGGTTCGCGGCTGCTGATGGGCAGTTCGACGCTGTTGGGCTTGCCCGTCTCGACCTGGGCGCGGTAGGCGTCCCGTACCGAGATCATCGAGCGCTCGACATCAAGTGCCTTGCCCGCCTTGCCCGGTACGGCGACGGCCTTGCCCGGCTCGAACTTGATCGTGCCGTCGGCCGCCGAGCCCGAGTCGCCCGCGAGGTCGGTGAGCGCGACGCGCAGCTTCTCCTCGTCGACCGGGATCACCGGCTCGGTGACGCGTTCGCCGCCGAAGAGCGAGCCGATCACGGAGACCGGGTTGTAGTCGCTGCCCGCCGCGTTGCGGACCGTCGCCTGGCTGTCGAAGGTGAGCCCCGCCTTGTCCGGTCCGAGCTCCTCCTTCTTGCCGCCGACGGTCAGCTGGAGCGGCGCGGTCGACCGCTCGCCGAGTGTCGCCTCCAGCTTGTCCACCGCGTCGTCGCGGGTGCCGCCGCCGATGTCCACCCCGAAGACGGTGGTGCCCTTGGGGACGTCGGAGTGGTTCAGCAGCAGTCCGGCGCCGTAGGCGATCGCGACCAGCGTGATGATGCCCGCGCCGGCGGCCATCAGCTTCGAGCGGCCCTTCTTCTTGGGACGCGGGCTCGTCGTCCGCGCGGGCGCCGGGCCCGAGCCGGGGCCCGCGGGCGTGCCGGACGCCGGTCCGGGCGGGCCGGGGAAGTCCGGCGCCGAGTAGTCGCGGTTGCCTCCTCCTGGGGAGGGGGGCCCCGCGGACCTGGGGCCGCCGGCCGACGGGCCGGGAGGCGGGGGCAGTTGGCCGTCCTGGAACCGGCCGCCGGACGGGTCGGCACGCGGCACCGCGGCCGTCTGGGAACCGGCGGGCGGGAACGGCGAACGGTTGTCGGAGGGCACCACCGGGATACCGCTGGAGAGCGTGTCGCCCGAGACGTGGACGCCGGCCCCGCCCGGAGGCTCGGGGGCGGGCTGCTGCGGGGTCAGGATCGCGGTGTCGTCGGACATGCGCGGCGCTCCGCCACGGTCGTCCCGGCCGTCACGGCGGTCCGGTCCCGCGGGGCCTCCCGGGCCCGTGGGGCCTCCCGAGGCGCCCAGGTCGGCGCCCGGCGGCAGGTCCAGGAAGGCCAGCGGCGACGTGCCGCTCGCGGGGCCGGAGGTCGGCCCGTCGGGGGCGCCGACGCCGAACGCCGGTGTACCGGCCCTGCCGGGCGGCATGAAGGCGTTGCCCCCGCTCGCCGGCGGGCGCGGAACGCCCGCGCCGCCCCGGGTGTCCGGCCCGCTGTCGGAGCCGTACGGAAGGTCGGTACGCCCGCCCGTGCCGGGGCCGGGAGCCGGCGGCGGGACCGTCGGGCCCGGCGCCGTCACGGCGGCTCCGGCGCCCATCCCACCGGCGAGCGTGCCCCCGCTCGGAGGCTTGCGCGGCGCGAACCAGTCGCTCGTCGGGGGCTTGTCCGCCGCCGGCGCGTCCTCATCGGCCGCACCGGTGTCGGGGGCCGCGCCGGAACGCTTCACGCCGCCCGTGTCGTCGGCGCCCCCGCCCGGCTGCGCGTCGGGGGCGGCCGGTCCGCCCGATCCGGTCGGGCCGCTGTCCGTGTCGCTCATGGGCGTACGCATGACGACGGGCGGAATCGGCCGCGAACCCGGGATGTTGATCCGGATGCGCGTGGTCAGCGTGGTCTCGGTCTTCGGCTCTTCCGGCTGGGCCGGAGCCTCGGCTGTCTCCTCCGGAGCGTCCTGCTCAGGGTGCAGCGACGGATACTGGCGGGATCCGTACGGCGGTGTCCCCGAGGGGTACGCGGCTCCGCCGCGCCCCTGGGGCCCGGAGGACGAACTGTCAGTTTCACGACTCAAAGCAGGTTCTCCCGGGTTGGCTCCGCCGCCCGTTCTTACTGGTACTCAACTGTGTGGGTCCCCCAAGCCGGAGGCCAGGGGACGGCCCGGAGCGCGCACCACCATACTGTCCTGCGCCGGAACTCACCCGACGACCGGGGGAAGCGTTTATTCCACCGACCGTACGGACGTGGTCAATTCGGGCCGACGGGTCACTGGACGGGCGTATCACTTTCCAAGTCGGCCGGACTCCGGAGCCGGTTGCGGTGACCGCGACATGGTGGCACACATCACAGCCACCAGTGCACCGCCCAGCAGATAGACGACAGGGCCGAGCCCCGCGTCGAAGACGCCGTCGCCCTCCGGCCGGCCGAGACTGAGCACGATGACGGCGATCAGCCAGCCGGCCGCGGGAGCCCCGACGCCGAACGCGGTCCCGGTCGCGGTCCGGCCTCCGTAGAAGAGGCCCGCGGAGGCCACCAGCGCGAGGACCAGGCCGCCGGGGAACCAGCCGCTCTGGACGAGCGCGCCCGCCGTGCCGACCGCGACACCGAGGACCACGAGACCGAGGTACGCGGCGATGCGCCCGGGTCTTGGCGGCGACGCGAGCCCCGCACCGGGTACGCCGTGGCCTCCGGCGCCCGCACCCGTCGCGCCACCCGCACGAGTAGCGCCGGCCGCACGGGCACCAGCGCCACCACGGACAGCGGCGCCCCCGCGCGCGCCGCTCTTCGCCTTCGGGCGGCCCGCGCCCTCGCGCCCGCTCACACGCCCATCCCCGCGAAGAGATCCGTCTCACGTACTCCGGGGTCCGCGCCGGAGGCGCCCCGCGCCAACTGGTAGTACTCCGTGGTGAAAAGTGGTTGCCCGAGGCCGTTGGAGAGCGCGAAGAACGCCCCGTCCACCGCGATCTGCGTCTCGTGGGCGCGCATCGCCGCGGCCTTCCGGGCCACGTACGCCGTCCCGTCGATCTCCGCCGTGATCTCGGCGTCGTCCACCACTCCCGGGACGTCCTCGATGTCCGCCACGCCCTCGAAAGCGACGCCGGAGGCGCGCAGCCGGGCGAAACCGTCCTCGGCGTCCGAGCGCGCCACCCTGTTCCAGTAGATCTTCGCGATCGTGTGCGGGGCGCCGAGTCCGGGCCGGAAGTCACCGTCGGCGGCCAGCTCGGCGGCGCGCGTGGCGACGCGGTGGGCCTGGATGTGGTCGGGGTGGCCGTAGCCGCCCTCGGGGTCGTACGTCACCAGCACCTGCGGCCGTGCGGACCGGATCACCTCCACGAGATACGCGGCGGCGCCGTCCACGTCCGCGCCCCAGAAGGCGTCCTCGCGGTCGTTCTGCGCGAGACCCATCATGCCGGAGTCCTTGAAGCGCCCCCGGCCGCCCAGCAGCCGGTGGTCGGTGACGCCGAGCTCTTTCATGGCCGCCGCGAGCTCACCTTCGCGGTGGGCCCCGAGCGGACTGCAGGCGCCCGCCGACCCGCCGCCGGGCGCCAGATGAGCGAGGGAGGGCGGAATGACCTCGCCCTCCTCACCCAGGGTGCAGGTCACCAAGGTGACCTGGGCGCCTTCGGCCGCGTACCGGGCCATCGTGGCGCCGTTGTTGATCGACTCGTCGTCGGGGTGCGCGTGGACCAGAAGCAGACGGCGGTCGGGAAGATCGGTCATGCCCACAGCGTACGAGGCGCGCCTTCACGGACAACCCCGGGCAAGATCCGAGCGACAGGCCCTAGAACTGGAGGTCGCCGATCATCCCCGCCACGTTGGTGGTCAGTTCGGTGATCGAGGGCGCGATCGATGAGCTGGCCAGGTAGAAGCCGAGTAAGACGCAGACCAGCGCGTGTCCACCCTTGAGTCCGGATTTCCGGATCAACAGGACGACGATGATCGCCAGCAGCACAGCCGCCGAAATCGAGAGTGCCACGGCGGTTCACCTCCACAGAAGGTCGGCGGGTATTCGAGCGGGACGAGCAACACGCATGTGCCGACGGGTACTTACCCACCTGACGCTATGGATCATAACTTTCCGCAGGAACGCATCGATCGGTGCACGGCAGCACACGGGGGCGCACGAAGCACTGGCACGGACGCTAGGTTCGGTCGTATGACCTCGAGGCAACAACTCTCCTTTCCTCGCCAGTACGCAAGGACCCAGCGGTTCACGCTGGGTGCTCCGCGGGCCTTCACGGTGTCCCCCGACGGTTCGCGGGTGGCCTTCCTCCGTTCCGCCTCAGGAACGGACCGGACGAACCGTCTTTGGGTGCTCGATCTCGACGACAGATCGGGTACGGCGCGCGAGCGGATCGCCGCCGATCCACAAGCCCTGCTGGCGGGCACACCGGAGGAGCTCTCGGCCGAGGAGCGCGCCCGCCGGGAGCGGAGCCGCGAGGGGTCGGCGGGCATCGTCGGCTACGCGGTGGACGGCGCCGCCGAGTTGGCGGCGTTCGCCCTGTCGGGGCGGTTGTTCACCGCCGAACTGCGTGCCGGGACGGCGCGCGAACTGCCCGTACCGGGGCCGGTACTCGACCCGAGGCCGTCGCCCGACGGGCGGCACATCGCCTATGTGGCCGGGGGCTCGCTGCGGGTGACGGGCGCCGAGGGGGACGGCGACCGTGAGCTGGCGGCGCCGGAGGACGGGCAGACCACGTACGGTCTGGCCGAATTCATCGCCGCCGAGGAGATGAGCCGGTCACGCGGTTTCTGGTGGTCGCCGGAGTCGGACCGGCTGCTGGTGGCGCGGGTCGACGGGGCCGACGTACAGCGCTGGTGGGTCGCCGACCCGGCGCATCCGGACCGGGAACCGTCGACGATCGCCTATCCCGCGGCCGGTACCCCCAACGCCGACGTGCGGCTTTACCTGATCGGCCTCGACGGTTCGCGTACGGAGGTGGTCTGGGACCGGGCCAGGTCGCCGTATCTCGCGGCCGTCCACTGGTCGTCGGCCGGCGAGCCGCTGCTGCTCGTCCAGGCGCGGGACCAGCGCGACCAGCGCTGTCTGTCGGTCGACACGGCGAGCGGCGAGACACGGCTCGTACAGGAGGAGACGGACCCGGTATGGCTTGAACTTTTCGCCGGAGTGCCGGCCTTGACGCCCGGCGGCGAACTGGTGCGGATCGTGGACACCCCGGGCGGCACGAACGGCGCGGGCGGCACGGAGGCCGAGGGCAGCGCGCGCGTGCTGGTCGTCGGTGACCGGGCGCTGACCGGGCCGGAGTTGCAGATGCGCGCGGTGCTCGACATCGGCGAGCGGGACGTGCTGGTGTCGGCGGCGGCGGGCGAGGCCGCCGAGGCGCCGGAGATCGGCGAGATCCATGTCTACCGGGTCCCGTACGGCGCTCCCGAAGCCGGCGCGGACGAGGCGGACGAGGCGGGCGAGGCCCGCGCCTGGGGCCCCGAGCGCGTCTCGGAGGGCGTGGGGGTGCACAGCGCCGTCCGCGCGGGCGGCGTCATGGTGCTGGCGTCCGCCCGGCCCGACGTCAGCGGATCGGTGGTGCAGGTCGTGCGGGAGGGCAAACAACTCGCCGTCATCGCCTCGTACGCGCAGCAGCCGAACCTCACCCCGCGCGTACAGCTCACCGAGGGGGGCGCACACCGAATTCCGTGCGCCGTCCTCCTGCCCACGGAGTACCGGGAGGGGGACGGTCCGCTTCCGGTGCTGCTGGATCCCTACGCGGGACCCCACGGCCAGCGCGTGCTGGCCGCGCACAATCCGTACCTCACGTCCCAGTGGTTCGCGGATCAGGGCTTCGCCGTCGTCGTCGCGGACGGCCGCGGCAGTCCGGGCCGCTCCCCCGGCTGGGAGAAGGCGGTGAAGGACAATCTGCCGCTCACCCTGGACGACCAGATCGAGGCGCTCCAGGCACTCGCCGAGCGGTTCCCGCTCGATCAGTCGCGGGTGGCCATCCGCGGCTGGTCGTACGGCGGTTACCTGGCCGGACTCGCCGCCCTGCGCCGTCCCGACATCTTCCACGCGGCGATCGCGGGCGCCCCGGTGACCGACTGGCGGCTGTACGACACGCACTACACCGAGCGCTATCTGGGACATCCGTCGGAGGCGCCCGAGGTGTACGCGGTCAACTCGCTGGTCACGGACGACGGGCTGGCGGAGCCGGCGAGCCAGGCGCGGCCGATCATGATCATCCATGGTCTGGCCGACGACAACGTCGTGATGACACACACGCTGCGGCTGTCGTCGGCGCTGCTGTCGGCGGGCCGGCCGCACGAGGTACTGCCGCTCACCGGAGTGACGCACATGACGCCGCAGGAGCAGATCGCGGAGAACCTGCTGCTGCTCCAGGTCGACTTCCTGAAGCGCTCGCTCGGGATGCCGTAGGGGGCGGCACAGGCACCCCGCCGGTACGCCGCACAGTTACGCCGTACGGCCGGCCGGCGTCCTCACCAGCCGGGCGGCGGCGACGAGGGCGGCGGCGGGCCGAACCCGCCGCCGCTGCCGCCGCTCGGGCCGCCGAAACCACCACCGCCGCCATAACCGCCCCCACCGTAATCACCGCCGCCGTGGTCACCGCCGCCACCGGCCGCCGGATATCCGCGCCTCCCCGGTTCGGGCCGCCCCCACGCCGGTCCGTACGGCCCCGCCCCGGGCACGTCCGCCTCTCCCCCGCGGGCGAGAGCGAACAGCACCAGACAGCCCGCGCCGAGCCCGAACAGCAGGCTGGCGAGGGAAAGTTGTTCGATCGTTGCCAACTCCCCGAAGCGGGCGAGCTGTTCGTACCTCAGGGCTGTCGCCAGGGCCGAGCCGCCCACGCCGACCAGCAGCGCGGCGGCCGTCATGCCGAGCGGCCGTGAGAACGGCGTGTGGAAGAGCGTCCCGCCGGCCGCCACCGCGCAGAGCAGCACGATCGCCGCGTTCAGCCAGCCGGGCGGCGTGCCGAGGAGCGGCATCACGACCGACTCGCCGGTCAGGCGGTCGAGATACGTGTCGAGGCCGAGCCGCTGCCCCCAGTAGACCTCCCAGGCCGCCCAGATCCCCGCCGCGGCGCCCAGCAGCAGGAAGGCGGCCACGGAGACGCCCTGGGTGGGGCGGGTCGGCGTCAGCCCGTACGCGGAGTCCGGCGGCCTGCGCCCGGCCACGGCCGTGACGAGCAGCGCGACGCCCGCCCCGAGGACGCCGAAGGCGCAGAGCAGCGCGCGGGTGCGGAGTTCGTCCGAGGCACGTCCGTCCATCCAGGACGAACCGATCACCCAGAGTTCCGGCAGCCGGACGGCGAGTGTGAGGACCCCGGCGGCGAAGAGCGCGGAGGCGGCGACCGCCGAGCGCACCGCGGCGACGGCCACGACGGCGTACACGACGAGCAGTACGGGGTCCAGCAGGGAGGTCGCGGGCGGGGTGGCGGCGACGGCGGCGCCCTGGTCCGCCCAGTGCCACCACAGATCGACCGGCCGGTCCGTCACCCTGAGGTCGCGCACGATCCACGCGGCGGCGACAACGGCGAGAGCGGCGCAGAGCACCGCGCCCGTGATCCTGGCCCCGCGGGTGAATATCACACCGCGATGGTCCCGGCTGAACGCTCCGGGAACAAGGGCACCGGACGCACTCCGGCCTCACGGGCCGCACGGCCCGCGCCGACCCGATGCACGAACCCCGCCGTGGGCGACCGGCCGGGACCTCAGGATCCCGGCCGGTCCAACGGCACCCGCACGGCCGTACGTCGACCAATGTGGCCCGTCCGTATATCGGCGAGGCGTCGGCCAAGTTTCCTGCGTGTCAACGGAACTGACGTCTCAATCACATCTCCTTGTCCGGATCCGGCCCCTGCTCCCCCTCCCCGGGGGCCTCGTCGCCCCCGTCACCCTCCCCGCCCTCGTCCCCCTCCGCCGGTCCGGACGTGCTCGGCACGATCTGCCGTTCCTCGGCGAAGTGACAACGCGAGTCGTGCTCCGCGGGCCCCTCCGTCCCCCGGAACCACGGGGGCACGGTGAGCAGCGGCACCTCCAGCGCGCACCGCTCCTGCGCCTTCCAGCAGCGGGTACGGAACCGGCAGCCCGACGGCGGATGCGCCGGCGACGGCACCTCGCCGGTCAGGATGATCCGCTCGCGGCCCTCGCGCGCCTCGGGGTCGGGCACGGGTACCGCCGAGAGCAGCGCCTGGGTGTAGGGATGGGTGGGGTGGTCGTAGATCTGGACGTCCGTGCCGATCTCGATGATCCGCCCGAGATACATCACCCCGACCCGGTCGGAGATGTGCCGGACGATCGACAGGTCGTGCGCGATGAAGACATAACTCAGGTCGAACTCGTTCTGGAGGCGCTCCATCAGATTGACGACCTGCGCCTGCACGGACACGTCGAGGGCCGAGACCGGTTCGTCGGCGACGATGATCTCCGGGCGCAGGGCCAGCCCGCGCGCGATGCCGATGCGCTGGCGCTGACCGCCGGAGAACTGGTGCGGGTAGCGGTTGATGTACTCCGGGTTGAGGCCGACCACGTCGAGCAGGTCCTGCACCATGCGCCGCCGGTCGCCCTTCGGCGCCACCTCGGGATGGATGTCGAAGGGCTCGCCGATGATGTCGCCGACGGTCATACGGGGATTGAGCGAGGTGTACGGGTCCTGGAAGACCATCTGGATGTTGCGCCGTACGGCCTTCAGCGCGCGGCCCGACATCCGGGTGATGTCCTCACCCTTGTAGCGGATCTCGCCGGCCGTCGGCCGCTCCAGGTTGACCAGCATCCGCGCGACGGTCGACTTCCCGCAGCCCGACTCGCCCACGATGCCCAGCGTCTCGCCGGCCGCCAGACCGAAGGAGACGCCGTCGACCGCCTTGACGGCACCGATCTGCCTCTTGAAGAGGATGCCCCGGGTCAGCGGGAAGTGCTTCACCAGATCCCGCACTTCCAGGATGGGCTCAGACGTCATCGAGAGTCTCCCTCCAGAAGAAGCAGGCGCTGCGCCTGTTCTCGTCGACCTCGAAGAGCGGCGGCACGTCCGTGCGGCAGATGTCCTGCGCTCTCGGGCACCGCGGGTTGAAGGCGCAGCCGGGCGGGATACGCGTCAGGTTGGGCGGCAGGCCCTTGATCGCGTACAGGTCCCGGCCCTTCTGGTCGAGCCGGGGGATGGAGTCGAGCAGACCGCGGGTGTACGGGTGGGCGGGGGCCTTGTAGATGTCGTGGACGGGGGCGGTCTCGACGATCCGGCCCGCGTACATGACGGCGATCTTGTCGGCGACGTCGGCGACGACGCCGAGGTCGTGGGTGATGAGGATCAGGCCCATGTTCAGCTCGCGCTGGAGATCCGCGAGCAGCTCCATGACCTGGGCCTGGACGGTCACGTCGAGCGCGGTCGTCGGCTCGTCGGCGATGATCAGCGAGGGTTCGAGTGCCATCGCCATGGCGATCATGATGCGCTGGCGCATGCCCCCGGAGAACTGGTGCGGGTAGTCGTTCACGCGCTCCTTGGCCGCGGGGATCCGTACCCGCTCCATGAGTTCGACGGCTCGCGCCCGCGCGTCCTTGCGGGACATCCCCCGGTGCACGATGAACATCTCGCCGAGCTGCGCGCCCACGGTCAGCACCGGGTTGAGCGAGGAGAGGGCGTCCTGGAAGATCATCGCCATGTCGGCGCCGCGGATCTTCCGCCGCTCGTCCTCCTTGGTCTTGAGCAGATCCCGGCCCTTGAACACCACTTCGCCGCCCGCGATCCGGCCGGGCGGGACATCCAGGATGCCCATGATCGCCTGGGCGGTCACGGACTTGCCGGAGCCCGACTCGCCGAGCACGGCGAGGGTCTCGCCCGCCTCGACCGAGTAGCTGACCCCGTTGACCGCCTTCGCGACGCCGTCGCGGGTGTGAAACTCCACCTTCAGATCGCGCACTTCGAGCAACATGGACCGGCTCCTCAGCGCAGCTTGGGGTCGAGGGCGTCGCGCACCGCGTCGCCGAGCATGATGAAGGCGAGCACGGTGATGGCCAGGGCGCCGGCCGGCCAGAGCAGCATGTGCGGGGCGTTGCGGATGAACTTCGACGCGTCGGAGATGTCGATGCCCCAGGACACGGAGGGCGGTTTGAGGCCCACGCCGAGGAAGGACAGCGTCGCCTCCAGCGCGATGTACGTCCCGAGCGCGATGGTCGCCACCACGATCACCGGGGCGACGGCGTTGGGCAGGACATGGCGCAGCATCATCCGTGAGTTGGAGGCGCCGAGGGCGCGCGCCGCCTGGACGAAGTCGTTCTGCTTGATGGTGATGACGGAGCCGCGGGCGATGCGGGAGATCTGCGGCCAGCCGAGCAGCACCATGAATCCGACGACCGGCCAGACACTGGAGCTGGTGACGACGGAGAGCAGGACGAGACCCCCGAGCACCACGGGGATCCCGAAGAAGATGTCGGTGATGCGGGAGAGGATCGAGTCCCAGAAGCCTCCGAAGAAACCGGCCAGTCCGCCGAGCACGGTCCCGACGACGGCGACTCCGAGCGTGGCGCAGACGCCGACGGTGACCGAGGCGCGGGCGCCGTAGACGGTACGGGTGTAGACGTCACAGCCCTGGGAGGTGAAGCCGAAGGGGTGGCCGGGCTGGGAGCCTTCCTGGGCCTTGGCGAGGTCGCAGGAGAGCGGGTTGCCGGAGGCGACCGCCTGGGGCCAGATCGCGATGAACACCAGGAAGAGGATGACGAGGCCCGAGACGATGAAGATCGGGTTGCGGCGCAGATCGCGCCAGGCGTCCGACCAGAGGCTGCGGGCCCGCTCGTCGGGCCCTGTGCCACCCCCGGCGGGTTCGACCGACTCGCCGTCGCTGGTGGCGAGATCCATCGTGCCGCCGAACCCGGTCGGGGCGATGGCTCCCTCGTCCTTGGGGGGAACTGGCTCAGGCATAGCGGATCCTCGGGTCGAGTACGGCGTACAGAAGGTCGACCAGCAGGTTCGCGAGCAGGAAGATGATGACGAGGATCGTCACGAAGCCGACGACGGTCTGGGTGTTCTGGCGCAGGATGCCCTGGTAGAGCTGGAAGCCGACGCCGTGGATGTTGAAGATCCGCTCGGTGACGATCGCGCCGCCCATCAGGGCACCGATGTCGGTGCCGATGAAGGTGACCACCGGGATCAGTGAGTTGCGCAGCAGATGCCGGGTGATCACGCGATGTCTCGGCAGGCCCTTGGCGACGGCGGTACGGACGTAGTCGGCGCGTCTGTTCTCGGCGATGGACGTCCGGGTCAGCCGGGTGACGTACGCCAGTGACACGGAGGCCAGTACGAGGCCCGGCACGATCAGTTCGTCGAGCGGTGCCGCCGAGGAGACCGACGGCGAGATGAGGTCCCACTTCACCCCGAAGAGCAGCTGCACGATCAGGCCGGTCACGAAGGTCGGTACGGAGATGACGACCAGGGTCAGCAGCAGGACTCCGCTGTCGACGGGCCGGCCGCGCCGCAGTCCGGTGAGCACGCCGAGCGTGATGCCGATGATGATCTCGAAGACGATCGCGACGATCGTCAGCCGGATGGTGACCGGGAAGGCCGTGCCCATCAGCTCGGTGACCTCCTGCCCGTTGAAGGCTGTACCGAAGTCGCCGGTGAAGACGTTGCCCATGTAGATCGCGTACTGCTGCCACACCGGCTTGTCGAGGCCGAACTCGCGGCGCAGCTGGGCCGCGGTCGCGGGGTCGCACTGGCGCTCGCCGCAGAGACCCGCGATGGGGTCGCCCATCACATTGACCATGAGGAAGATCAGCAGCGTGGCACCGATGAAGACCGGGATCATCTGCAGCAGACGCCGGATCACATAACGTCCCATGAAGGGCTCCGGGGGTCGTGGTCGCTCGGGCCTGTCGCCCTAGGTCGTGCGTGGCGGGGGAAGGGTGCGGCCCGGCGCGGGGAGTGCGCCGGGCCCGACGACCTCCGGGCGTCAGTTGACCCTGATCTCGTTGTAGACGGGGACGCTGAAGGGGTTCAGCTTCACGTTGCTCAGCCGCTCCGAGTAGCCGGCGCTGCCGTTCTGGTACCAGAGCGGGATGGCGGCCATGTTGTCCCGTACGACGCCCTCGGCCTGCTGGAACTTCTTGACCGCTGCCGCTTCGTCGCTCTCGGCGTTCGCCTCGTTGACGAGCCTGTCGAAGTCGGCGTTGGTGAACTTGCCGTCGTTCGAGGAGGCGTTGGTGAAGTAGAGCGGCTGGAGGAAGTTCTGGATCAGCGGGTAGTCCATCTGCCAGCCCGCCCGGAACGGACCGGGCATCTTCTGCTGGGTGATCTGGCTGCGGAAGTCGGCGAAGGTGCCGATGGGCCTGCCCACGCACGCCCGGTCGTTGCCGAGGGTGTTGTTGATGCTGTTGCAGACGGCGTCGATCCAGTCCTTGTGGGAGCCGGTGTCCGCGTTGTACGAGAGCTGGATCCGGCCGCCCGGGAGGCCGCCGCCGTCGTTGATCAGCTGCTTGGCCGCGGCGGGGTCGAAGTCGCAGGCCTTGCCGCAGAGGCCGGCCTGGAAGCCGCCCGACTCGCCGAGGACGGGTGAGGTCCAGTCGGTGGCCGGGGTGCGGGTCTTCTGGAAGATCGTCTCGGTGATCTGCTTGCGGTTGATCGCCATCGACAGGCCGGTGCGGACCTTCACGGCGTCCGGGGTGTTCCAGGCCCTGTCGTAGAACGGGAAGGCAATGGTCTGGATGATGCCGGCGGGGGTGTTGATGTAGCGGGACCCCAGGTCGGCGGGCGCGTTCTTGAGCTGGGAGGCCGGGACGTCGTCGACGAGGTCCAGGTTGCCGGCTGTCAGGTCGGTGTAGGCGGTGTTGTTGTCGGTGTAGACCTTCAGGTCCACGCCGCCGTTCTGCGCCTTGTCCGGGCCCGGGTAGTCGTCCCACTTGCGCAGGGACATCTGCGAGCCCTTGGTGTACGAGTCGATGGTGTACGGCCCGTTGCCGACGGGCTTGGCGAGCCAGCCCGCGTGGTCCTTGAAGAACGCGGAGGGCAGGGGCGCGAACGCGGCGTACCCGAGGGTGTCCGGCCAGGTGGAGAACTTCTGGGAGAGCTTGACGGTGAAGGTCTGGGGGCCGGTGACCTTGAGGCCGGAGAGCGTGGTGGCGGTGGGGCTGCCCGAGTCGGGGTGGACGGCCGTGTAGCCGTCGATCTGGCCGAAGAAGTAGGCGTTGCGCTGGTTGTTCTTCAGGTTCGCGCCGTAGTTCCAGGCGTCCACGAAAGACTTCGCCGTGACCTTCTCACCATTGCTGAAGGTCCAGCCGTTCTTGACGGTGATGATGAAGTTCGTCGAGTCCTTCGTCTCGATCTTCTGGGCGAGCATGTTCTCGGCCCTGGCGGTCTTCGGGTTGTACCGCTTCAGCCCCCGGAAGACCATGTCGAGGACTTTGCCGCCCTGGACCTCGTTCGTGTTGGAGGGCTCCAGTGGGTTCTGCGGGTCGCCCCAGGACGAGCTGAGCACCCCGTCGGCGCCGCCCCCGCCGCCGCTGCCGCCCCCGCCGCCGCCGCAGGCCGTCGCGGTGAGGGCGACGGCGAGCGCACCTGCGGCCCACTTGGCGTGCGTGGCTCCGCGCATGGGGTTCCTCCTGAGTCCTGACTGTCACTTAGGCCCAAATATCACTCCCTTTCAGATATTGCGCATGTATTGGGCACCCGTGCGGGGAAACGGGTGTCCGGGCCGTCCCCGCCCGGTCGCGCGGACATGACGGAGGCCCGGACCGCGTACGGCCCGGGCCTCTCGTCGTTCACGTCACCGCACCTCACGCGGCGTGGATGACGTCCTTCTCCTCGGCGAAGTGGCAGGCCGACTCGTGCGCCGCCGGCGTGGTCGAGGCGACGAAGCGCTCGGGGATCGCCAGCAGCGGGACCTCCTTGGCGCACCTGTCCTGCGCCTTCCAGCAGCGGGTACGGAACCGGCAGCCGGACGGCGGGTTCGCCGGGGACGGCACGTCGCCGGAGAGGATGATCCGCTCGCGGCCGGTACGGGCCTCCGGGTCGGGGACCGGGACCGCCGACAGCAGCGCCTGGGTGTAGGGGTGCGTCGGGTGGTCGTAGATCTGGGTGTCCGTACCGATCTCGGCCATCTTGCCGAGATACATGACGCCCACCCGGTCGGAGATGTGCCGGACGATCGACAGGTCGTGCGCGATGAAGATGTAGGACAGGTTGAACTCGTCCTGGAGCTTCTCCATCAGGTTGATGACCTGCGCCTGCACGGACACGTCGAGGGCCGAGACCGGCTCGTCGCAGATGATGATCTCGGGGTTGAGCGCGAGACCGCGTGCGATGCCGATGCGCTGGCGCTGGCCGCCGGAGAACTGGTGCGGGTACCTGTTGATGTACTCCGGGTTCAGTCCCACGACGTCGAGCAGGTCCTGGACCTTGCCCCGCCGGTCACCCTTCGGCGCCACCTCGGGATGGATGTCGAAAGGCTCACCGATGATGTCACCGACGGTCATACGGGGGTTCAGCGAGGTGTACGGGTCCTGGAAGACCATCTGGATGTTCCGGCGGACCGCCTTGAGCGCCCGCCCGGACAGCCGGGTGATGTCCTGGCCCTTGTAGAACACCTCGCCCGCGGTCGCCGTCTCCAGCGTCATCAGGAGCCGGGCCACCGTGGACTTGCCACAGCCCGACTCGCCGACGATGCCCAGGGTCTCGCCCTGGTAGAGGTCGAAGGAGACCCCGTCCACGGCCTTGACCGCGCCGACCTGGCGCTTGAAGAGGATGCCCTGGGTCAGCGGGAAGTGCTTGACCAGGTTGCGGACCTGGAGGATCGGCTCCCCGCGCTCCGCCGGCGCCTCGATGGCGGCGACCGCCGCCGATTCGGTGGCGACATCGATCTCCGTCACCTCGGTGACGTTGGGGGTGACGACCTCGGAGCCGGCGTCAGCCGGTCCGGCCGGGTTCCCGTCCGTCTTCTTGGGGTCAGCCATGGATCGTCTCCTTCCAGAAGTGGCACGCGCTGCCGCGGCCGGGCAGCTCGGTGCCGTCCCGCTCGGTCACCGGTTCGAGGGCCGGGACATCCGTACGGCAGATGTCCTGCGCCCTCGGGCAGCGCGGGTTGAACGCGCATCCGGCCGGGATCTTGAGCAGGTTGGGCGGCAGGCCCTTGATCGCGTAGAGCTCCTGCCCCTTCTGGTCGAGCCGGGGGATGGAGTCGAGCAGACCACGCGTGTACGGGTGCGCCGGCCGCTTGTACAGCTCGTGCACCGGCGCGGTCTCCACGATCCGGCCCGCGTACATGACGGCGATCTTGTCCGCGACGTCGGCGACGACGCCGAGGTCGTGGGTGATGAGGATCAGCCCCATGTTGAACTCGCGCTGAAGGTCCGCGAGCAGGTCCATCACCTGGGCCTGCACGGTCACGTCGAGCGCGGTCGTCGGCTCGTCCGCGATGATCAGGTCGGGTTCCAGGGCGAGCGCCATCGCGATCATGATGCGCTGGCGCATACCGCCGGAGAACTGGTGCGGGTAGTCGTTGACCCGCGCCTTCGCCGCCGGGATGTTGACCCGCTCCATCAGCTCGACGGCCTTGATCTTGGCCGCCTTGCGGGAGAGGCCCTCGTGGACCCGGTACATCTCGCCGAGCTGGTAGCCCACCGAGAGGACGGGGTTCAGCGAGGAGAGCGCGTCCTGGAAGATCATCGCGATCTTCCGGCCACGGATCTTCCGCCGCTCCTCGTAGCTCATGGTGAGCATGTCCTGCCCGCGGTACAGGATCTGGCCCTGCGGGATGGAGCCCGGCGGCATGTCGAGAATGCCCATGATCGCCTGCGCGGTCACGGACTTGCCGGAGCCGGACTCACCGAGCACGGCCAGGGTCTCGCCCGAGGCCACGCTGTAGTTCACGCCGTTGACGGCCTTCGCGACACCGTCCCGGGTGTGGAACTCCACATGGAGGTCGCGTACTTCGAGCAGTGGGGTGGTGTCCGACTCGCCCGGTCGGGGCGTCGGGACACTTGAGGTTTCTTCGATGATGGTCACGTACGCCCTCCTCAGCGCAGCTTCGGGTCGAGGGCGTCGCGTACGGCGTCACCCAGCATGATGAACGCGAAGACCGTGAGGCTCAGCATTCCGGCCGGGAAGAACAGTGCGTGCGGGTTGTCCCTGATGTCCTTGCTGCCCTGGGCGATGTCGATGCCCCAGGAAATGGTCGGATCGGCGAGGCCGAGACCCAGGAACGACAGGGTCGCCTCGGCCGAGATGTAGCCCCCCAGCGCGATCGTCGCGACGACGATGGTCGGCGCCATCGCGTTCGGCAGCACATGGCGGAAGAGAATCCGCCGGGTGCCCGCGCCGAGGGCGCGCGCCGCCGTCACATAGTCCGCCTGCTTGGCGGTGATCACCGATGAGCGCATCACGCGGCAGATCGACGTCCAGCCCAGGAAGGCCAGGGCGAAGATCACGACGTAGACCTTGCGCTCGGTGAAGGCGTTCAGGACGACCATCGCGCCGAGCAGGAACGGGATGCCGAAGAAGATGTCGGTGATACGGGAGATGACCGAGTCGAGCCAGCCGCCGAAGTAGCCGGCCAGCATCCCGAGCAGTCCGCCGACGAGCGTCACCGCCGCGGTGACGCCGACACCGACCAGGATCGAGGCGCGCGTCCCGTAGACGACACGCGCGTAGATCGAACGGCCCTGGCCGTCGTAGCCGAACCAGTCGGGCTGGAAGAAGCTGCCCAGCTCAGGCTTGGTCAGGAAGTGGTTGGTGAGGTCGCCGTCGCGCGGGTCGACGCTGGTGAACAGCCCCGGGAAGGCGGCCACGACTATCAGGAAGACCAGCAGGATCGAGGAGACCCAGAACATCGGGCGGTGCCGCAGGTCGTACCAGGCGTCGCCCCACAGGCTGCGCGGCTTGCCCTGCGACTTGTGGCCCTCGGCCACGGTCTCGGGAGCTCCGGCGGCCGGCGGCGCGATGGCGTCGGTGGCCGCGTCAGTCTTGGTCTTGATCACGTCAGGCATACCGGATCCTCGGGTCCAGGACCGCGTACAGCAGGTCGACGACCAGGTTGATCAGAAGGATGATGAGCACGAAGACCGTGACCACGCCGACGATCGTCGAGCCCTCACGGCCTTGGAGCGCCTTGAAGAGCAGGTTGCCGACGCCCTGGACGTTGAAGATGCCCTCGGTGATGACCGCGCCGCCGATGAAGCCGCCGACGTCGGTGCCGAGGAACGTGACGACCGGGATCAGCGAGTTGCGCAGCAGGTGGACGCCGACGATGCGGCGTCTGGGCAGGCCCTTGGCCATCGCCGTACGCATGTAGTCGGCCCGCAGGTTCTCCGCGAACGTCGTACGGGTCAGCCGTGCCACGTACGCCATCGACAGCATCGCCAGAACGAAGCCTGGCAGGAACAACTGGGCGTAGTCCGTGGAGTCCTGCACATTGGGCGCGACCCACCCCAGTTCGTCGGCGAGGACGAAGCGCGCCAGGTAGCCGAGCACGAAGACCGGGATCGAGATGACGATGAGCGTGAAGATCAGTACGCCGGTGTCGACGGCCTTGCCGGCCTTCAGACCCGCCCAGGCGCCGAGGCCGATACCGATGATGATCTCGATGACGAGGGCCACCATGGTGAGCCGGAGCGTCACCGGGAAGGCCTCGGACATCTCGTCGGCGACCTGACGGCCACCGAACGTCTCGCCGAAGTCTCCCTGGAGGAGCCCCCACATGTAGTCGACGTACTGCTTCCACAGGGGCTGGTCGAGCCCGAAGTCAGCACGTAGCGCGGCGACCTGTGCGGGGTCCGCCGCCTTGTCACCCCACATCGCCCGGATCGGATCGCCCGGAAGGATATGGACCATAAGGAAAATAATCAGAGTGGTCCCGATGAATACCGGGATCATCTGGAGCAGTCGCCTTGCGACGTAGCGCCCCATCATGCCTCCATGCCGTGAGGGGTCGGCGATGGCCTTCGTAGTTTTCTCCGCCACGGGGTATGGGGTGGAGTCTCCCGGGGCCTGCCTGGCCGGGCCGGTGCCGCCGCCCCACGGGGGAGCGGCGGCACCGGTTGACGGTCCCGATGTTTAGCTCTTGGCCTTCACCTGGACGCTGGTGAAGATGGGGTCGCCGTCCTGGCCGTAAGCGATCTTGCCGAAGACGTTCCTGGACTGACCCGAGTTGTTCTTGTAGAACCACAGCGGAATCGCGGGCATGTCAGCCTTCAGGAGCTGCTCGGCGTCCTGGTACAGCTTCACCGTCTCGTCGAGCGTCGCCGCCTGGTCGGCCTTCGTGGCCAGCGCGTCGAACTCCTTGTTGGAGTAGCCCGAGGTGTTACCGGCGGCGGTGGTGCCGTACAGGTCGCGCATGAAGTTCGAGTTGACCGGGTAGTCGAGCACCCAGCCACCGCGGTACATGGACTTGACCTGCTTGTTGTCACGCGCGTTCAGGTCGGCCTGGAAGTCCGGCTTCGAGTCACCGGTGCACTCGACACCGACGCTCTTGCGGATGCTGTTGCAGACCGCGTCGACCCAGGGCTTGTGGTCCTGGTCGGCGTTGAACTGGATCGAGATCTTGTTGCCGGGGACGCCGCCACCCTCCTTGATGAGGGCCTTGGCCGCGGCCGGGTCGAACTTCGTGACGTCACCGAGGGCGCCGGCCTTGTAGCCGAGCACACCGCGGGCGACGTAGGAGTCGGCCGGGGAACGGGTGCCGTGCAGCACGGTCTTGGTGATCGTGTCACGGTCGATCGCCATGGACAGACCCTGGATGACCTTGGGGTCGATGTCCTTGAACTGGTCCGTGTAGAACGCCGGGACGATCGACTGGACGGCCGAGTACTCCTGGTCGATCGCGCGGTCGCCCAGGTCGTCCTTGTAGCTCGTGAGGGCCGTGGTCGGGACCTGCTCGATCCAGTCGAGGTTGTCCGACCGCAGGTCCGAGTAGGCGGAGTCGGCGGTGGTGTAGTTCTTGAAGTCGATGCCACCGTTCTTGGCCTTGTTCGGCCCGGTGTAGTCCTCGAACTTGCGGACCTTGATCAGCTTCTTGTGGTCCCACGAGACGAACTTGTACGGGCCGTTGCCGACCGGCTTCTCGCCGGCGGCCTTCGGGTCCGCGAAGAACGACTCGGGAAGCGGCGCCCACACGTCGTAGCCCAGCTTGTACGCGAAGTACGAGACCGAGCTGGTCAGCGTGATCGTGAAGGTGTTCTCGTCGACCACCTTCAGACCGGACATCTTCTCGGCCTTCGGGTCACCCTTCTCGGGGTGGACGTCCGCGTAGCCCTTGATGTCCTGGAACCAGCTGGAGTTGGTCTGGTTGTTCTTGACGTTGGCCGACCAGTTCCACGAGTTCACGTAGGACTCGGCGGTGACCGGGGTGCCGTCGTGGAACTTCCAGCCGGGCTTGAGCTTGACGGTCCAGACGGACGAGTCGTCGTTCGGGGTGACCGACTCGGCGTTCACGTACTGAAGCTTTCCGGTCCCGGGCTCGTAGTCGACCAGGCCGGAGAAGATGGCGCGCAGGACACGGCTGCCCTGGCTCTCCTTGGCGTTAGCCGGCTGCAGCGGGTTCTGCGGCTCGCCGAGCTGTGCGGTCAGAATGCCATTCGGGTCGGCCTTCCCCGCCTTCATGTCGTCGCCGCTGTCGCTGTCGCCGCCGCCGCAGGCGGTCGCAGCCAGGGCGATAACTATCGCGCCCGCGACCCACTTGGCGCTCTTGGCACCGCGCATGGGTTCCTCCTCATGAGTCCACTTGTCACAACAAGATGGGCACCGATCGTTACGCCGACACCCCTGACGGCGGCCGATCGATGCACCGAGTGTGTGCTCGTGAGTCGGCGCTCCCCACAGCGCATGACCCATTGACCCGAGCTCAATGGAGCCAACTATTAAGTACGCCCGACCGGTAAACCACACTTACTGCGTCTCGTTTTGACAACATCGACCTATCACCTACGCCCGAAATCCGGACAAAGTAAGCACAGACAGACACCCGCGAAACGGACTGTTAACGCAGCTTCCGGTGAGCGATACCCGGTATCCGGACGTTTCGCCACGGAAAACGAGTTGACAGGAGCCCTCGGCTCGGCCAAAACACCCTACTGTCCGGCCGCCGCCGGGGGGCAGACCTCCGGCCCGGCACCTCGCGGGGGCCGGGCCGGGGAAACGTACACCTGCCGGACCGTCATGGTCCGCGGCGGCGGTGCGTCAGCGCTTGGCGCGGGAGGCCGCGCGGCCGCGCTCCTTCTGGTCCAGGACGACCTTGCGGATACGGACCGTCTCCGGGGTCACCTCGATGCACTCGTCGTCGCGGCAGAACTCCAGGGACTGCTCCAGCGAGAGCCTGCGCGGCGGCACCACGTTCTCCGTGGTGTCGGCGGAGGCGGCACGCATGTTGGTGAGCTTCTTCTCCTTGGTGATGTTCACGTCCATGTCGTCGGCGCGCGAGTTCTCGCCGATGATCATGCCCTCGTACACCTCGGTGCCCGGCTCGGTGAAGATGACACCGCGCTCCTGGAGGTTGACCATCGCGAACGGCGTCACCGAACCGGAACGGTCCGCGACCAGCGAGCCGTTGTTACGGGTCCGCAGCTCGCCGAACCACGGCTCGTGCCCCTCGAAGATCGAGTGCGCGATGCCGGTGCCGCGGGTCTGGGTGAGGAACTCCGTACGGAAGCCGATGAGTCCGCGGGACGGCACGATCCACTCCATCCGGATCCAGCCGGACCCGTGGTTGGTCATGGTCTCCATACGGCCCTTGCGGGTCGCCATCAGCTGCGTGATCGCGCCCAGGTGCTCCTCGGGGCAGTCGATCGTCATGCGCTCGATCGGCTCGTGCAGCTTGCCGTCGATGTCCTTGGTGACGACCTCGGGCTTGCCGACCGTCAGCTCGAAGCCCTCACGGCGCATCTGCTCGACCAGGATGGCCAGCGCCAGCTCACCGCGGCCCTGCACCTCCCAGGTGTCGGGACGCTCGGTGTCCAGGACGCGCAGCGAGACGTTACCGATCAGCTCGCGGTCCAGACGGTCCTTCACCTGTCGGGCGGTGACCTTGTGGCCCTTGCCGCCCTTGCCGACCAGCGGCGAGGTGTTGGTGCCGATGGTCATCGAGATGGCCGGCTCGTCCACCGTGATCAGCGGCAGCGCGATCGGGTTCTCCAGGTCTGCGAGGGTCTCGCCGATCATGATGTCCGGGATACCGGCGATGGCGCAGATGTCGCCCGGACCGGCCTTCTCGGCCGGCTTGCGGGTGAGCGCCTCCGTCATCAGCAGTTCGGTGATGCGGACGTTGGACATCGTGCCGTCACGCTTGATCCACGTGACGGTCTGCCCCTTCTTCAGCTCGCCCTGCTCGACGCGGCAGAGCGCGATACGGCCGAGGAAGTTGTCGGCGTCCAGGTTGGTGACGTGGGCCTGGAGGGGCGCGTCCTCGTCGTACACCGGAGCCGGGACGGAGCCCAGGATCGTGGTGAAGAAGGGCTCCAGGTTGGTGCTGTCGGCCGGGACCGTGCCGTCCTCCGGCTTGGTCAGCGAGGCGACGCCGTCACGCGCGCAGGCGTAGACGATCGGGAACTCGATCTGGTCCTCGTCCGCGTCCAGGTCGAGGAAGAGGTCGTACGTCTCGTCGACGACCTCGGCGATACGGGCGTCGGGCCGGTCCGTCTTGTTGATGCACAGGATCACCGGCAGCTTGGCCGACAGCGCCTTGCGCAGCACGAAACGGGTCTGCGGCAGCGGGCCCTCGGAGGCGTCGACGAGGAGGACGACCGCGTCGACCATCGACAGACCCCGCTCGACCTCACCGCCGAAGTCGGCGTGGCCGGGGGTGTCGATGATGTTGATCGTGACCAGGTTCGGGATGTCACCTGTACCGCCCTCCTTGGGGTGGTACTTCACCGCCGTGTTCTTGGCGAGGATCGTGATGCCCTTCTCGCGCTCCAGGTCGTTCGAGTCCATCATCCGGTCGTCGAGGTGCTCGGCGGCGTGCGCGGCGAAGGCACCGGCCTGCTTCAGCATGGCGTCGACCAGAGTGGTCTTGCCATGGTCGACGTGGGCGACGATGGCGACGTTACGGATGTCGTGGCGCGTGGGCATGCTGGCTGGCGCTTCTCTCGATCGTGGGATGCGGCGTTGTTTTCCTCGTACGCCTGCCGGGCGGACACGCCACGGCCTACCCCATCGTACGGGGCTGGCGATGCCGGGGCTTCCGGGACCGATCCGATAAGAGGCGGAGCGCTGGGGAACGCGCTCGTGGACTGCTGGTCGTGCGTCTGCTGGGACGTACTGCGGGGTGTGAAACGGCCCGGGTCAGGGGATGACACGATCTTGCCCGCCGGGAGGCCCGGCGGGCAAGTTGATCGTCCGGCTTCCAGGGTCTGACCTGCCGGTTCTCTCCGTTTCTTCTTCTGTGCTACCGCTGTCCTTCTACTTCTTGTCGCTTTCGGACTTCGCCGACGACTTCACCGGCTTCTCCGGACCGCTCCTGCCACCGTTCTTGAAGCCGATGTCCTCGTAACGGGGGGAGGCGAAGGCGAAGGCACCGGCGTTCGCCACGGACGGCTTGGCCGCCACGAGCTGCGGGCGCTGATAGAGGGGGATGGAACCGGCCGCCGCCCAGATGCGGGCGTCGGCCTGCCTGAGCAGATCGCGGGCCTCGTTCTCGTCCAGCTCGGAGGCGGCCTGGTCGAAGAGCTGGTTGATGTGGTCGGTCCCGACGCGGGTGTAGTTCTGCTCCACCAGCAACGAGCCGTCGGAGGCGGGGACGGGCTTGGAGTAGATCGGCCGGCCGTCGGTCGCGGGGTAGGCGGTCGCGGGCCACGAGTACAGGGCGAGGTCGTAGTCGCCCGACGCGATGTGGTCCTTGAAGTAGTTGGCGTCCGCGACCTTGCTGATCTCCGTACGGATGCCGATGCGGTCGAGCATGCGCGCGATCTTCTCACCGACGGTGCGCAGCTGCTCGGAGCCGGGGCCGGAGGGGAGGACGAAGCGGAGGGTGAGGGGCTTGCCGTTCTTGGCGAGCGAGCCGGGCAGGGGGGAGGCGGAGGCGGAGGCCGACGCGGAGGCTGATCCGGAGGCCGAGGCGGAGGATGAGGGGGACGCGGACTCGGACTCGGACTCGGAGTCAGTGTCCGACTCGGTGTCCGACTCGGTGTCGGACGCGGACGCGGACTCGGACGCGGAGGGTGCCGCCGTACCGCGCGGGGCGTACGCGCCGGCCATGCCGCCCGGCTGCCTGTCCTGGGCGCTGACGTCCGAGTCGTCCAGCAGCCCCGCCTGGCCGAGGAGAACCGCACGGTGGAAGGCGGCGGCGGGCGCCGGGGCGATGACGCGGGTGCCGCTCTCGGAGAGGGGGGCGCCGCGTCCGGGCTTGTTGTCACCGACGACGTACGAACCCTCGTCGGAGGCGCTGTCGGAGTCGGACTCAGAGCCGGAAGCGGAGTCCGAATCGGACTCCGAGTCAGAACCGGAATCGGTGTCCTTCGTGTCGGATTCCTTGTCCTTGTTCTCCGCGCCGGCGTCCTTCTCGGCGTTCTCGGCCTTCTCGCTCGCGTCGCCGGCCTTGTCCTTGTCCTTCTTCTTGTCGGTGTCGGCCTCGCTCCCGGCCTTCGTACCGTCGTCCTTCTTCAGGGCGCCGCCCGGCATCCACCCCGCGTCGGCCAGGAGCGCCTGCGCCTCCCGGGTGTTCTGGTCCCCGAGCGCGTCGCTGCTGTCGGCGTACGCGTGCTGTCCGGCCAGCGCCAGATGGCTGCCGGGCGGGTACGCCGGCAGGCCGAGCGGCTTGAGTACGGCCTCGGCCAGCTTCTTCCGGTCGAGCGCGCGGGCCACGGCGCGCCGTACCCGCTCGTCGGCGAGCGGCCCGGTCTCCCCGTTGAGCGCCAGCTGTGTGAAGGCGGGCTCCAGGGACTTCCGTACGACATAGCCGCGCAGGCCCTGCTGCTCCCTGGAGAACTTGGCGAGCGCCTCGGTCCGCTTCTCCTGGGAATCCCGCGCGGACTCGGCCTCTTCCCCGGCCTCGGCGTCGGCCTCTTCCTCGTCCGAGTCGTTGGGTGACTCCTCCGCCAAGGGCGACCCGGTTCCCGACGGTGATCCGGTAGCCGCCCGCGGCCCCGCTCCCCCGCCCCTCTTACCGGCGCGCGCCTTGTTGATCCGCTCGGCCACCGGGCTGTCGATCTCGGCGAGGTCGAGCGTGCCCGCGACCAGCGCGGCGGCGCGCTTGTCGCGCGGCACCGCGCTCAGGACGATCGATTCGAGCTTCGGCCGCGCACCCCACCAACGGGGGTTGCGGACGAGGGTCATCTCGCGGTCCTCGCGGTCGAGCTCCTTGATCTGGAAGGGCCCGGCCGTTGCCTTGAGCTTCGCGCGCGCGCCGTCGTTGAAGGAGTTCGGCGCCCCCATCACGCTCTTCGGGTACAGCGGGCTGAAGAGCGCCTTCCAGTCGGCGTACGGCTTGTTGAAGGTCACCCGGACCTCCAGGTCGTCCTTGCCGCGCTCGATCTTCTGGATGCGCTCGTATCCGGCGTTGCGCGCGGTCCAGTACGCGGACTCCTTGCCGCTCAGCGCGCGCCACTGGGACACGAAGTCGGGGGCGCCGAGCTCGCGTCCGTCGCTCCAGACCGCCTGCTGGTTGAGCTTGTAGAGCACGACCTGCTTGGGCTCGCGCTCGACGATCTTCGCGGACTCCAGATAGTCCGGGTTGCGCTGCGGGCGGCCGGTCTTGTCGAGGGTGAAGAGTGCGGGCAGTACGGCGCCCGCGATGCGCGACGTCGTGGCGTCGGCGTCCGCCTGGAAGGTGTTGAGGGTGGTGGGCACGGTGTCCACGGCCCAGCGCAGCGTCCCGCCGTCGGCGATCCGGTCCCGTGCCGCGGGCCCGACGTCTTGGGCGGCCTCCGGGACCTTGCTCCGCTCGTCGCCCGAGCCGCACCCGGCGAGCGCGGGCAGGGCGAGCACGCCGGTGGTGAGTAGTGCGACGGAGCGGATGGTCCGGGAGCATGTCCTCCCGCGTGGGGCGCCGACCTGGGACATGGCTTCTACCTCTTCGTCCTGTTTGTGGAATTTAGAGATGATCACACCTATTGCCCGCCCACTGAAGTGGACCGGTCCGACCCGACAGCGGCGACACGGCGGTCCGGTGCCCGAAGGCCACCCGTACGGCTCAACGAGGAACAGGACACAGAGCCGCCGAAAGAGCGAAAATGGAAGGGCGCGACATCAACGACGCGGAGCGCACGGCTCACGTATGCGCCGGGAATCCCTGCACGTCCCTTCACAAGCGGGGATGTGAGGAGCGACACTCGCAGGCGCATTACCGATGGCATCGCTCCCCTGCGGAAGTGAGGGCAAGTCATGTCCCAGCCGGAAGATCTGACAGCAGTCCACCGTCGTATCGATGAGCTCGTTCAGCGCGTCGCGGACCTGGAGCGGACGGTCGACCGACTGAACGAAGCCGTACCGGCGGCCCCGTCCAGGCCCGCGCCCAAGGACCGCCGCCCGGACGTGGTCACCATCCCCGACGCGCCGTACAACGCGGCGCTGTGGACGGACTCCGACGACGAGGGTCTGGGGCTGCGGGACCGGCGCGCTCCCTAGCCCGCCGGCCGGCCTCGGACGCTCTCAGCGCCGAGGCCGACGTGTCCCCCCAGGCCGCCGACCACCTTCTGACCAGCGCCACACGGACGTCACCCCGCACGGACATCACACCGCACGCCCGCGACACCGCACCGACGCACCCGCCATCAACCGCCCCGGCCCCACGACCCCCCACCAGATCCCACTCCATCTCCATACGGAGTCTTCGTTGGCAACAGGCACGGAACAACCCCAACTGAATACGGGCGTGCACGACACCACGCGCGCCGCCATCACCGCCCGCCACCTGCGGACCGACCGCTGGTGGCTGGCCCCCGCCGCCACGGCGGCCGGGCTGCTCGCCTTCGTCATCTACTCGACGTGGCGCGCGTTCGGGAACGCCCACTACTACGCGGCGCCGTACGTCTCACCGTTCTACTCGCCCTGTCTGGCCGAGAATTGTGAGCCGATGAAGGGCGGCCCCAACCTGGAGATCTTCGGCAGCTGGTGGGGTCTGTCCCCCGCGCTGATCATCCTGATCTTCCCGCTGGGCTTCCGGATGACCTGCTACTACTACCGCAAGGCCTACTACCGGGGCTTCTGGGCGTCGCCGCCCGCCTGCGCCGTCGCCGAACCGCACAAGAAGTACACCGGCGAGACGCGCTTCCCGCTGATCATCCAGAACATCCACCGGTACTTCTTCTACGCGGCCGTGCCGGTGGCGGTCATCCTCACGTACGACACGGTGCTCGCCTTCCGCAACTCGGAGTACGAGTGGGGCCACATGGGCCTCGGCACGATCCTCATGGTCGTCAACATCGTGCTGATCTGGGCGTACACCCTCTCCTGCCACTCCTGCCGCCATGTCATCGGCGGCAAGCTGAAGCACTTCTCCAAGCATCCGGTGCGCTACCGGCTGTGGGGCTGGGTCGGGAAGCTGAATCACCGTCATATGCAGCTCGCCTGGGCCTCCTTGATCAGCGTCGCCCTCGCGGACTTCTATGTGTATCTGCTCGCCAGCGGGGTCTTCGACGATCCGCGCCTCTTTTAGTCCTAGGGAGAGCCTTCAGCAATGACGCAACTCGAACGCGAGCAGTGGGACGTAGTGGTGGTGGGCGCGGGCGGAGCGGGTCTGCGGGCCGCCATCGAGGCGCGTGAGCGTGGCGCCCGTACCGCTGTCATCTGCAAGTCGCTCTTCGGCAAGGCCCATACGGTGATGGCCGAGGGCGGCATCGCGGCCTCCATGGGCAATGTGAACTCCGGGGACAACTGGCAGGTCCACTTCCGCGACACCATGCGCGGCGGGAAGTTCCTCAACCAGTGGCGGATGGCGGAGCTGCACGCACAGGAAGCGCCGGACCGGGTCTGGGAGCTGGAGACCTGGGGCGCGCTCTTCGACCGTACGGCGGAAGGGAAGATCTCCCAGCGCAACTTCGGCGGGCACGAGTATCCACGTCTCGCGCACGTCGGCGACCGGACCGGCCTTGAGCTGATCCGTACGCTCCAGCAGAAGATCGTCGCCCTCCAGCAGGAGGACTTCCGCGAATTCGGGGACTACGAAGCCCGGTTGAAGGTCTTCCAGGAGTGCACCGTCACCTCCGTGCTGAAGGAGGGCGAGCGGGTCTCGGGCACGTTCTGCTACGAGCGCGAGTCCGGCCGTTTCTTCGTCCTGGAGGCGCCCGCCGTCGTTCTCGCGACCGGCGGCATCGGCAAGTCCTTCAAGGTGACGTCGAATTCGTGGGAATACACGGGCGACGGGCACGCGCTGGCGCTGCTCGCCGGTGCCCCGCTGCTGAACATGGAGTTCGTGCAGTTCCACCCGACGGGCATGGTCTGGCCGCCGTCGGTGAAGGGGATCCTCGTCACCGAGTCGGTGCGCGGCGACGGCGGAGTGCTGCGCAACTCCGAAGGCAAACGGTTCATGTTCGACTACGTACCGGACGTCTTCAAGGAGAAGTACGCGGAGTCCGAGGGCGAGGGCGACCGCTGGTACGAGGACCCGGACAACAACCGGCGCCCGCCCGAGCTTCTGCCCCGTGACGAGGTGGCCCGTGCCATCAACTCCGAGGTCAAGGCCGGCCGGGGCTCACCGCACGGCGGCGTGTATCTGGACGTGTCCACGCGTATGCCGCCCGAGGTCATCCAGCGTCGGCTGCCCTCGATGTACCACCAGTTCAAGGAGCTGGCCGATGTCGACATCACCGCTGAGGCGATGGAGGTCGGCCCCACCTGTCACTACGTGATGGGCGGGATCGCCGTCGACTCGGACACCGCCGCCACGCCCGGCGTCCCCGGTCTGTACGCGGCCGGCGAGGTCGCGGGCGGGATGCACGGCTCCAACCGGCTCGGCGGAAACTCGCTCTCCGACCTGCTGGTCTTCGGCCGGCGGGCCGGACTGCACGCGGCCGAGTACGCGGCGGGGCTCACCGAGCGGCCGGTTCTCGACGAGGGCCAGATCGACGCCGCCGCCACCGAGGCGCTGCGCCCGTTCGGCGCCGAGGAGCCGGAGGGCGGCGGCCCGCCGGAGAACCCGTACAGCGTCCATCAGGAGCTCCAGCAGACGATGAACGACCTCGTCGGCATCATCAGGCGCGAGGGCGAGATGGAGCAGGCGCTGGAGAAGTTGGGCGAGCTGCGCGGGCGAGCGGCTCGCGCCGGGGTGGAGGGCCACCGGCAGTTCAACCCCGGCTGGCACCTCGCGATCGACCTGCGGAACATGCTGCTCGTCAGTGAGTGCATCGCCCTGTCGGCCCTGGAGCGTACGGAGAGCCGGGGCGGTCATACCCGCGAGGACTGGCCGGGCATGGTTCTCGACTGGCGGCGGGTCAATCTGCACTGCCGGCTGAACGATTCCGCACGGGACCCGTCGGTGGACCCCACGCTCGGCCGGATCAGCCTCTCCAGGAAGACGACCGAGCCCATCCGTTCCGACCTGCTCGACCTCTTCGACAAGGAAGAGCTGGTCAAGTACCTCGCCGAAGAGGAGCTCCACGAGTGAGTGCCAGCACGACTCCGACTCAGAGCACACCCCCCTCGTCCGTCTCGTCCACCACCTCACCCGCCACGTCCGCGACGTCCACCCCGGCCACCTCTTACGAGGCCAAGTTCAAGGTCTGGCGGGGCGACGCGGAGGGCGGCGAGCTGAAGGACTTCGCCGTCGAGGTCAACGAGGGCGAGGTCGTCCTCGACATCATCCACCGGCTCCAGGCGACGCAGGCGTCCGACCTGGCGGTGCGCTGGAACTGCAAGGCGGGCAAATGCGGTTCGTGCAGTGCGGAGATCAACGGCCGGCCGCGGCTGCTCTGCATGACGCGGATGTCGACCTTCACCCGCGAGGAGACGATCACCGTCACCCCGCTGCGCGCCTTCCCCATTGTCCGGGACCTGGTGACGAATGTGTCCTTCAACTATCAGAAGGCGCGGGAGGTACCGGCGTTCGTGCCGCCGCCGGGGGTCGCGGCGGGCGAGTACCGGATGCAGCAGATGGACGTGGAACGCTCGCAGGAGTTCCGTAAGTGCATCGAGTGCTTCCTGTGCCAGGACACCTGCCATGTGGTCCGGGACCACGAGGAGAACAAGACCTCGTTCGCCGGTCCCCGTTTCCTGATGCGGGTCGCGGAGCTGGACATGCATCCGCTGGACGCGGCCGAGGAGAGCGGGCTGGACCGCAAGGAGACGGCGCAGGACGAGCACGGGCTCGGCTACTGCAACATCACCAAGTGCTGCACCGAGGTCTGCCCCGAAGGCATCAAGATCACGGACAACGCGCTGATCCCGCTGAAGGAGCGCGTGGCGGACAAGAAGTACGACCCGCTGGTCTGGCTCGGGAACAAGATCCGCCGCCGTACGACCAGCTAGGGGCTGTCTGTTCTCAGGCGGCGGACGGGCCGACGCGGCCCGTCCGGCGCTGGGGGCAGGCTTCTCTCAGGGGCCGGGTGACCGCTCGATCAGCGACTCGACACCGTCCAGCATCCGTTCGAGACCGAACTCGAAGAGTGTGCCGAGTTCGAGATCGAACTCCTCGTCCCCGAAGAGGTTCGACAGGACCGGATACGCGCCGGTGAGCTGGATCGAATCGAGGCGCGTCTCGTTTGCCGCCATCCACTGCTCGGCCGTGAGCCCCGTGTCCTGCCGTGCCTGCGACTCCAACTCGACCGCCATCGCGACCCCTTGGGCGTAGCCGAGCAGGGAGAGGTGGATGTGGATCATCGCGTGCGGTGTGAGACCGAGGTCTCGCATGGTGCCCAGCGTCCGCTCGGTGTAACTCATCGCGTGCGGTGATGCCATCGGCCGGGTCAGCCCCGCCATGGCACGGGCGAGCCAGGGATGCCGCTCGTACTGGCTCCACAGCCACCGGATCTCCCGCCTCAGCC
Source organism: Streptomyces sp. NPDC051217 (assembly GCF_044455465.1). Classification (NCBI taxonomy): domain Bacteria; kingdom Bacillati; phylum Actinomycetota; class Actinomycetes; order Kitasatosporales; family Streptomycetaceae; genus Streptomyces; species Streptomyces sp. NPDC051217. The sequence goes on from NZ_JBITEV010000006.1 coordinate 358,750, forward strand.
GAGGGCGCCAGCCGGCCGGTTCGGGGCCCGAGGGGGCGCCGGCGAACACCGCCTCGGACATCAGGCGCACCAGCTCGCCCTTGCTCGGAACATGGCGGTACAGCGCCATCGTGGACGTACCGAACTCCGTGGCCACGCGCCGCATCGACAGCGCGCCCAGTCCTTCGGCGTCGGCGAGCGCGATGGCGGCGCGTACGACGCGCTGACGGCTGAGTCCCTCGCCGGGAGCGGTGTCCCGGCCCCGGGGGCGGACGGGTTCCGCGACCACTGTGCCGACGCCCGGCACCGCCCGTACGAGCCCTTCCTGGTTGAGCGTCGCGAGCGCCTTGGTCGCGGTCGCCATCGCGACGCCCCACTCCTGGGTGATACGGCGGGTGGAGGGCACGCGGTCGCCGGGCGCGAGTTCGCGGGAGGCGATACGGCGGCGGAGCTCGGCGGCGATACGGAGGTAGGGCGGATCGGCGGTCATGGGCTTCAGCGTACTAGTGCACTGGGAGCCCAAGTCACGGCCTGTACAGGGATTTTGGGGTGGTGCACTAGGCAGCTGTTTGCCGCGTACACGCGGGGACGATTACGTACCGGTCATGGAGAACTCACATACACCCGGACTCGCGGGCCGCAAGGAATGGATCGCCCTCGGCGTCCTGATGCTCCCGCTGCTGCTCGTCTCGATGGACATCTCGATCCTCTACTTCGCGATCCCGTTCGTCAGCCAGGATCTGGAGCCCAGCGCCACCCAGCAGTTGTGGATCCTCGACATGTACGGCTTCGTACTCGCGGGGCTGCTCATCACCATGGGGGCGCTCGGCGACCGGATCGGCCGACGCAAACTGGTGCTCGTCGGCGCGACGGTCTTCGGCGCGGCTTCGGTCGCCGCGGCGTACGCGCACTCGGCCGACGCCCTCATCGGCGTACGCGCGCTGCTCGGGCTCGGGGGCGCCGCCCTCATGCCGTCGACGCTCGCGCTGATCCGCAATCTCTTCCACGACGCGAAACAGCGGGGCCGGGCGGTGACGATCTGGACGGGCGTCATGACCACCGGGATCTCGCTCGGGCCGGTGGTCAGCGGGCTGCTGCTCGAACACTTCTGGTGGGGGTCGATCTTCCTGATCAACCTGCCGGCGATGGTGCTGCTGCTGGTGCTGGTTCCGTTCCTGGTGCCTGAGTCCAGGACGGGGGCGGAGGCGCCGGGGGCGGGAGTTGGGGCGCCGGGTGCGGGCTGTGGTCCGGGGGCGGGCTGGGGCCCGGGCGCGGGCGGTGGTCGGGAGGCGTCGCGGGAGCCGTTCGACCTGGTGAGCGCGGCTCTCTCGCTCGCCACCCTGCTCACGGTCATCTACGGCATCAAGGAGTCGGCCCGGCACGGGTTCGCACCGGTGCCCGCCGCGGCCGTCGTCCTGGGGGTGGTGCTCGGCTGCGTCTTCGTACGCCGCCAGAAGCGCCTCGCGCACCCGATGATCGACCTCGGACTGCTCGGGCGCCGGGCCTTCGGGGGCCCGGTGTTCGCGAATGTGCTCGCGATGTTCGCCACAGTGGGGATGGCGGTCTTCCTCACCCAGTACCTCCAGTCCGTACAGGGCCTGAGCCCGTTCGAAGCCGCCCTGTGGAGCCTCGTACCGGCTTCGGGCGTGATCGTGGCGGCGCCGGCGGCGGCGCTCCTCGCGCAGCGCACCGACCGCGCGTACGTGATGGGCGGCGCCTTCCTCTTCTCGGCGGTCGGATTCTTCTGGCTGACCCAGATCCGGGCGGACTCGGCACTCTGGTTCTGCCTCGCGGCCGCCGCACTGTACGTGGGCGGTCTCGTCGCCGCCATGACACTCGCCAACGAACTCGCCATCGGCGCCGCCCCGCCCGAGCGCGCGGGCTCGGCCGCCGCCGTACTCGAATCGGGCCAGGAACTCGGCGGGGCGCTGGGGATGGCCGTCCTGGGCTCGGTCGGGGCGGCGGTCTACAGCCGGGACATGGCCGATGCCCTGTCGGCCGACGTCACCGCCGCTCTGCCGGGCGGCGAGGCGGACGCGGTACGCGAGACCTTGGGCGGCGCGGCGGCTGCCGCGGCCCGGCTCCCGGAGGAGACGGCCGCGGGGGTGCTGACGGCGGCGCGGGACGCCTTCACGCACGGGATGGCACTGGCGTCGGTCGGCGCGGCTGTCGTCATGGTGGGGGCCGCGCTCTTCTCGTTCGTGTTGCTCAGGGGCACGGCCGGGCACGGCACGGACAGGGCGGACGGGGGACCCGAGGGAGGCGCTGAGGGGGGAGCCGAGGGGGGTGCCGAGGGGGGCGACCTTGCTCCTGCACAGACCGGCGCCGTAAAGTGAATGCGCTTACACGGTAGGTGCGCCGGCGTCCGGCAGCGGTAACGGGCCCGGTGGAGAGTGAGCGGTCAGAGACAGCGCGGCGAGAGCGGACGGTCGGATCGGTTGAGTGCCCCCACGGTGTACGACGTCGCAGAACGGTCCGGCGTCTCGATCGCGACCGTTTCACGGGTCTACCGGAATCCGGACTCGGTACGCGCCGAGACCCGCGACCGCGTACTGGACGCGGCCCGCGCCCTCGGTTACGTACCGAGCGGCAACGCCCGTGGTCTGGCCAGCCGCACCACCGGCGTCCTCGGGCTCTGCTTCCCCGACTACGCGGACCCGGACGCCGAGACCGGCGCGGAGGCGGAAGCGGAGGCTGAGGCCGACGACTCCGCCGTCATGCTCTATTCGGACCAGATCATCCGCGGCATGGAGCGGGCGGCACGGCGGCACGGGTACGCGCTGCTGATCGCCGCCTCGCTGGTGGGCGGGCCGGAGAGCCTGGTCGCCAAGGTGGCGGGGCGGGTGGACGGGTTCGCCGTACTGGCGAAGACCGTGCCCACCGAGGACCTTGAGGTGATCTCGCGGCGGCTGCCGATCGTGATGCTGGCCGGACCGCGCGAGATCGACCACCTCGACCACATCGAGGTGGCGAACTCCGGCGGGGAACGGGAGCTGGCCCGTCACCTCATCCGTGACCACGGGCTGCGCAGACTCGCCTTCGTGGGCGGCGAGCGTGAATCGCCGGACGCGCAGGCGCGGTTCCGCGGCTACCAGGAGGCCTGCCGGGAGGCGGGCCTGCCGGTGGCCGACGAGCCCGACCTGCGCGCGGAGATGATGACGCAGGCCGAGGGCGAACGGACGGCCGACGCACTGTTGGACCGTGCCGCGGGGCGCGAGCGGCCCGAGGCGATCCTCTTCGCGAACGACCAGATGGCGATCGGCGCGCTGCACGCGCTGGAACGGCGTGGGGTGCGGGTGCCCGACGACATCGCGGTGACCGGCTTCGACGGCATCCCGCTGAGCCGGATCGTCCGCCCGTCCCTGACGACGGTCCGCCAGCCGATGCGCCGCCTGGGCGAGGAGGCGGTGGAACTCCTGATCCACCGCCTGGCCGACCCCACGCGCGCACCGGTCTCCCTGATGCTCCCGGTCTCGGTGACCCGCCGATCGAGCTGCGGCTGCGGGTGAGTGCGCGGTTACGGATGCGGGCACAGGTGCGGGTACGGGGGTGAGGAGCGCGGCGATCGCGGCTCCCCGGCCCTGGCCCCCGCACCGCCCCACGGACCCCTCAGATACGGCCCCCTCAGCTACAGCCTCCGCACCGCGGGTCAGGCCAGCCGGGCGGTGAAGAAACCGCGCCGGGCCTTCGCCAGTGCCGCCACGTCGCCGCTCTCGCCCTCGTACGCGAAGTGCCCCGCCCGCAGAAGATGCAGCTCACGCGGCTCGGGCAGGGCGTTGTACACGGCGAACTGCCCCGGCGGCGGCACCGCCGGATCGAACAGCGCGGGCGCGGCCATCATCGGCACCTGGAGACGTTTCGCCGCGGTCGCGGCGTCGAAGTACGCGAGGACGTCCATGACTTCCGGATGCCTCTCGCTGTACGCCCGTACCGCTTCCCCGCTCCCCACGCTCGGCAGCGTCACCCGCAGCGGATGATTCCCGAACGTCGGCACGGTCAACTGCCCGCAGGCGAACCGGTCGTCCCACGGCAACGCCAACGCCCCGAGCCCGCCGCCCAAGCTCTCCCCCACATACCCGAGCCGCGCTTCCTCCCCCGGCCCCGACCCGGCCCTCAATTCCGGCACCAGTTCCAGCAGCGCCGACGCCGCACACCACAGATCGGCCACGCAGTCACCGATCACATACGTCTCGCGTGAGTCGATGCCGTGCAGCACATGCGCCCCGGCCTCCCCGGGGATGCCGGGGCGGCGGCTCCGCGAGCCCATCCCCCGTACACACGGGAGGATGGCGGCGCTCCGGGGCAGCGGAAGCGGCACGTCCGCCCCCGGCTCCTGGCGCCCGCCGTATCCGTGCCCGATCACGAAGCCGTGCTCGACGGGCCCCGCCGCCGGCCGCACCAGCCAGCCGCCGAGGCGCAGCCCGCCCACCGAGGTGTAGGACACGCCGAAGATCCGGGAGCCGTCCCGCTCGTCCTCCTGCGGCCCCACGGCCGGCGCGGTCGCCACCCCGGCCGCTGCCGCGAACCGGTCCCGCCAGTGCGCGTCGAATCCGACCGGAGGGGCGGGCGCGGGGATGTCGAGCAGCTCGTCGAGGCTCCGGCCGTAGGCCGGGTCGAAGGGATAGCCGTGCTCGAACTCAGACATGAGCGCGACATTAACCCCGGCCCACCACCGAAGACCACAACCGGAATCCCCCTCATCACTTCCGCAACGCAAACAGCCCACCTAGCCCGCGGAGGCAGCACATCCGGATGTCCCACATGTTGCACGAGTGTGACCAAAGGCCCCCTTGCGGTTCTCGGAACGACTGCACCAGAGTGATGTATGCGCTTACAGGCAGCGCATACATTGGTGAGCTCAAGGAGGAGCCGTCCATGCATCGCAACGCCAGAACCGCCTCTGCCGCCCTCGCTCTGGCGATGGCCGCGGGGATCACCGCGTGCGGCAGTTCGGGCGGCGCGGGTGTCGCCGCCGACAAGAAGCAGACCCTCACCGTGTGGGCCATGGGCGCCGAAGGCGAGAAGCTCGCCGAGGTGGCCAAGATGTACGAGGACGCGAACCCCCACATCACCGTCAAGGTCACCCCCATCGGCTGGGACGTCGCCCACCAGAAGCTGGTCTCCGCCGCCGCGGCCGGCACCCTGCCGGACGTGACGCAGATGGGCAGCAGCTACATGGGCGAGTTCGTCGAACTCGGCGTCCTGGAACCGGTCGACACCAAGACCTTCAAAAAGGACTCCTTCTTCCCCGCCGCCTGGGACCAGGGCGTGGCCGACGGCGAGGTCTACGGCGTCCCCTGGTACGTCGAGACCCGCGTCCTCTATTACCGCACCGACCTGGCGAAGAAGGCCGGCATAACGAAGCCCCCCGCCACCTGGCCCGAACTCCAGCAGGCGGCCACCGCCTTCCAGGACAAGGCCGGCAGCCAGTGGGGCATCTACTTCCAGCCCAGCGGACTGGACGCCGTGCAGAGCTGGTACCCGTTCCTCTACTCGGCCGGCGGCTCGATCGTCTCCGACGACGGCAAGGCCGCCATGAACAGCCCGGAGACCGTCAGGGCCCTCAAGGAGTACGGCACGTACTTCGAGAAGGGTCTCTCCAAGAAGAGCTTCCAGCCCGGCTACGAGGTCCTCACCGACTTCAACAGCGGCGACGTCCCGATGTTCTACTCCGGCCCCTGGACCATGGCGGGCATCAACGACAACTACCCGGACCTCAAGGGCAAGTGGGCCATCGCGAAGGTCCCGGCCGACCAGCGCTCCGTCTCCATGGCCGGCGGCTCCAGTCTCGTCGTGTCCAAGGACAGCGACCACAAGGAAGCCGCCAAGGAGTTCCTGAGCTACCTCACCGGCACCGAGGGCCAGAAGGACTGGTTCAAGCGCTCGGGTGATCTGCCGGCCAACACCAGCGCCTGGAACTCCGGCGAACTCGCCAACGACGCCAACTTCAAGATCTTCCGTGAGCAGATGGAGACCGCCAAGTCCTGGCCGGTCCTGCCCCAGTGGACAGAGGTCTCCTCGAAGGCCGACGAAGCCATCTCCCAGGTGACCCAGGGCAAGGCCTCCGCCGAGGACGCCGCTGAGAAAGCCCAGTCCGACATCGAAGGGCTTGTGGAGTAGTCGTCATGAGCACCACGACCGAACCTGTGGCGGACGCGGCCCCCGCGAAGACCGGGCCGGGGGCACACTCCCCACCCGGCGGCCGCGACCGCCGCAAGCGGCGGCCCGTCGCCGTGCAGCACTTGGCCGGCTGGCTGTTCTCCACCCCCTTCCTGGTGCTCTTCGCCGTCTTCATGGCTCTGCCGATCCTCGCGACGCTCGTCATGAGCTTCACGGACTTCGGCCTGCGCAATGTCACCGATCCCTTCTCGGCGGAGTTCATCGGCCTTGAGAACTACACGCAGTTGTTCGAGGACGAGAAGTTCCTCAAGGCCCTCTTCAACACCGCCTACTTCGTGGTCGTCGGCGTACCGCTGACCGTCGGCTTCGGGCTGGTCGTCGCGGTCCTGCTCAACAACGGCATCGACCGGGCCCGCACCTTCTTCCGGGTCGGCTTCTACGCCCCGGTCGTGACCAGCATCGTCGCGATCGCCGTCGTCTGGCGCTTCGTCCTCGACCCGTCGGACGGACTGATCGCGGGCCTCGCCTTCGAAGTCGGCCTGACCTCCCCGGACTTCCTCGGCTCCGAGGCACTCGCCATGCCCTCGCTGATCGTGATGGCCGTGTGGCGCAACCTCGGCACGGTCATGGTGCTCTTCATCGCCGGCCTCCAGGCCATCCCGCCCGACGTACGGGAGGCGGCGCGGCTGGACGGCGCGAGCACCTGGCAGGAGTTCCGCCGCATCACCGTGCCACTGCTGCGGCCCACGATGCTCTACACCACGGTCATCACCACGATCGGCTATCTCAACGTCTTCGAGGAGCCGTTCGTGATGACGCAGGGCGGCCCCTCGGACAGCACGCTCACCGTGTCGCTGTCCATGTACCGCGAGGGCTTCAACTTCTTCCACATGGGCTACGCGAGCGCCATGGCGTATGTGCTCTTCGTCGTGATCATGGCGATCACGGTGCTCCAGCTCCGTCTGCTGAAGGACAACACGAAATGAGCGCCGCACGCACCACCACTCCCCCGCCGCCGTCCTCCGTGCCCGCCGGCCCGAAGGACCCCGCGGACCCGACCTGGTCCGGCCTCAAGCCCGGTGGCGTCCCGACATCGGCCGGCGGACGGCTGAAGAAGACCGGCGTCTATGTACTGCTCTCGATCGGCCTGCTGGTCATGGCGGCGCCTTTCCTGTGGATGGGCCTGTCGGCGTTCAAGACGGACCGTGACCTGACCGCCAGCCCGCCGGTGTGGATCCCCACCGAGTGGACCTTCGAGCACTTCGGCGAACTGCTCGACCGCCTGGATGTCCCGCTCTACTTCTTCAACTCCCTCACCGTGGCCGTCCTGGTGACCCTGTCCAATCTGGTGTTCTGCTCGATGCTCGGCTACGCACTGGCCAAGCTGCGGTTCGGCGGCCGGAACAGAATCTTCGCGCTGGTGCTCGGCGCCCTGATGGTGCCCGGCAACCTGATGCTGCTGCCGCTCTTCGTCCTGATGAGCAAGCTCCAGCTGATCGACTCCTACGCGGGGCTGGTACTCCCGTTCGCCGCCCAGGCCTTCGGCGTCTTCCTGATGCGCCAGTTCATGCAGTCGATCCCCGACGAACTGCTGGAGGCGGCCCGGATCGACGGCGCCGGCGAGTGGTACATCTTCTGGCGGATCGCGATGCCGCTGGTCAAACCGGCACTGGCGACACTCTCGATCCTTATCTTCCTCGGCTCCTGGAACAACTTCGTCTGGCCACTGATCGCGACTAACGACCCAGGGAAATACACCCTCCCGGTGGCCCTCGCCACCTTCGCCACCGACCCCAACCAGTCGGACGGTTCCAACGGCATGTTGATGGTCGGCTCCCTCCTGATCATCCTGCCGGTGCTGCTGGTCTTCCTCGTCCTGCAACGGCATTTCACCCAGGGCCTCGCCACCACCGGAATGAAGTAGCCGCCGCCACCGACCTTCCCGACGCGTATCGCGGCTCCGACGCCGCCGCTCTACCGCCGCGCACTCATCGACGAAAAGGTTTGTACCGCCATGACCGAGAAGTCCACCGCTCGCGCCGACTGGGAGACCCGTATCGGGAAGCCCAGCGATCAGCGGCTCGCCGGCATCGGGGAACTCCCCGCCCCCGTCGGCCTGTCCGCCGAGGACGGCACCGGCCATGTGCTGCTGACCTGGCAGCCGGTGGAGAGCTCGCTCGGCTATCTCGTGCACCGCGCCGACTCCGTCGAGGGCCCCTACGAACCGCTCGACCACCTCGGCGGCGATGTACTCGCCGTGCCCCATCCCCCTTACGCCGACACCCTCGTCGAGCCCGGTCGCATCTATCACTACAAGGTCGCCACCTGGTCCGACAGCGGAGCCGGCGCCCTCTCCCAGGCGGCCTTCGGCCGCGCCAAGCCCGCCGACTCCGGCCCCGCCCCGGTCACCGTCACGGTGGACGCGGCGGCGCCGGCCACTCCTCTCCCCGGCGTCTGGAACCGGATGATGGGCGCCGAGCACTTCTCCCTGCTGGCCTGGGACAAGCCCGGTGCGGGCGGCTCGGACGTCGCGAAGGAGTACGCCCGGGCCCTGGAGATCGTCCGCGACGAGATCGGCGTCCGCTCCGTGCGAGCGCACGGCACCTTCCTCCCGGAGACACTCACCGTCCAGCCGGACGGCTCCTTCGACTTCTCCGGCCTGGACGAGGTCTACGACCGGTTCCTGGCGACCGGTCTCCAGCCCGTCGTCGAACTCTCCTTCATGCCGAAGGAACTGGCCGCCGACCCCCACTACAGGGTGTTCGACTACCGGGCCCTGGTGTCCAAGCCCGCCGTGTGGGAGCACTGGGGCGACCTCTGCCGCGAGTTGACCGTCCACCTCCAGGACCGGTACGGCAAAGACACCGTCGCGGGCTGGGAGTTCGAGGTCTGGAACGAGGCCAATCTGGAGGTCTTCTGGAACGGCACCCAGGACGACTACCACCGGCTCTACGAAGTCGCCGTCCGCGCCGTGAAGGGTGTCGACGAGCGGATCAAGGTCGGCGGCCCGTCGTCCGCCGCGGCCGGCTGGGTCGGCGCCCTCCTTGAGTACTGCCAGGAGCGCGACGTCCCCGTCGACTTCATCTCCACCCACACCTACGGCAATGCCCCACTCGACTTCCGTCCGATGACCCGCGCGTTCGCGGCGGCGACCGGACGGCCCGAGCCGGAGATCCTGTGGACCGAATGGGGCGTCACCCCCACCCACTTCCACCGGGTCAGCGACTCCGTCTTCGCCGCTCCGTTCGTCCTGCGCGGCATGAAGAGCGCGCTGTCGTCGACCGACGCGCTCGCCTACTGGGTCGCCTCCGACCAGTTCGAGGAACTGGGCTGGCCGCCCCGCCTCTTCCACGGCGGATTCGGTCTGCTCACGGTCGGGAATCTGCGCAAGCCGCGCTTCTGGGCGCTCTATCTCCTCTCCCAGCTGGCGGGCGGGCGGATCCCCGCCGTGGTCACGGGCGACGGCGCCGAGGCGCTGGTGGAGTCCCTGGCCACTCGCGCCGACGACAGCTCCACCGTCGACGTCCTGCTCTGGAACGGCACGCTCGACCAGTCCAAGATCGACGGCTCCGCGCCCCTGGACCGCACGGCGACCGTGCGGGTCACCGGACTTGAGCCGGGCGCGGGATACACCGCCTTCTCCCGCCGGGTCGACGAGCAGCACGCCAACATCCAGGCCGTCTGGAACGACCTCGGCGGCGGCGACTGGCCGGACGAGCCCCAGTGGGCGAAGCTGCGGTCCGCCGACGAGCTGCCGGTGGAACCCCTCGGATCCTTGGTCGCCGACGACGCGGGCACGGCGACGCTGACCGTCCCGCTGCCCAACCCCGGCATCCGCTTCCTGCGCCTCACCCGCACCTGATCGCCCCCACAGTCCCGGGGACCGGCGGCGCCTGACAGCCGTCGGTCCCCGTGCCAACACCGCCGCCATGGCCGGACCTCCGCCCATTCCTCCGGCCATGGCGGCGGCCAAAAACCTGGCCCAGGCACCGACCCTGGCCACAACTCCACATCTGCCAAGGGGAGCTGGACTCTCATGGACCGTCGTACATTTCTCGCCGCCGCGGGGACAGGGGCCACCGCCCTGTCCCTCGGTGCCGTCACCACACCCGCCATATCCGCGCCGGCCGCGGCCGCGTCGCGTGCTCGTGTTGTTCATGCCTCTGATACACCGCTGCTGCGTCGCTGGTTCCGCGACACGTATCACTCGATCGAGGTGATGACGACCGACATCGGTCTCGCCGCCGACAAGATCGACCTCGAAGCGCCGGGCGGGCCCGCCCCCTCGCAGAACACCTCACCCACCAACATCGGCTGCGGGCTGTGGTCCACCGTCGCGGCCGCCGGACTCGGCGTCATCGACCAGGACACCCTGCGCCGCCGGCTCGACCTCACCGTCACCGCCGTCGAGAAGCTCGAACGTCACCACGGCTTCTGGCTCAACTGGTACGACGCCCACGACGGCTCGGTGCTCACCAATTGGCCCGGCACCGGCGACCCGGTCCGTCCTTTCCTCTCGTCGGTCGACAACGCGTGGCTGGTGACGGGTCTCCTCATCGCCGCAGACGCGGACAGCCGGCTGCGCCCCCGCATCGCGAGGCTCCTCGCCACCGCGGACTGGTCGTACTTCTACACGCCCTACGACGCCGCGGACCCCGTGGCCAACCCCGGCCAGCTCCGGGGCGGTTTCTGGACCGACACCGGCGAGCCGACGGCCCACCATTACGGAGCGCTCAACACCGAGCCGCGCATGGCCAGTTATCTGGGGATCGCCGACGGCAGCATTCCCTCGGACCACTACTGGCACATGTTCCGCACGATGCTCCCCGAGCACGGTCAGGAGCAGTCGCCCGGCGGGGCGTACGACACCGTGGACGGCATCCGTCTCTGGCAGGGGCACTACACCTACCGGGGCCGCAAGCTGGTCCCGACCTGGGGCGGCTCGATGTTCGAAGCCCTGATGGTGCCGCTGTTCGTGCCCGAGCCGGAGTGGTCCCCCCGCTCGTGGGGCACCACCCACCGCCGCTTCGTCCGCTCGCAGATCGAGCATGGACTGGAGGAGGCGGAGTACGGCTACTGGGGATTCTCCCCCGCTGAGGTGCCCGAAGGCGGTTACCAGGAGTACGGCGTGGACGCGATCGGCATGAACATCGACGGATACGCCTCGAACACCGACCGCACCCATGTCACGCACGGTGAGCCCCTGCCGCCCGCTTCCGCCTACACCAACGGGGTCGTGACCCCGCACGCCTCGTTCCTCGCCCTCCCCTACGCACGGTCGGAGGCCCTCGCCAACCTCAAGGCGATCGCGTCGGACTTCGGCGCGTACGAGGACGGGTTCGGTTTCCGGGACTCGGTCAACGTGGGGACCGGACACGTGAGCGGCTCCGCTCTGGCCCTGGATCAAGGCATGATCGCCGCCGCTCTCGCCCAGGAACTGCGCCCCGGTCTGCTGCAGCGCCCCTTCCGCACCGGCGGTTTCACCTCACGTATCCGCCCGATGCTGGCCAAGGAGCGCTTCAGCATCTGAGTCCCGCCCCGGACTGCGAGAGGCCGACCGGCGCCACCGCACGTGTGGCGCCGGTCGAAACGGCACCGAGCCCGGCGCTTCGGGCGCCCGCACCGGGCGCACAGTCCGGTCGCGGACCACCGAGGCCGGACATAGCCTCCCAAATGTGACACGGATAGTAAGCCGTAACCGGACTCGAACAGCCGGCCGGAGCCTCCTGGCCATGCTGCTGACGGCTGGGTGGCTGCTGATGCCCGCCGTCTCGCCGAACGCGCGCGCCGAGGATCCCGTCACCCTTCCGCATCAGGGGCAGATCACCGACAAGGTCGATGCACTCGAAGGCCGGCAGCGGGCGGTGACCGCATCGCTCGACCGGCTGTACAGCGACGCCCGTATCCATCTCTTCGTCGTCTACGTGCGTGACTTCTCCGGCAGGACCGGGCAGAGCTGGGCCGCCGCGACCGCCGAGCGAAACAGTCTGGGCCGCGACGACATCCTGCTCGCCGTCGCCACTCATGACCGTCAGTACGCGTGCTCCGCCGCGGCCGGCTCCCCTCTTACGAAAGGCAGGCTCGCGGAGGTGGCGAGGACGGCCGTCGAACCCGCTCTCCGGGAGAACGACTGGGCGGGAGCGGCGATCGGGGCGGCCGACGGCTACCGCGCGGCTGCGACCGGCGCGCCCATCCCCACGCCCGCCGTCTCGCCCGGCCCGGCGGACCCGGACGAAGAGGCCGCCTCCAACCGGTCGGGCAGCGCCCTTGTCCTCCCTGTCGTCCTGGTGGGCGGCGCGGCGGCTCTCGCCGCGTACGCCTACATCAAGCGCAAGCGCCGTGCCTCGACCCGTACGACGCCGAAGGGCGGCCAGGAAGGCTGGGGAGGGGCGGGTCAGTCGCCGCGGACGCCGCTGCCGGAGCTCGACCGAAGGGCGGGACAGGCACTCGTCGAGACGGACGACGCCGTGCGCACCAGCGAGGAGGAACTCGGCTTCGCCACGGCACAGTTCGGGGAGAACGCGACGCGACCGTTCCAGGACGCCGTGACGTACGCGAAGGGGGAGCTGGCGTCCGCCTTCCGGCTGCGCCAGCAGCTGGACGACGCGTTCCCTGACGACGACGACGCCCGGCGCCGCATGCTGGACGAGATCGTCGCCCGGTGTACGGACGCCAACAGCCGACTGGACGCCGAGTCCGCGGACTTCGACCGGCTGCGTGCCATGGACCGCAACGCCCCGGAGACGCTGACCGCCGCCGAGGCCGCCTTCCGGAGCCTGAGCGGCAGGACCGTCACGGCCGCCGCCACCCTCGCCGCGATGCGGCAGCGGTACGCGGAGTCGGCGTCGGCCCCCGTCGAGGGCGCTGTCGAACAGGCGGACGACCGGCTGGTGTTCGCGACGACGAACCTGGACAACGCGCGCCGCTCGATCGAGGCGGGCGACAACGGAACCGCGGCGGTTCATGTACGTGCGGCGGAGAGCGGCGTCGGGCAGGCGGCGATCCTGGTCGAGGCGGTGGAGCGGCGCGTACGCGAACTCGCCGGGGCGGGCGGCGAACTCCCGGCCTCGCTGACCGATCTGGAGACCGATCTGGCAGACGCTCGCGACCTGCTCGAAGGCATGGCGGAAGGGACACCCACGGCAGATCTTGAGGGGCGGATCGCGCGCGCCGAGGCGGTGATCGCCGACGTGCGGCAGGAACAGGCCGCCGGGCCGCACGACCCGATCGACGCCCTGCGCAGGGTCGAGGAGGCGGACGCGGTGCTGGACGAGGCTCTCGCGGGCGCGCGCGAGCGCGAGGTGGGTGGACGCCGGGCACTGGCGCTGCTCGACCGGGCGTCGCTCGGTGCCCGCTCGGCGGCCGTCGCTGCGGCCGGCTACATCTCGACGCATCGCGGTGCGGTGGGCAGCGAGGCCCGTACCCGGCTGGCGGAGGCACAGCGGCGGCTCGACCAGGCCGGGAAGCTGACGGAGCTGGGCGACACGCAGGGCGCGCTGGCCGAGGCCCAGCACGCGGACGGTCTCGCCAGGCAGGCGCAGAACCTCGCCGAGCGGGATGTGCGGTCGTTCGGGAACCGGTCCCGCCCGGGCGGTGTAACAGGGGCAGGAAACGGGCTCGGCGGTGCCGTGCTCGGCGGAATCATCCTCGGCGGCCTGTTCGGCGGCGGAGGTGGACCTGGTGGGGGTGGCGGCTTTGGCGGGGATTTCGGCGGCGGTGGGAGCGGCCGTAATGCTGGTCCTGGCAGTTTCGGGGGCGCCGGCACTCGCGGCCGGATGGGCGGCAGCGGCCGTTTCTGAGGCGATTTCCCTTGTCCATCAGGCAAGGAAGGTGCAGCTCAACGACCAAGCAGACCATTCCCGGCCGTGTCGCCCAGCCGTCGAAGGCCAATGTCAACGACGTGCTGGACCAGGCGGAGGCCAGGGGGACGAGCAATCAGGAGTTGGCCGACCCGTCGCTGGACGCCCCGTTCGAGCAGTTGGAGAGCCTCGGGGACACGGCGGAGACCGAGGCGCGACCATCCGCGCCGAAAAGCGCCTGACCGCGCTCCCACCGGCACCGCACCTGCCGGCGGGCGTGGTGCGGCCGGTCCGGCCGACGCCTTCTCGTAGGTCGGCCGGTGTGGGTGGCGCGGGGTCAGAACATGCTGAGGAGCTGTTCGACGGTGGGCTCCGTCGTCGAGTCCCCGTCGGGCAGGGCGAGTTCGAACCAGACCGTCTTGCCCCGTGGGGTGCGGCGCGACCCCCAGGCGGCGCTGAGCAGGCCAACCAGCTGGAGCCCGCGACCACCCTCGTCGGTGTCGCGCGCCCGTCGCCTGCGCGGCTGCACGAGACCCGCGTCCCACACCTCGCAGACCAGGGTGCGGTCACGGAGCAGCCGCAGCCTGATCTCACCCTCGCCGTAGCGCATCGCGTTGGTGACCAGCTCGCTGACGAGCAGTTCGACGGTGTCCACGAGTGGTTCGAGGCCCCAGGAGTGGAGCTGGGCGCGGGCGACCTCGCGGGCGCGGCCGACGGAGCGTGGCTCGCGCGGCAGTTGCCAGTCGCCGACGGCTTCGGCGGGCAGGCCCTGTATGCGGGCCATCAGCAGCGCGATGTCGTCCTCACCGTGCCGGGTGTCGAGCGTGTTGAGTACGTGGTCGCAGACGTCTTCCAGAGGCCGTACGGGACTGGTGAGCGCCCTCCGGAAAGCCGTGAGCCCTTCATCGATCGGATGGTCGCGGGACTCGACGAGACCGTCCGTGTAGAGCGCGAGCAGCGCGTCTTCGGGAAGGTCGACCTCGACCTGCTCGAAGGGTTCTCCACCGACGCCGAGGGGCATCCCGGGCGGTACGTCGAGGAGCAGCGCCTCCTCACCGGGTTCGACCAGTACCGGAGGGGGATGGCCGGCGTTGGCGAAGGTACAGCGGCGGGTGACCGGGTCGTAGACGGCGTAGACGCAAGTCGCGAGATACACCTCGGAGAGGTCGGCGTCCCGCGACTTGTGGGCGACGCGGGAGGCCTGCTGGGCGCCGCTCGGTGTGCCGAGGCCACGGGCGATCTCGTCCAGCGCGGAGAGGACCTCGGCGGGCTCCAGGTCGAGCAGTGCCAGGGTGCGCACGGCCGTGCGGAGTTCGCCCATGGCGACGGCGGCGCGCAGCCCCCGTCCCATCACGTCGCCGACGACCAACGCCGTCCGGTGTCCCGGCAGTTCTATGACGTCGAACCAGTCTCCGCCTACCTCGGTGGCGGTGTTGCCCGGCAGATAGCGGCAGGCTATGTCCAGCCCGGCGGCCTCGGGGTCGCCGGGCGGGAGCAGACTGCGCTGCAGTATCAGCGCGCGTTCGTGCTCCCTCCGGTAGAGGCGGGCGTTGTCGATGCAGACGGCGGCGCGGGCCGCGAGTTCCACGGCGAGGGCACGGTCCCGTTCCCCGAAGGGCTCGCTGCCCTTGGTCCTGGAGAACTGGGCGAGTCCCACCACGGTGTCGTGCGCGACCATCGGCACGGCGAAGGTGGACTGGATGAGGCTGCCGGGCCCGCCGGGCACCGTCTGGACCCGCCCGGTGCGCAGGGCATTCGCGCAGGGCGAGTTGAAGGGGTATCGGTGGACGGCCCCGGCCGACGGAGGCTCGACAGCGCCGTCGCCCGTCAGGTCGGCTCCGAGCAGGGGCGCGTCGGCTACGGCGCTGGCGACGGCGACTCGCCGCAGGGCCGCGCTGCCACCGCCGGAATCGGAGCCGGAGGAGCCACCGCGTCCGGGCGGGGCCTCCTCACCGGTGAGCAGCCCCTGGTAGAGGTCGACGGAAGCAAGGTCGCAGAAGCCGGGAACGGAGACGTCGAGGAGTTCCTTGGCGGTGGTCTCCAAATCGAGGGAGTTGCCTATCCGGGCGCTCGCCTCGTTGAGGATCGCGAGATTGCGGCGGGCGCTCGCGGCCTCGCGCGCGGCGATCTGACGACGTGTGACGTCGCTGCCGAGACCGGCGACGCCGATCGTGCGGCCGGCCCCACTGAGCACGCGGTAGAGGTTGACCGACCAGTGCCGGCGTTCCTTGCCGCCCGGGGTGACACCGACGATCTGGATGTCGGTGGCGGATTCGCCGGTCTCCAGGACCCGCTTGAGAGAGGCGGTCAACCGTTCGGCCTCGGGACGGGAGAGATAGTCGTGGACCGTGCGGCCGCGGTGCTCGTCCGCGGAGCCGCCGAAGACAGCGGCGAAGCGCTGGTTGGCCCGCTGGACGGTGAGGTCCGTGCCGAACAGCACGAAGCCGAAGGGAGATTGACCGAAAATAGCCTGCGAAGAGGCGAGATCCGTCTCGATCCGGCGCAGTGCTCGGACGTCCACCACGATGCAGAGCGCGGCCCGTTCGCCGTTCTCCGTCTCACTGGGCATCACATAGACCTCGGCGAGGCCGTGCATGCCCCGTTCGCCGGGGACCCGGAACGGGACGAGCCCGGTCCACTCCTTGCCGTCAAGGATCTCAGCGATCTTGCTGTGCCCTCGCGTACGCAGGTCGGAGGGTACGAACACCTCAACCGGGTCCTTGCCCCTGACCTCGTCCGGAGTGATTCCGAACAGCTCAGCGGCTCGCAGACTCCACTGGTCGACCAGCCCGTCGGGCCCGATCGAGAAGGAAGCGACCCTGATGTAGTCATAGATCGAGCCGGGCGGACTGCTCTGCCACACGACGTCGTCCGCCGTTCCAGATATCTCGCTCACGCGACCGTCCCCTCCAGCTCACGCACCGGACCGGCCATCCCCGCAGTATTCAGCACTACGGCCCTGACAGGCACGGCGTTCACGATCACAGCACAGTCTCGTTCTTTTTGAGCCGAGACCCTCGTGATCGTTGTCCCTCAACACTCCTAACCAGGGAGGGGCAGCTCGAACCACACCGTCTTACCCGTCTTCCCCCGGCGTGTACCCCAGCGCCGCGCCGAGCAAGCGACGAGCTGAAGCCCCCGGCCCCCTTCGTCGTCGGGGCCGGCAGAGCGTGCGGTCGGCGGATCGGGGAGCGGATCGGACACCTCCACCAGCAGCGCGGCACCGGTGACGTCCGCGGGGCCCAAGGGGACAACAGCCAGCCTGACACCGATCGGCCCCGCTGTGTACTGAAGGGAATTGGTGGCCAGCTCACTGACCAGCAGGACGGCCGTATCACGAACGGAGTGGTCCAGCAGCCAGGCGCCGAGGGCACCGCGTACCGCGTGGCGTGCGGTACGTACGGCATCCGGCTCGGCTGGGAAGGTCCACTCGGCGTAGGTGCTCTCCGCCTCGATCAAGCCGACCACTTCCCCAGACTGACAGCAGACCCATGCCCCTTATGGGAGGGTTTATCAGCACATACCCGGAAACAGAGACGATCTATCTTGACGGAGGGTCATGTCAGCTCGCCCGACGCCCTGAGGTCGTCGAAGAGAAGCTGGTCCACGGGAGCCACCCGACCCCGGTCGCCGTAGGAGAGCCAGCGGATCTCCTCGATCTCGTTCGCCGCGGCCGGCGTGCCCCGGTAGTCGCCGGAGTAGCAGCTCATCCGGACGAGGACACCGTCGGGCTGACCGTGGGCCTGGGCCTCATAGGTACCCAGATGGGTCGCCGTGGCCGGAAGAACGGCCACGGCCAGTTCCTCCTCGACCTCGCGCACCAGGGTCTCCAGATCGGTCTCCGCGCCTTCGCGCTTCCCCCCGGGGATATAGAAGACATCCTTCCCGCGGGAACGCGCACAGAGGATCCTGCCCTGCTCCACCCGGACCCACGCGACCGTGTCGATCAAGACCGTTGCAGCTCCGCCGTCACTCATGCGCCGGATCGTAACGCGCTCATCGGTGCGTACTCGACGAGGGGGCGGGGTCCGGAGCCCGCGAGGTCAGCGGCTGGTCTGCTGCAGGCGCTCGACCCAGTAGAGCTGCTTGTGACCCTTGATGCCGAGGCTGTCGGCGGTCTTCTGCGCCTCGTCCTTCGTAGCGTACCTGCCCACGCGGTACCGGTTTCCGTTGTCGTCCTGACGTATGACCAGCCAGGGCAGCACAGCACCGCCGTCGCTCATCGCCCCCCTCCCGCCAACGGTCCGTACCACTCGGACGATCTGCTGGAAACCCCAATCCGCATATGCCCGAGCCTACGCCTGACCTTCACTCAGCGGATGCGCGTTTACACAAAGAGGTACACATCTGGCCAAGAAGATTCGTCGCCCCAAGGGGGCAGCCGCATAGGCGCCCGTCATCTCCCCGCGTACGACTCCCTGTTGAGGCGGCACTTCACCGTCCCGGACCGAGGGGGCGGCGCTTCGCTCTGCCGGTTGTCACCGGAGCTTCATCTGACCGGAAGGTGATAGGCGACGCGGTAACGGTCCGCCGGGACGACCACGTCCGCCGTTTCGACCGCGCGACCGGACGCGTAGTACGTCCGCTCCAGGACCATCACCACATGGCCGGGTACACCGCCGAGCAACAGGAACTCCTCCGCCAGCCCCGGGCGCGCGCCGATCTCCTCCACCACGTTGTCCACCACGACCCCGATGGCCGCCATCCGCTCCACGACCCCGCACCCCCCGAGCGGCCCCTCCTCGGGAAGCATCACCGGCGTGCGTCCCGTGACCTCCAGGGGCTCCCACGAGGTGGAGAGCATCATCGGCTCCCCCGCGTCCCTGAAGACGTAGCGCGTACGCATCGCGGGGTCGCCCGGTTGTATGCCGAGTCGCGTCGCGATCTCCGGGGCAACCTCGTCGCGTTCGCTGCTCGACTCCCACGTACCGCGCATCCCGTCCACGGCCTGCTCCTGCCGGAAGGGGTTGGCGCCGGACGGCGGCCGGTAGCCGGAGCGGGCGATACGACGCGGGACGGGCCTCTCGCGGACGTAGGTGCCCGACCCGGAACGGCCCTCGACCAGCCCTTCCGCCATCAGCACCTTGCGTGCTTCGAGGGCGACCGTGTCCGAGACCCCGTACTCCTCGCGGATCCGGGCCTGGGACGGCAGTCGGGTGTGCGGCGGCAGAGCACCATCGACGATCTTCCGCCGAAGATCACTGGCGACGCGCAGATAGGCCGGCTGCTCACCGAAAGCCACAGGGCCACTCCCAACAAGTTGACAGACAGCAACACCCTGGCAACCGTTGGTTGTTGACCGCAAGCATAGGCCACGCTTTCACATGCAGTGACAAGGAGCGGTGTACGCAGGGGCTTTGCCGCGTACGGCTCCCCCGGAGCCTGTCATGCTGGTCGCATGACGACGTATCTCTGCCCGGTCGACGGCGCCCACGCCGCCGTCGACTCGGCCCCCTGGTGCTGCCCCGAGTGCGGCGGCCCTTGGGACCTGGAGTTCACCGCATCGCCCGTGCCCCTCAAGTCCCTTGGGCAGCACGTGAATTCGCTGTGGCGGTACGAGGAGGCGCTGCCGCTCCCGACAAAAGCCGTGTCTCTCGGCGAGGGCCGTACGCCGCTGGTGCCGATGACGCCCACCGTCTCCGCGAAGCTCGACTTCCTGATGCCGACCCTCTCCTTCAAGGACCGGGGCGCCGTGATGCTGGCCGAACTGGCCCTGCGGCTGGGACCGGAGCGCGTCCACCGTGTCGTCGCCGACAGCAGCGGCAACGCGGGGACGGCCGTCGCCGCGTACTGCGCCCGGGCCGGGCTGAGTTGCACCGTGTACGTCCCGGAGTCCACGTCGCCAAAGAAGACCGAGCAGATCCGCGCCCACGGCGCACGCCTCGAACGCGTGAAGGGCGACCGTGAGGCCACCGCGCGAGCCGCCCGCGCCGCGGCCGACGAGGCGGGCACGTTCTACGCGAGCCATGTGTACAACCCGTTCTTCCTGCACGGCACGAAGACATACGTCTACGAGCTCTGGGAGGACCTCGGCGGCAGCCTCCCCGAGGCGATCGCCGTCCCCGTAGGCAACGGCACACTGCTGCTCGGCGCCTCGCTGGCGACCGCCGAGCTCCACGCGCACGGACTCATCGCGGAGCGCCCCCAGTTGATCGCGGTCCAGGCCGAGGCCGTCTCACCGCTGGCCGCAGCCTTCCACGCGGGAGAAGACGACCTCAGTTCCGAATTCCTCGGCACGCTCAAGACCCCGGCTCCCACCCTCGCCGAAGGCATCGCCATTCCGCGGCCACCGCGCGCCCGCCAGATCCTCCGAGCGGTACGCGAATCGGGCGGGACGTTCCTCACCGTGACCGAAGACCAGATTCGCGTGGCGCAGTTGGAGCTGGCGTCGCACGGTCTCTTCGTGGAGTCGACCGGTGTCGCCTGCTGGGCGGCCGTCGGCGAGTGGACCGACCGAACGGTGACCGTCCCCCTGTGCGGTGCGGGCGCCAAGACGGGACTCGCCGTCTGACGACGCCCGGTCAGTCCACCCAGTACGTGTCGTGCTTGATGAAGAACGCCGTGCGCTCCTCGTCCGTCATCCGCCCGACCGTGGAGACCTTCTCGAAGTACTCCTCGCGCGGAGCGCCGGGCGCGAACAGGATGAGCGTGGAGGCGGGCTCGTCCGAGTCGTTCCGGAAGCCGTGGAGTCCGCCCGGCGGCACATACAGGAAATCGCCCTTCTCCGCGTCGATCCAGCGCTCACCGTCGTACAGCCGGACCGTCCCCTCCAGGATGTAGAACGACTCCGAGATCGTCTTGTGGAAATGAGTGCTCGGGCCGCCGCCCCTCGGCACCATGTCCATCCGGTAGAGCCCGAACTCACCGCCGGTCGACACGCTGGACGCCACGAAGTTCGTCTCGGTGCCCGACGGGGACCGCACGTCGGCGGGGGTACTCGCGGGCCGGAACACCGCGTTGACCTCGCCCTTGTCCCCGTGGTGGCGGGGTTCCGGGTACGACATGTTCTGCACTCCCTCGGCGCGACGCACGACGCGTGGCCGACCGGTCACGCCACCGCCATCATGCCCATCGCGGATTTCTCTGTCCCGGGAACCCCACCGAAGCCACGGTTGTTCACACAGAGTGACCATGCGACGGAATCCCTTCCCGCCCCTCCCTCAAGCGCCGGGGGTGAACTCCACGCCGATCTGCCTCGCGATCGCGAAGTAGTCCTCCAGGTGCCAGGTCCGCACGACGCACCCGCACTTCGGCCGCGCCGCCGCCGAGCTGCATGTCGCGCAGCCGTCCCTGAGCCGGCAGATCAGCCGGCTCGAGGCCCAAGTGGGAGCGCGGCTTCTCTGCCGTACGAGGCAAGGCACGCGGCTCACGGAAGCCGGAGAGGCATTCCTCCCCCACGCACGCGACCTGCTGCGCCTGTCCGATCAGGCCGCGGCCACCGCCCGCCGCCGCACGGCCCACCCGCATCACCGTCGGCTGCACCACCGGCCTGATCGTCACCCCGGCGGTCCAGCACCTGCGGCGCAAGCACCCGGACGCCGACGTACGCACGCTGCACCTGGAGTGGAACGAGCCGCGCGAGGCCCTCCTCGACCGCCGCGTCGACGCGGCGATCACCCGGCTGCCGCTGCGAAGCGAGGACCTGCACGAGACGGTCCTCCACGACGAGCCCAAGATGCTGCTCGTCCCGGTCGGACACCGGCTGGCGGGCAAGGAGTCGGTCACCCTCGACGGCATCAAGGGCGAGCCGATGCCGCGCTTCCCGGATCGGGAGGACGACGCGTACTGGCGCATCGACCCACGGCCCGGAGGCCGCCGGCGCCAGACGGACCCGCGGTCGAGTCGATCGAGGACAAGCTCGAACACATCGCGGCCGGGCAGGCGGTGGCGATCACCCCGGCCACCGCGCACGCGGCCGGCATCCGCCCCGACCTCACCACGATCCCGCTGCGGGGCGTCGAGCCGGCCACGTGGCCGCGGTCCGCACGTCGGCACGGAGTGCCTGACCGCTTGAAGCCACATGCCACATGGCATGGGTTCGAGTCACACGTGAAGCGGGATGTTTGTCCCAGCGCTCCCACCTGCAAAAACGCTGACTCCGAGGGGGCTCTCCCAGCACCATCCCAGCACGGGAGCTCTATCCCAGCACCTTGCGGCTCAGAGGCCACGCCGGCCACGCCACAAGCAGCCGCCTCCACGCAGATCTCCGATCCCTGCAATGCCTGAGGCCGGTCCGCCGCGATGAGGGGCATCGGCCGCATGGCGTTCTGTAGGGCCGTACGGCAGCGGCCCCAGGCGCTCGGCAGTAGATGCCCGTAGATGTCGATCGTGGTCTTGACCGACCGGTGGCCCAACCAGCGTGAGACCTCGTGAATCGGGACGCCGTGGGCCAAGGCGGTCGAGGCGAAGAAGTGCCGCAGGCTGCCAGGCGTGTATGTCGCCTCGCCGTCCGCATCGACCAGGCCAGCCGACTGGCACGCCTGTTTGAAGCCCCCGGGACACCGATGATGACGCCGAAGATGATCGCGACGATGATGCCCGAGATCTACATGTCTCTTATCCTGTCGCGTTCAAGCCCGATGTGAGCTTCTTGTTCCCGCCACGCGACTGTTCAGACAAGAGCCGTGGTTTTTCGGACTTTCCCCGTCGGCCCGGCGGGATGTGCCCTCGGTGCGGTACGCCACCTCTATTGTTCTACAGACTTGTAGAGGTACACAGGCCCTGGTCGCAGCGGACATGGCGGCTTGTGATGCCGCTAACCGCGCGTATGTGAAGGAGTGAACGCCACCATGGTGTTCAAACAGCTACTCGGCTCTCTCGGCGTCGGCGGACCCACCGTGGACACGGTCCTGGATCCCGGCGTGGCAGTGCCGGGCGGGGTCTTGCGGGGCCAGGTGCAACTCAAGGGCGGCGATTCCGACTTCGACATCGAGCAGATCACTCTGGAACTCATCGCCAGGGTCGAGGCCGAGACCGAGGACGCGGAGCACGAAGGCACCGTCGTTTTCGAGCGGTTCACGGTGGGCAGTGCCTTCCGGCTCGCTGAGGGGGCACGGTTTAGCGTCCCCTTCTCCGTGACGCTGCCTTGGGAGACACCGGTCACCGAGCTGTACGGCCAGCCGCTGGGGATCGTGCTCGGGATGCGTACCGAACTGGCGGTGGCCGGAGCGAAGGACAAGGGCGATCTGGATCCGCTCGCGGTGGGGCCACTGCCGGTAC
This sequence comes from Streptomyces sp. NPDC051217, assembly GCF_044455465.1. NCBI lineage: Bacteria > Bacillati > Actinomycetota > Actinomycetes > Kitasatosporales > Streptomycetaceae > Streptomyces > Streptomyces sp. NPDC051217. Next base: position 381,867 of record NZ_JBITEV010000006.1, read on the forward strand.
AGGAGGCGATTCTGGAGGCTCTGGGGCAGCTCGGTTTCGACTTCAGGTCCGCGGATCTGGAGTACGGCCGGATCGGCGGCACCGGCCAACAGCTGCCGTTCTACCAGGAGATCGAGCTCGCACCGTCCCCCCGTTACGCGCACGCCATGAGTGAGATCGAGGTGACTTTTCTCGCCCATCCCGGCGGAGTGGAAGTGGTGTTGGAGGCCGACAAGCGTGCTGGTCTCTTCTCTTCGGGCCACGACGCGCTCACCTCTTACAGCGTCAGCCACACCGAAGTCACTCAGCATGACTGGAACACCGAAGTCGACGGGTGGGTACGCCAACTCGTCGAGCACCGCTCCTCTCAGGGTCACGGCGATCCGCACGGCGACTACGCGCACGGGGATGAGCGCGGCCATGGTGCGCACCATCACCAGGACGGCGGACACCGCTCCGGCCCCGGGATGGGCACCGTCGTAGCCGCCGGGGCCGCGGGGCTCGCGGTGGGGGTCGTCGGTGGCATGGTCGCCGCCGAAGTCGTGGACGAAGTGGGTGACTTCTTCGAGGGGGAGGGCGAGGAAGAGGGCGACGAGGGCTGAGAACAGCCCTCAGGTCCCATGCCGCCCACCCAGCGACGCGGCACCCGCTCGTCGTACCGGGTAACCCGGCGACGAAGCGGATCAGGACGGCGAAACGCTCGTGCTCGCCCTCCAGCCCGCGTTGCATTCGCCGAGTGCCAGGCGCGCGCCGCCGGCCGGCTTCGCCGTCCACCGGAAGAACAGTCCGGACCGCCTGCGCTCCACGGCGTGTTTGGTGTGCAGGCGGATCGGGATGGTCATCACCGTGGTGTACGCGAGACCGGTACGAGCTGCTCAGGCACTCAGGCCGCCGCCGGGTCCGGTTCGACGGCCCCGGCGGAGCCGGGACAGCGTTTCTCCCTCAAACTCACTGGTCCTCTTCCGCGCGTCGAGGGGTGTTCCGGGACGGCGTCCGGTTCCTCGTCGTCCACTTGCCCGCTCCCTCGGTCGCCTCGCCGCATGCGGCAAGTACGGGGCCCCGGACCCTCACCCGACCGGAAAGACCCCCTGCCACTCATCTCTACAGTCCTGTAGATTTCTTTCGCGTCGCCGACTGTCCGGGCCGCGTGGCCAGGCGCTTAGCCGCTGGAGGGAGAGTCATGGGGTGACAATGCCGAGGGCAGCAGATCGGCAGGGATAACTCCGATCCGCGCCGCCGCGCGGACGGAACAGGGAACTTGCCGCTCCCCACGCCACCACGGGCATCTCTCAGCCATATGTCAGGAGCCTCCTGCGGTTATGGCCCCGGGCCGACCGACTGGGCCCCAGACGCCGGCCCTCTCCAAAACTCTGTCACCCACTACAGGGAGTACACGGATACTTATGTTCGGCATCAGTGAGATCGCCATCATCCTCATCGTCGTCATATTGATCTTCGGCGCCAAGAAACTCCCTGACCTGGCGCGTTCCGCCGGGAAGTCGGCGCGCATCCTCAAGAGCGAAGCCAAGGCGATGAAGTCCGACCAGGCTCAGCCGCCGGCGGCGGGCCATGTGTCTTTCGAGGAGGGCTCACCTCCCCGCGTCATTCCCGGCGAGGTGTCCAACCCGCGCCCCACGCCTTCTCCGGGCAGTGACGTGCCACGCCCGTAGTCCGTCTTCTACAACCCCCGGGCCGCCCCCGGGTGTCGACGCCTCCTCTTCGGCGATTCCGGCGACTGACGACTCGACGCGGGGCCGGTGGGTGGTTACGAGCGGGCTGAGAACCTTTCACCCCTCGGCCCTGTCGTATCCGGTCTGTCCTCCTCGGGGCGGGCGTGGGCGAGTCCGGCCTCGATGGTGTCCAGGGCTCGTCTCGCGGCGGCAAGCTGTTCCCGGAGGTCACGCCGCGCGTCAGGGGTAGTTCCTCGGTGCCGTGGTCCCGCGTCCGTCGCGGCTTCCATCTCCCTTGCTTCCTGTAGGGAGTTGATGACGACGCCGATGAGCAGGTTCACGAGGACAAACGAGCCGAGCAGGACGAAGGAGGCGAAGTAGAGGAAGGTCCAGCGGGAGATTTCCAGACCCGTCCGTACCGCGTCGCCGAGGCCGTCGAGGGTGATGAGGAGGAACAGGGTGAGGGCCGCGCGGCCGAGCGAGCCGTAGTGTTCAGGGTCCGCGGCGGCGAAGAAGACCCAGCCGATCATCGCGTAGACGTACAGGAGCAGCGCGCCGACGAGTATGAAACTCACCGTGCCCGGCAGGCTCTTGCCGACAGCGACGATGACGATGCGCAGCTGGGGGAGGAACCGGGCCGCGCGCACGACGCGGGCCAGGCGCAGGAGCCGCAGTACGGTGGCGTTCTCGCGTGCGAAGGGCATGAAGGCCAGGCTGACCACCGCGAGGTCGAAGAAGTTCCACGGATCGCGGAAGAAGTCCTTGGGGCGGTCGGCGGAGGCCGCGGCGCGCAGCAGGATCTCGGCTGTGAAGGCCGCGAGGAAGACGTGTTCGGCCGCCTTCAATGTGTCGTACCACTGCTCCACGGCGCCGGTGTAGGTCTCGACTCCCAGCAGAACGGCGTTGCCGAGGATGAGGCAGAAGACCGCGGCGGTGAACGCGGCTGACTCGGTGATACAGCGTGTACGGACCGCCACGGCGCGGCGTAAGTGGGTGGTCCGTTCGGCCATCGCGATGTCGCTTTCTTACCTCGGGGTTCGTGCGGGTGGCCAGGCGCTCAGTTGTCGCTCTTCGCGGGGCCGACGAGTTCTTCCAGCAGATCTTCCATGGTGACGAAACCGAGGACGGTGCCCTTGTCGCCGGCCACGGCCGCCAGGTGGGTTCCGGCGGACCGCATCGCGGTCATCGCGTCGTCGAGTGGTGTGTCGATCTCGACGCGGACCACCGGACGGACGGCGACGGGAGCCAAAGGCCGGTCACGTTCTACCACCCCAAGGGCGTCCTTGACGTGCAAATATCCCTTCACTTCGCCGCCCGGCCCGGTGACCGGCAGACGGGAGAATCCCGAGGTGGCCGCGGCTCGTTCCAGTTGACGCGGCGTGATGTCGTGCTCAACCGTGACTGTCTTTCCGAGCGGCACCATCACTTCACCAACGGGCCGGGTTCCCAGCTCAAGGGCGTCGCGCAGCCGTTCCCCGTCGGCCGGGTCGATCAGGCCGGCGTCGCTGGAGCCCTTGACCATCCGGACGAGTTCCTCGTCCGTGAAGACCGAGGCGACCTCGTCCTTCGGATCGACCTTCATCAATCGCAGCAGCACGTTGGCGAAGGCGTTGATACCGAAGATCACCGGCCGCAGGGCGCGGGTCAGGGCGACGAGTGACGGGGCGAGGATCAGCGCGGTCCGCGCCGGAGCGGCGAGCGCGATGTTCTTCGGGATCATTTCGCCGATCAGCATGTGCAGGTAGGTGGCCAGGGTCAGCGCGATCACGAAGGCGATGGGGTGGACCAGGCCGTCGGGCACACCGATGGACCCGAACGGCGGTTCAAGGAGGTGTGCGATGGCCGGCTCCGCCACCGCGCCGAGCACGAGGGAGGAGATGGTGATGCCGAGCTGGGCGGTGGCCATGGCCGCCGACAGATGCTCCAGCCCCCACAGGGTGTTCCTGGCTCGTGTGTTGCCCTTGAGCGCGGCAGGCTCGATCTGGCTGCGCCGTACGGAGATCAGGGCGAACTCGGCCCCGACGAAGAAGGCGTTGGTGAAAAGCGTGAAAGCACCGATGGCCAGCTGGAGGGCTGTCATGAGGGCTCCGTGTCGTTCGGTGCGGCCGGGGACGGCTCGGGGGCCGTGACGCGGACGCGGTCGGCACGGTGATGCTCGATACGGAGCACGGCCAGGTGCCATCCCTGGACGTCGAGACGGTCCTGGAGGGCGGGGATGCGTCCCAGCCTGTCGGCGATCAGACCGGCGAGGGTCTCGTAGGAACCCTCGGGGGCCTCGAACCCTATGCGTTCGAGCTCGTCCAGGCGGATGCCGCCGTCCGCCTCCCAGACTGCACGTCCGTCCGAGGCGGGCTCACGCTCCACCAGATCGGGGTACTCATGGAGGTCGTGTTCGTCGCGGACTTCGCCGATGACCTCCTCCACGATGTCCTCCACCGTTGCGATGCCCGCGGTACCGCCGTATTCGTCGACGACGACGGCCATCGTGCGGCTCTGCCTCAGCCGTCGCAGCAGCCGGTCCACGGGCAGCGAGTCGGGTACCCGCAGCGGCTCGGTCGTCAGCGCGGTGACCGGGGTGTCGCCCCGCACCGCTTCGTCGAGGGCCAGCACGTCACGGATGTGGACGGTGCCGACGATCTCGTCGAGGCTGTCGCGGTGGACGGGGAAACAGGAGAAGCCGGTCGCGAGAGCCAGGTTCACCGCGTCGGCAGCGGTGGCGTGGACCGCCAGAACCCGCATGTCGACGCGTGGCGTCATGACGTTCTCGGCGGTCAACTCGGCCAGGTGAAGTGTGCGGACGAACAGTTCGGCGGAGTCCTTCTCGATGGCGCCCTCGCGGGCCGAGTGCCGTACGAGGGCGACGAGTTCCTCCGGGGTACGAGCCGAGGCCAGCTCCTCGGCAGGCTCCAGGCCGAAACGGCGTACGGCACGGTTCGCGGTGTTGTTCAGATGCCGGATCAGCGGGGCGAAGCAGGCCGTGAAGCCCCGCTGCGGGGCCGCCACCACCTTCGCCACGGCCAGCGGACTGGCGATCGCCCAGTTCTTCGGCACGAGCTCGCCGACCACCATGAGCACCACGGTTGACACAGCGACGCCGAGCACGGTGGCGGCGGTCGAGACGCCGCCGGAGGGCAGGCCGGTGGCCTCCAGCGGGCCGCGCAGCAGCACGGACAGGGAAGGCTCCGCCAGCATGCCGATCACCAATGAGGTTACGGTGATGCCCAGTTGGGCGCCGGACAGCTGGAAGGTCAGCCGTTTCGCGGCCTTCAGGGCGCTGTCGGCGCCCCGCTCCCCTGCCTGGGCGGCGCGCTCCAACTCGCCGCGTTCAACGGTCGTCAGGGCGAACTCGGCCGCGACGAAGACTGCGCAGGCAAGGGTGAGTGCGAGGGCGAGAAGCAGCAGGACCACCGCGCTCATCGCGGCACCTCCGTCTTGGGGCTCGGCGTGACGGCGATGACGCCGACTACGCCGGGAGGTTCAACCATTATGGACTCACATCTTTCTGTCGATTCGGTCGACCGGAAGACGGACGGAAAGGGATCGCGCACAGTCGGATCCTGCTCAGCGGAGACTGCCGAAGTGGCCGCCGACGGTCGGGTCACTTCGACAAAGGGTGGCTTCGGTGGTTGTCGATACCGTTGTTCCGGGCTGCCGGGAGGCGAGCGCCGTGGCTGCCGCTCCAGTCCGTTCCCCGCCCATGCAGATCCTTCCGCGTCCGACCCCCGGCCCGTCCGCCCGACCCCCGGACTGAACCGCATCACGCGAAACTTTACATAACTGTAGAGGTCTGCTCGTCGTCGGCCTCATGCGCCCAGGGCCTGATCGATACGTCAGCGTTACAGGGGTGTCGCCGCTTTGAGTACGAGGAAGAGCGCGATCGCCGCGTTGAGCGCGGACAGCGCGGACAGCGCCGTACCCGCCGCGGCGACGTACGCCGCGACACCGGCCATGGTGAGCGCCGGCGGCCAGCGCCGGTCCGGGGGTACGGGACCCAGCAATGCGGCCACCCTGCGCGGGACCGGTCCTGCGGCGAACGCGGGAAGGGGCGGCGCGGAGGCGCGCCGGGAAACGAGCGCCGCCTTGCCCACGGCTCGGGCGGTCGTCCGCCGGTCGCCCGTGACCCGGGCGGCCTCCTCGTCCGCCCAGCGTTCGGTGCTGTAAGTGACGGCGGACATCAGCGGACGCAGCAACGGGTTGGCGCAGCCAGCCAGTCGTACCGCGAGCAGCAGGCGGTGGTGGCGGCCCGCGAGGTGCGCGCGCTCGTGCGCGAGCAGGGCCTCCCGCTCCGCCGGGTCGAGGCACGCCAGCATGCCGGTGGACACCACGATGCGGCCCGGGGCGCCGGGCAGGGCATATGCGTACGGGGACGCGTCACGCAGGACCGCGACCTCGGACCGCGCCGGCGAGGAGGCGAGTGTGCGATGCGCGAGGGCATGGAAACGGCAATGGCGCCGGACGACACAGACGCAAGCCGTCACGACCACTACCAGCGCGAGGATGGCCGCCTTGCCGAATAACTGGTCGTGCGGCACGGCCTCCCGCACCTGCGGGTCCGACCAGCCGTCGGGCAGCGGGTTGCCGGGTAGCTGCGCGGTGCCCACCACCATCAACAGCCCGAGGCACAGCGTGCTGCACGACGCGAGGATCACCGCGACGGTCGTCAGCAGGCGGGCGGCACGTCGAGGGTGCAGATGCCGCTCGGCCAGGCGTGCGATGGGTAGCGCGGTCAGCGGCAGCACCAGGGGCAGGAAGACGAAGACGCCCATGGATCATTCGTCCGGTTCATCCGTCGGTGCGGCGGGTGATCCGGGCCCGGCCTCGTTCAGCAAAGACCTCAGAAGGTCCTCATCGTCGGCGGACAACGCCGACACGAAGCTGGACAGGACGGCGTCGCGGTTGTCCTGCCGGTCGAGCAGCCGCCGCATGCTCAGCGCTGTGAGGTCGGCTTCGTCCACCGCGACGGACTGCCACAGGACGGGCCGCCCGGGGCCGGTGCGCGTGACCGCCTCCTTCTCGTGCAGACGGGTCAGGATGGTGATGACCGTGCTGTACGAAAGGTCCTCTCCCAGTCGCCGCTGAACCCAGCTGACGGAGACCGGCGAAGTGGCATCTCCCAGCGCCGACAGCACCAGAGCTTCGAGTTCCCCCTGCGCTCGCCTCCGAGCGCGCGGCGCCTGCCCGTGATTGTCCCGCTCTCCGGTCACAACGTGACCTCCCTTCCCAAGCCAGCTGACCGACCAGGACCTTGGGCATCGAGCCGACGGTCCGGAAGACGTTCACTCTCCCCGATCGCCGCGGATCCCGCAGTATCTTAGCTCTACAGTGTTGTAGATTTCAGGGACGGTACAGAGCGCGCGGACGGTGCGCCGTCCGAACATCAGGAGTGGAGAGCTGGACCCAGTGGGTGTAAGCCTCGGCAAGGGCGGACATGTTTCGCTGAGCAAGGAGGCCCCCGGTCTGACCTCTGTCCTTGTCGGCTTTGGATGGGACATCCGGACGACCGCTGGGACCGACCACGACCTGGACGCGAGCGCGCTGCTCTGCGACCAGGCCGGCAAAGTTCTCTCCGACGAGCATTTGCCCGGACGGCTCCGTCGAGCACACCGGGGACAACCTCGCCGGCGAGGGCGAGGGAGACGACGAGACCGTGAAGGTCGACCTCGCCGCCGTACCCGCGGGCGTCACGCGGATCGTCTTCCCGTGTCGATCCATGACGCCGACGCCCGAGGCCAGAGCTTCGGCCAGGTGCGCAACGCTTACATTCGCATAGTCAACCAGGCCAGCGGAGCCGAGATCGCGCGCTACGACCTCAGCGAAGACGCGTCCACCGAGACCGCGATGGTCTTCGGCGAGCTGTACCGGCATGGCGCCGAGTGAAAGTTCCGTGCGGTCGGGCTGGGCTACGCCTCCGGCTTGAGCGGCATCGTCAAGGACTTCGGCGTCAACCTCTGAACCCGCACATCATCCACCGGCCACCACCGTCCCCTGCCGAAAGCTGAGCGAATCATGACAGTCAATCTTTCCAAGGGCCAGCAGATCAGTCTCACCAAGTCCGGCGGCGGCGAACTCACCGTCGTACGGATGGGACTCGGCTGGAAATCCGCACCCCGCAAGGGCTTCTTCGCCCGTATGACCGCCCGCGAGATCGACCTGGACGCCTCGGCCGTCCTCTTCGCCGGGAAGGACCCCCAGGACGTCGTCTTCTTCCAGCACCTGACCAGCGACGACGGATCGGTGCGGCACACCGGAGACAACCGGGTGGGCGGCGCCGGCCAGGGCGGGGACGACGAGTCGATCGTCGTCGACCTGCAACGCGTCCCCGTACACGTCGACCAGATCGTCTTCACCGTCAACTCGTTCACCGGCCAGACGTTCGAAGAGGTCGACAACGCCTTCTGCCGCCTGGTCGACGAGACCACCGGGCAGGAACTGGCGCGCTACACCCTGACCGGAGGCGGGCGCCACACCGCGCAGATCATGGCCAAGGTGCAACGCTCCGGCACCGGTTGGCAGATGACGGCCATCGGCGCCCCCGCCGACGGCCGCACCTTCCAGGACCTGATGCCCGCCGTCGCATCGCACCTCTGACGAACTGCTCGCAATCCCGCCCACCGAGACCCGAGCCGTCATCCGGATCGGCGTCATCATCCGGCGCCGACGAGCCGATGGACCGGGCACATAGCCGCCAGGCGAAGGACCACGCGGCGATCAGTTACCTGGAGGGCGACCTTCGCTGAGCTGTCCGGCCGGTGTAGCAGCGAGACGGAGTCTGGCGACGGTTGACGTGGCCTCGCGTGGATCGGGACGGCGCCTACGTTGAGGCAGCCAGCGATGCCGCGATGGCTGTCAACCGGCGGCGGTTGAACGCCCGCGACTACTGGGCCGACCAAGCAACGCTACGAGGCTCGCTTGATGAGTTGGAGACCCCAGCGGCCCGACCTGGAGCCGCACTCACGCTACGACGCGACGCGGCGAATTGGAGGCCGGCCGGAGATCCAGTCCGGCCGACCCGACGACGCACCATAGCCACAGACGGCGCGCCATCGGCAGCGGCTACCCGGATGGATGATCGGCCAGACCGCCTTAAGAACTCGAATTACTTACTGACGGCGAAACGCATCAGGGCCTGCTCGTCCCCCTGCTTGATTTTTCCTGTCTCGTTGATCACCTGCAGCTTCCAGCCCGCACCCTCCCGAACCGCCTTGGCCACGACGCAACCGTTGTCGTTACTGAGCAGGCTCGGCCAGATGTCGGCGACCTGCTGAATGCTTCCGCCCGTCGCGTCGTACACCTTGAAGCTGATGTTCCGTGCGTTCTGGAAGGAGCTGCGCTTCTTGTAAGCGGCGGCGATGAAGACAATCGACGTGATGTTGGTCGGGACGCCGGAAAACTCTACGGTCACCGTTTCGTCGTCACCGTCCCCACGCCCCGTCTGATTGTCCCCGCTGTGTACCAGCGAACCGTTCCCCAGCGGGTCCAGAGAATCCAGCCCAGCCAGACGCACCGGATCCGAGCCCTGCACCGCGATCGCGATCAGGTCAAGATCGGTACCGGCCTTCTGGCGGAGCTTGCCCAGGATTCCCCCGCTGCTCCCCACGGTCGGATCCCAGGAAACCCCTATGGACAGATGGGTCACCCCGTTCAGATCGGCGGGACCGTCTTCCTTCGTCAGCGTGATCATGGCCAATCCCTCTTGTGGCTGGAATGCGACCAGCCCAAGTGTGCCTGGCGCCCTCGACACCCAGTCAACCCGGGTGGCGTGCCTCTTGGGCGATGGGGCAGACGGCGCGTAGTCATTCGCGCGGACGCTTTTCGCGCTCACGGTGCTACCAAAATCGGGCCGAGTCAGCAGGTGGCAGCCTGGGGAACATCAGTTCCGTATTGCGCCAGCGAGCACACCGTTCTGAACGAGACCTTCCGGGTGTCGTCCTGCCGCACGGACTCACCCGGGTCGCTGGGTCCTACCCTTCGTCCATCGATGAAGAGGGTGTAGTTGATTGCCGCGTGGAGGTCGGAGGCAGGCCACCCGTCGCCCTGGCCCCTATCCTCCGCCAGGTCGTCCATCCGCACGAGGCGGAAGGGCCAGCCGACCGCAGTGCCGTGGGGCGCTGACGAACCGCAGAAGCCGGACCGGGCGGTCAGATCCGAACGATCAGCGCGTAGCGTTCGTCGGTCGCCGGCGCGCGCCAGGGCCGTGGCAGCTGACTCTGCCTCACGGATGGCGGACCTGCCGATGACGATCACCCCTTGGCGCACGAGCTCATCCACATATGGGTTGGGACGCAGCGCGGTGCCATAGGCCCAGTCCATGACGTCCAATCGCCACCGCGAGTCCTGGTAGGAGATCGTCCGCAGGTCGCTGATCGATGCAGCCACGTATGCCGGCGACGGCCCCGACCGCCACAAACGAGCCGACACTCGCGCAGCAGCCGCGACCCGCAGCGGATCGGCCCACAAACCACGCTCCTGAGTCCCGCCAGGCAAACGGGCGGACCTCAGGCCGCACAAGAGGGCCGGATCCTCGCCACGCCGGCGCATCATGATGGGCGTCACCAACAGGACCATCACGGCTGTGAGGGAGACAAGCTGTCGGTCATCCACTGTCGGGCTGCCATCGAACCACCTGTTGATCGTCTCCTGCAGAAGGAGAACAGAATCGTGACGGGCAGGGGCCCGTGCATGGCGAGGGGGAACTCGCAGTGCTCGTCGTATCCGTACCGGGCTCGATGTGATGGACGGCTACTGGGGCGGATGGCTTCCGGATGGTGAGATCGCGCTGGACTGACTCACGCAGACGGGTCATTCGAGAAGCGTCCAGCAGTGCCGGGTGCGGACTGCCCGAATCGGGTCACTGCCCGTCAACTCCCTTATTGCTTTCTTCGTTTCCGGAACGAACTTTCTGGACCAGGTCACGGCACTTTGTAATATTTTTGAAGAGACTGGTCAGATAATTTGTCGAATATGAATCATTGATACTCCTGGTGAGCGACGTCAGGCTCTGCTCGGTCAGTCCGGGAACATGTTTCAGTTCCGATGACCAATCGTACTCCGGATCCTCGATGCGCTGCAGATCGAGTTCCCGGAAAACCAGATGAAGAACCAGTCGATTCCCCTGGAGGCAGATGGACCGCGGGCGCCCATCGAGCTGAGTCTTCAAGCGCGTCAATGTGGCGTCAACTTCCCGCATGACTTCAACGCAGCGCCATACCCGATATGGCCCTACCGTCGGATTGAGAGCGTACGGTACGGGGGCTTTTCTGTGGACTCCCAAAGACTTCCCATCCGGCTCTTCACCATGACCGCAAAACTGGGCTCCCTGTTGGCACACGCCAGAGCAACTGTGGCGTCGACCACCGTGCAGCCATGTTCGGGACTCGGCACCGGTTCCCCGCGCTTGATCGAATATGTCTTTTTGAGCGAGAGAACCAGTTCCGTGCACAGGCGGCCTTGCTCCGGGTCCAGCGAGACAAAATCCCGGGTCTCCACAGTGTTCTGTGTGTTCGTCGCCCTGGTCACTGCTGTCGCAAAACCCTCTGGACAGCCTTCAAGGCTGATAAAGCGCACCCACACCATGGCTTCATCCAAGCCGGCTTCGCCCTTATGCGCTGCTTGATGAATGCTGGCCACCGTCTGGGCGCCGTTGACGATACTCACACCTGTGAGCGAGAAATCACCGAAAGTGCGACTGGCGGCACCCCGTGCAGTCTTCTTTACGCTCTCACACAGTGCTGTCACACCATTATTGAAGTACCAGAAATGCTGTGGATCCTTGAGGATCGTGTGCGTGACTGCCTCATTGACGCTGGTGTTGCCCAGGGCTTTCCTGATGTTCTGGGAGAAAAGGCGATCCCCGAAATGCTCATACCAGTTCGCAACACTTGAAGCGGTCACCACGCCGTAGTATGCCTCATACGGCTCGCTTACCGTACCCCAGTTCTCAAGCTGCACGTTGAAGTCGATTCGTGAACCTCCCAATCCTTCGGATATGAAGGAATGGAAGTCGCTCAGCCCCAGGGTCTCCATGGATACAACTTGCTGTGACTCGTTCATTTCATCGAGGAGATCGCTGAACACCGCGGAGGAGGGTGCGGCCAATTCGGTTCGGCCGGTGGTCGCCACTACGAGGATGAAGGTCACGTCGACGTCGTCAAGTGCCTGTGTGATCTTCTCCTCTTGGGCACGTAGCCGCGTGTTGAACCGGTCGAACTTCGTGTCCAGGAGATCCCTGAACCCGGCCGTGAAATTCCGGGAATCGGCCAACCCGAGGCTGCCGTCTCCGGAACCGTCCCACTTTGACTGGACCAGGATCACCCTTCGCTGCAGAGGATCGATTGCGATGGCATCGATTCCGTTGTCGCCTGTTCCGTCGACCACCGTGGCCGCTGCCTCGGCGGCGGACAGTTCGGTGAACCTCTGTACGGCGAGAGCCGCTAAGGCTCGACTCAAGAAGGACTTTTCGCGGACTGAGTTGCTGGCTTTTGCGTAGTCACTCATGTCGATGTGTTCCGCGAAGCCCGTGTGCAGCGCCTCCCTGACGTGCCTGACCCACAGCCGTTTCATGCAGCCCCCTGCTCATCAGCACTGACAGACGTGCTCAAGTTGCGGATGCCACCGTAGCCATCGCATAGGGTGACGAGGAAGAGGCGGAACGTGATCCGACTGTATGTGCCTGTAAGTCTGGCCTGTGGTCGCCGCTCTGCCCTGGCTGCGCCTGGCGCGACACTTGGGTGAGGCTCTCGGTGACCAGCGCGGTGGGAAAAGATCGTTCGCTTCGCGGGAAAAGATCTTGTACGGGCGGATATCGCCGCTGATCAGAACATTTCGCCGGTTGCCCGAAAGGGGCACTTACGCGTTGGGGGCCAACCCGATCGAGGCCCACTTCGGGCCGGTGCGGCAGTTCACCATCGCCAACTCCAACCGCCACAACATACAGCGACGGTCTCCGGAGTCCTGAACTCCAGCCTGCCCAGCACCTCCACCACAGCGACCTGGTCGGCCGCCCGCAGCTCGCTGGTCAGCGAACCCCGTTCGTGGTGCGCTGCGCTCGAAGTGCGCCTCGCGATCGCAATACTCGTCCCTAACCCCTTCAACGAACCAGAAGTTCTTCCGGCAAGCCGGGCCTTCGGCTCCGCATGATCAAGCGCTCGGCACCAACGCCCATAGCGATGGTCCCCCCGACACCAGATGAGGCCGGGACGAATCCCGCCCCAGCCTCACCACAGTCACTTGTATTTTTCGCTTTAACTCCACCATTTCATCGACGTGGTGGAGTTCAGGAACTGAAGCGGAACTCCACCACGTCGCCGTCCTGCATCACGTAGTCCTTGCCCTCCATGCGGGCCCTGCCCTTGGCGCGGGACTCCGTGACCGAGCCTGCCTCCACCAGGTCGGCGAAGGAGATGATCTCCGCCTTGATGAAGCCCTTCTGGAAGTCGGTGTGGATCACGCCCGCCGCTTCGGGGGCCGTCGCGCCCTTCTTGATCGTCCAGGCGCGGGTCTCCTTCGGGCCCGCCGTCAGGTACGTCTGGAGGCCCAGGGTCGCGAAGCCGACGCGGCCGAGGGTGGCGAGGCCCGGTTCGTCCTGGCCCATGGACTGGAGCAGTTCCAGGGCTTCGTCGTCGTCCAGTTCGATCAGTTCGGACTCGATCTTGGCGTTCAGGAAGATCGCCTCGGCCGGGGCGACGAGTGCGCGCTGTTCGTTCTTGAAGTCCTCGTCGACCAGTTCGTCCTCGTCGACGTTGAAGACGTACAGGAAGGGCTTCGTGGTGAGCAGGTGCATCTCGTGGAGGAGTCTGCCCTTCTCCGTGTCCGCCGAGATGCCCGCGGCGAAGAGCGTCGTGCCGGCTTCGAGGATCTTCTGGGCCTCCTCGACCGCCGCCAGGACGGCGACCTTCTCCTTCTGGAGGCGGGACTCCTTCGTCAGCCTCGGCACGGCCTTCTCGACCGACTGGAGGTCGGCGAGGATCAGCTCGGTGTTGATCGTCTCGATGTCGTCCTTCGGCGAGACCTTGCCGTCGACGTGCACGACGTTCTCGTCCTTGAAGGCCCTGATGACCTGACAGATCGCGTCGGACTCGCGGATGTTCGCGAGGAACTTGTTGCCCAGGCCCTCGCCCTCCGACGCGCCGCGCACGATGCCCGCGATGTCGACGAAGTCGACCGTCGCGGGGAGGATCTTCTGCGAGTCGAAGATCTTGGCGAGGACGGCCAGGCGCGGGTCGGGGACGCCGACGACGCCGACGTTGGGCTCGATCGTGGCGAACGGGTAGTTGGCCGCCAGCACGTCGTTCTTGGTCAGGGCGTTGAACAGGGTCGACTTGCCGACATTCGGCAGACCGACGATTCCGATCGTGAGCGACACGTTGGCGACTTCCTGGAGTGAGGACTGGCAGAGCCTGTACGGCCGGGGAGACCGCCCGGATGGGGGCCGATCCCCCAGTTTACGGGCGGGCCGCCCCGGCGACGGACGGCAGCCCGTACGGCAGATGGCGGCATCCGGCGGTGCGACACGCCCAGCGTCCGTCGAACGCAACGCCAAGGTCGCCCAAAGGGCGTGTCCATCGCCTGAATCCGACACCCATGCGACCTAGGTTGTTCCGGTGGAGCAGCACAGGACACGTCCCCCCCAGCGCCGGCCGAGGCCGCCGCAGAGCCCTCTCCGTCCGCGAGGCGCCGGTGCCGAGGCCGGCGCCGTCTACCGGGTTCCCGCGCCGACCACGCGCCGGGTGCCGCCTGTCGTGCTCACCTTGCGCAGACTCCCGAATCCCCGGCTCACCGGGCTCGGCGCGGGACTCTTCGCCGCCGCCACGATGTTCGCGATCGGATGCCTGGACGAGCTGCTGTTCGACGGTGAGCCCCTGGTGTACGGGGTGCTGTTCCTGCCGGTCAGTGCCTTGACCGCGCTCTGGGTACGGACCGCCGATCTCGTGACCGCCCCGATCAGCGTGCCGATCGCCTTCGCCTTCGGCACCCTCCCGATCTCCGGCGGGACGAGCGGTTTCGGCGGGCAGACGATGGCCGTCGTCACCGCGCTCGCCGTGCAGGCGGGCTGGCTGTACGGCGGCACGCTCGTCGCCGGGCTCATCGCCTCCGTACGGAAGGTGCGTCAGATGGGCCGCCGACAGCGCGCACGCGACCTGGCCACGCGCAGCAGCGACCCGGGGACGAGGACAGGTGTGAAGGCGGGCACCGCCGTCGCCCGCCGAGGCTGATCAGCCGCCCGGCTACTGCTCCGCGGCCGTCATCGCCGCTCCCACGATGCCCGCGTTGTTCTGAAGCTGCGCCGGAACGATCTCCGCCTTGACGCCCTCGATGAGCGGAATGAACCGGTCCGCCTTGCGGCTGACCCCGCCGCCGATGATGAACAGTTCCGGCGAGAACAGCATCTCCAGGTGCGCCAGATACTTCTGCACCCGGTGCGCCCAGTGGTGCCAGCTGAGGTCGTGGTCCTCCTTGGCCTTCGTCGACGCGTGCTTCTCCGCGTCGTGG
The DNA here is from genome assembly GCF_044455465.1 of Streptomyces sp. NPDC051217. Taxonomy (NCBI): domain Bacteria; kingdom Bacillati; phylum Actinomycetota; class Actinomycetes; order Kitasatosporales; family Streptomycetaceae; genus Streptomyces; species Streptomyces sp. NPDC051217. Next base: position 397,004 of record NZ_JBITEV010000006.1, read on the forward strand.
CCGTTCAGCTCCAGATGACCCAGCTCGGTGTTCGGGACGAGCTTGCCGTCGATGAAGAGCGCGCTGCCGATCCCCGTGCCGAAGGTCAGCAGGAAGACGGTGCCCTGACGGCCCTTGCCCGCGCCGAAGGTCATCTCGGCCACCCCCGCCGCGTCCCCGTCGTTGAGGATCGTGACGGGCAGGCTCAGCCGGTCGCCGAGCAGGCTGCCGGCATCCGTGTCGATCCAGCGCTTGTCGACATTCGCCGCTGTACGGATCACCGAGCCGGTGACCACCCCCGGGAAGGTGACGCCCACAGGGCCGGACCAGTTGAAGTGCTCGACCACCTCGACGACGCGGTCGGCCACCTCGTCGGGCGTGGCCGGCTGGGGGGTGAGCACTTTGTGGCGCGGCTCCGCCAGATCGCCGCGCTCCAGGTCCACGGGCGCGCCTTTGATGCCAGAGCCGCCGATGTCCACTCCGAAGACGTTCATGGACGCAACGTTACGGGGAGATGACCAGGCCTCTCTACTTCTCGGCCAGGTGTGCGGCCTCCGCACGCAGGTCACGGCGGAGTTCCTTCGGGAGCGAGAAGACGATCGACTCCTCGGCCGCCTTGACGATCTCGACGTCCTCGAAGCCGTACTTCGTGAGCCATTCCAGGACACCCTCGACCAGGATCTCGGGGACGGACGCGCCCGAGGTGACCCCGACCGTGCTGACGCCCTCCAGCCATGCCTCGTCGATCTCGTCGGCCGAGTCCACCAGATGCGCGTCGCGCGAGCCCGCGCCGAGGGCGACCTCGACGAGCCGTACGGAGTTGGAGGAGTTCTTCGAGCCGACGACGATGACCAGATCCGCGTCGGCGCCCATCTGCTTGACGGCGATCTGCCGGTTCTGCGTCGCGTAACAGATGTCGTCGCTCGGCGGAGCGATGAGCAGCGGGAACTTCTCCTTGAGCTTGTCGACCGTCTCCATCGTCTCGTCCACGGAGAGCGTTGTCTGCGAGAGCCAGACGACCTTGGACTCGTCGCGCACCTCGACGTTGGCGACGTCGTCGGGTCCGTCGACCAGCGTGATGTGGTCGGGGGCCTCGCCGGAGGTGCCGATGACCTCTTCATGGCCGTCATGGCCGATCAGCAGGATGTCGTAGTCCTCGGCGGCGAAGCGGACGGCTTCCTTGTGGACCTTGGTGACCAGGGGGCAGGTCGCGTCGATGGTCGCGAGCCTGCGCTCGGCCGCCTCGTCGTGGACGACGGGGGCCACGCCGTGCGCGGAGAACATGACGATCGATCCCTCGGGGACCTCCGCCGTCTCCTCGACGAAAATCGCGCCCTTCCTCTCAAGGGTCTGCACGACATACTTGTTGTGGACGATTTCGTGGCGGACATAGATCGGCGCCCCGTACTGCTCCAGAGCTTTCTCCACGGCGATCACGGCGCGGTCGACGCCCGCGCAGTAACCACGGGGCGCGGCGAGCAGGACGCGTTTGCCGGCGCGGCGCGCGGCGTCTCCACTCGGGGCGGCGGCGGGCGACGGGCTGGGCGTAGCAGTCATGCCCACCATCGTAAGGCCGTCCAGAAGAGGCGGAAGATCACCTGTCGGGCCGAGACTGGGCCTACGTGATCGACGGAGGGACGCGATGGCCGACAGCGGTACGGGGGATGCGGACGGTACGGACGTTCCGGGCGGTTCGGACCCGCGTACGGGCGACCGTGTCGGCGGCTTCGACCTGGATCCGGGACCGGACCTGAGTTCGGACGTACCCACGGGCGTGCACGTGGGCGCGCACGGCGGCGGGGGCACGGGCGGGCACAGAGGGACGGGCGGCGGCGCGGGCGAAGGCCCGGGGGAAAGCCCGGGGGAAGGCTCCGGCGAAGACGGCGGGCTGCGGCGGACTCTCGGATTCCGCGATCTCGTCGTCTACGGGCTCCTGTTCATCGCACCCATGGCGCCCGTCGGCATCTACGGCACGCTCGACGCCAAGTCGCACGGGGCCGTGGCGCTGGTCTATGTCTGCGCCACCATCGCGATGGCGTTCACGGCCTTCAGTTACGCGCAGATGATCCGGGTCGCCCCGCAGGCGGGCTCGGTCTTCGCGTACGCGCGCAAGGGGCTGGGCGAGGGGCCCGGGTTCATCGCCGGATGGATGGCGATGCTCGACTATCTGCTGATCCCGGCCGTCGCGTATCTCTTCGCGGGCATCGCGATGGAAGCGCTGGTGCCCTCCGTAGACCGGTGGATCTGGACCGGGATCGCCGTCGTGATCACCACGCTGCTCAATCTCTGGGGTGTACGGGCCGCCGCGCGTGTCGGCTTCTTCGTGCTCGCCATGGAGATCGTGGTGCTGATGGTGTTCGTGGTATCGGCGATCGTGGTGCTCGTACGGGACGGGGCGACGCGCGGCTGGCTGTCCCCTTTCACCGGCGATCTGAGCTTCTCCATGACGGCGGTCCTCGGCGCGGTGTCGGTCGCCGTGCTGTCGTATCTGGGCTTCGACGCGATCGCCTCGTTCGCCGAGGAGGTGACGGGCGGCTCGCGGAAGGTGGCGCGGGCGGTGCTGTTCTGTCTGGTGCTCGCCGGTGTGCTGTTCATCGCGCAGACGTATCTCGTGGCCCTCCTCGAACCGCTCAGTTCGGCGGAGCTGGCCGCCGACCCGGTCAAGCAGGGGTCGGCCTTCTACGACGCCGTGGACGCCTCCGTAGGAACGTGGCTGCACGACCTGGTCGCGGTGAGCAAGGCGATCGGCGCCGCGTTCGCCGCGCTGGCGGGCCAGGCCGCCGCCGGGCGGCTGCTCTTCGCGATGGGACGGGAACGGCGGCTGCCGCGGCTGCTGTCCCGTACGGACGCGGGGACACCGCGCGTGGCGCTCCTGCTCGCGGCGGTGGTGACCCTCGTCGCCGCCGTGTGGGCGGCGAGGGCCGACGACGGGCTCGACCATCTGGTGTCGGTGGTCGACATCGGGGCGCTGACGGCGTTCATCCTGCTGCACGCGTCGGTGGTCGGGTGGTTCGCGGTACGGCGCATGGAGGGCCGGCCGCGGATCATGGCGCATGTGGTGCTGCCGGTGGTCGGCGCGGCCGTGCTGGTCGCGGTGATCGTGGAGGCGGCGGGGACGGCGCAGGTGGTGGGCGCGATCTGGCTGGCGGTCGGACTGGTGGTGCTCGCGGTCCAGTGGCGTTACGGCAGGGTCGCGCCGAAGGATCCGGCGGTTCCGTAGGCTCCGGCCACCCGTCTCGCGTACGCCCCGTACGTCCCGTAGGGACGGGGGCGGGCCGGCCCCCGACCGGTCCCACCCGCTCCCGGCGTGGGCCGCGTTGTCGGAGGCGGCCGATACGCTCGACGACATGGCTCTCAACACGTCCGCGGACACCCCGCTGCCCGTCGGGGAGGTGTCGCGGCTCATCGGCGGCTGGATCGACCGGCTCGGCGCCATCTGGGTCGAGGGGCAGATCACCCAGCTCTCCCGTCGGCCCGGTGCCGGGGTCGTGTTCCTGACGTTGCGTGACCCGTCGTACGACATCTCGGTGAGCGTCACCTGTTACCGCCAGGTCTTCGACGCGATCGCCGACGTCGTGTCCGAGGGCGCGCGGGTCGTGGTGCACGCGAAGCCGGAGTGGTACGCGCCGAGGGGGCAGCTGTCGCTGCGGGCCACGGAGATAAAGCCGGTCGGCATCGGCGAACTGCTCGTCAGACTGGAGCAGTTGAAGAAGTCCCTGGGCGCGGAGGGCCTGTTCGCCGCCGATCGCAAGCGCCCACTGCCCTTTCTGCCCCAGCTGATCGGGCTCGTCTGCGGGCGGGCGTCGGCGGCCGAGCGGGACGTCCTGGAGAACGCGCGTCGGCGCTGGCCCGCCGTCCGCTTCGAGGTGCGCAACACCGCCGTGCAGGGCGTGAACGCGGTGAGTCAGGTCGTCGATGCGGTCAAGGAGCTGGACGATCTGCCCGGGGTCGATGTGATCGTCGTCGCGAGGGGCGGTGGCAGCGTGGAGGATCTGCTGCCGTTCTCGGACGAGCAGTTGGTACGGGCGGTGGCCGCCTGCCGTACGCCCGTCGTGTCGGCGATCGGCCATGAGCCCGACTCACCGCTGCTGGACCTCGTCGCCGACGTACGGGCGTCGACGCCCACGGACGCGGCGAAGAAGGTCGTGCCGGACGTCGGCGAGGAGCTGGACCGGGTGCAGGCGCTGCGCGACCGGGCGCTGCGGACGGTGCAGGGGCTGCTCGACCGGGAGGAGCGCGGGCTCGCGCACGCGCTGGCCCGGCCGGTGATGGAGCGGCCGCACCGGATGGTGGACGAGCGCGGGAGCGAGATCGAGGCGCTGGCCGACCGCAGCCGGCGGGTGCTGCGGCATCTGCTGGACCGCGCGGACTCGGAGCTGTCGCACACCCGGGCGCGCGTGGTCTCGCTGTCGCCGGCGGCGACGCTGGAGCGGGGATACGCGGTGCTCCAGCGGCCGGACGGGGCAGTCGTCCGCTCTCCCTCGGAGGTCTCGGCGGACCAGGAGCTGCGGGCGAGGGTCGCGGAGGGCGAGTTCACGGTGCGGGTCACCGAATGAGCCGCGGGCACGCGGCAGGGCGCGGGGGCGGCCGGTCCTCGCGCAGGCGTTTCTTCACGTAGGTCGTTGTCGTAGACCGCACATAGGGTGGATCACATGGCCAAGAAGGACAGCGGGACAGCAGCGGCCGCCGGGGGCGCGGACGCGCTCGGCTACGAGCAGGCACGGGACGAGCTGATCGACGTCGTACGGCGCCTGGAGACCGGCGGTACGACCCTGGAGGAGTCGCTGGCCCTGTGGGAGCGGGGCGAGGAGCTGGCCAAGGTCTGCCGCCGCTGGCTGGACGGCGCGCGCGCCCGCCTGGACGCCTCGCTGTCGGACCCGGCTCCGGCGGGGGCCCCCGACCGCGAGCCCGACGCCTGATCGCACGCTCGTCGACGGGGGCCGAGGAGCGAGGTGCGCGGGACGCTCAGGCCCGGCTCAGGGCCGGCTCAGGACCCGCTGCCCGGGATGCCCGGCTCCAGCGCCTCCGCCATCTCGACCAGCCGTTCGTACGGCGCCGTGCCCGTCACGACCGTCGTCGCCCCGTCCCCGGTGCGCACCAGGGCGTCGTATTTGGAGCCCTCCCACCGCTGCCACGTCTCGCCGTCCACCCGCGCGGTCTTCCCGGTGTCCTCGGCGTCGTGCGTGACCTTGGCGATGTACTTGGCCGCCGGCTCCGTCGACTGCTCCACAGCCACGTACTCACGGTCGGGATCCTGGAAACCGAGGTGCCAGGAGTTGCCTTCCTGTCGCGCGTACGACACGGACGTCGGCTTCCATGTCTGGGGAAGGCCCTCCGGGGCCATCACCGGATAGGGTGCCGCGCGCTGCGCCGTCGTCAACTCGACCCGGTAGTCGACCGCTTTGAGAGGGTCCGCGTCCTCGTCGTGCGGGTTGGCGATGTAGATGACCCCGGCGACGGCGACGATGACGCCCATCGACAGGAACATGTCCCGTACCGACTGTTTGCCTCGCATACCTGCCACCTCCCCATAGTCGCATCAAGGGTTCACGCTCATACGTGGGCCCCTCTGCTCATTTTGTCGACGTACCGATAGAGTCGCATCACCCTCATTCCGGCCGTCGCCGTACAGAAAGGTGCGTTCCGATGACCGAGCATCAACTCCCGCCTCCGCTGGAGGTCTCTCCGGAGGCCCCCGACCGCAACCTCGCCCTCGAACTCGTACGGGTCACCGAGGCCGCCGCCATGGCGGCCGGCCGCTGGGTGGGCCGAGGCGACAAGATCGGCGCGGACGGCGCGGCCGTGAACGCCATGCGCACCCTCGTCTCGACCGTGTCGATGAACGGCGTCGTCGTCATCGGCGAGGGCGAGAAGGACGAAGCCCCGATGCTGTTCAACGGCGAGCGGGTCGGCGACGGCACCGGTGCCGAGGTCGACATCGCCGTGGACCCGATCGACGGCACCACGCTCAACGCCAAGGGCATGCCCAACGCCATCGCCGTGCTCGCGGCGGCCGACCGCGGCACGATGTTCGACCCGTCGGCCGTCTTCTACATGGACAAGCTGGTGACCGGACCCGAGGCCGCCGACTTCGTCGACATCAACGCACCCGTCTCGGTCAACATCCGCCGTGTCGCCAAGGCCAAGAACTCGGCTCCCGAGGACGTCACGGTGGTCATCCTCGACCGCCCCCGCCACGACGGCATCGTCAAGGAGATCCGCGAGACGGGGGCGCGGATCAAGTTCATCTCGGACGGCGACGTGGCCGGCTCGATCATGGCCGTACGCGACGGCACGGGCGTCGACCTGCTGATGGGCATCGGCGGCACCCCCGAGGGCATCATCTCGGCGTGCGCGATCAAGTGCCTGGGCGGCACCATCCAGGGCAAGCTCTGGCCGAAGGACGCCGCCGAGCGGCAGCGGGCGCTGGACGCCGGACACGATCTGGACCGGGTGCTGTCGACGGACGACCTGGTCGGTGGCGACAACGTGTTCTTCGTCGCGACGGGCATCACGGACGGCGAGTTGCTGCGCGGGGTGCGGTACCGCTCGGAGACCGCGACCACCCAGTCCATGGTCACGCGCTCGAAGTCCGGCACGATCCGGCAGATCGACTCGACGCACCGGCTGTCGAAACTGCGCGCCTACAGCACGATCGACTTCGACCGCGCGAAGTAGCGGTACGCGCGAACTGGCGGCACGCGTGAAACCGGGGCGCCCCTCCATGTACGGCAGGGGTGCCCCGGTCACAACTGATCGGGTGGGACGGGCGGTCAGCCCGCCGCGGCGATCCGGCCCGCGGCCGACGCCGCGTTCCGCAGCTCCACCTCACGGCGCCTGCGGCGCGCCAGGACCACACGGCGCTCGGCGGCGGTCAGACCGCCCCACACCCCGTACGGCTCGGGCTGGAGCAGTGCGTGTTCCCGGCAGTCGACCATCACCGGGCAGCGGGCGCAGACCCGCTTCGCGGCCTCCTCACGCGCCAGCCTCGCGGCCGTCGGCTCCTTGGACGGGGCGAAGAACAATCCGGCTTCGTCCCGGCGGCACACCGCCTCTGTGTGCCAGGGTCCGGCCTGATCCTCCCGAGCGGGACTCCGCTGAGGCGGTACGGCGGCGACCTGCAGGGGCTGATGCGGCATTGGCAGCACGGTCCACTCCTGACGACGGCTTCGCGAGCGAGAGACGATGCAGCAGTCCCTACCCGCTGTGCGCGCGCCTAAGCACTGAGTGGCACTGAGATGCGAGGTGCGGAATCACGTCCGGAACGCCGAACACCCGCGCCCCGCCTGGCTGAAAGCTCCCCCGGCGGCACCTCGACCGGAATCGGAACCGGAACCGGAATCGATCAACGGCCGCGTGGCGCCCGCGTCCGCGGGTCAGTGGCCCAGGTGCTTGCGCAGCCGCCTGTTGAGGTCCGCGATGAACTTCCCGCGCTTCGGCCTGGCTTCGATGCTGGCGAATACCGAGTAGCCGTTGACGACCACGACCGGGGCATCCGGCTGGGTGCCCTCCAACGTGCTGACCTCGAAGTTGCCGAAGATGCCGGTGCCACCGCCGCGCAGGGAGATGTTCTCCGGGACCCGTACCTCGACGGAGCCGAAGATGGCGGTCGCGTTGATCACGGTCGTCCGCTGGCCGAAGATCGCCTCGGTCAGATCGATCTCGATGTTGCCGAAGAGCGCGAAGGCGTTCGTACGGCGACCCACGCGCCAACGGCCTTTGCGGGTCGAGCTGCTGAAGATCGCGACCATGTTCTCGGCGGGCTCGGTGTCGTCGTCCGGGCCGTACGTGTGTGGGGACGCCGCCGGTCGCGCGGTGGTGGGGGTGGCCGGCAAGTCCTTGACCAGCGGCTCCAGTTCACCCATCGTCTTGGCGCGGTAGACGGCGTCGATCCGCTCGGAGTGCTCCTCGGCATCCAGGCGACCGAGCGCGAGGGCTTCCCTGAGGATGTCGGCGATCCGGTCTCGGTCGGCGTCGGAGGCCCGGATGCCGGAGTCGGGCTCCGCCGGCGCGACCGGCTTCTGGGAGTGCTTTTCGAGGTCCACCGCACCAGAGTAGCGAAACGCGATAGATCGCGACTAGGGGCGACGCGGCCGAGCTTCCCCGAGCCGGCCCGGCCACCCGCCCGAACGGACCCCCCGCCCCCGTACCCACACCCCCACCTCCTACTGAGTCTCACCTCACCCCGTCCGCCCGCGCGCCACGACTTACGCTGAGAGGCGCGCTGCCCGACGAAGGTCAGCCGCCGCCTGCCGAGTGAGGAATGGCCGAAATGCCAGAGTTTACGTACTCCGATCTGCTCCCTCTTGGAGAGGACACCACGCCGTACCGCCTGGTGACCGCCGACGGCGTCTCCACCTTCGAGGCCGACGGCCGTACGTTCCTCAAGGTCGCCCCCGAGGCGCTGCGCACCCTGGCCGCCGAGGCGATGCACGACATCTCGCACTATCTGCGCCCGGCCCACCTCGCCCAGCTGCGCAGGATCGTCGACGACCCGGACGCCTCGTCCAACGACAAGTTCGTGGCGCTCGACCTCCTCAAGAACGCCAACATCGCCGCGGCCGGTGTCCTCCCCATGTGCCAGGACACCGGCACCGCGATCGTGATGGGCAAGCGCGGACAGAACGTCCTGACGGAGGGCGGCGACGAGGCCGCCCTGTCGCACGGCGTCTACGACGCGTACACCAAACTCAACCTGCGCTACTCGCAGATGGCGCCGCTGACCATGTGGGAGGAGAAGAACACCGGCTCGAACCTGCCCGCGCAGATCGAGCTGTACGCGACCGACGGCGGCGCCTACAAGTTCCTCTTCATGGCCAAGGGCGGCGGCTCGGCGAACAAGTCGTTCCTCTACCAGGAGACGAAGGCCGTCCTGAACGAGTCCTCCATGATGAAGTTCCTGGAGGAGAAGATCCGTTCCCTCGGTACGGCCGCCTGCCCGCCGTACCACCTCGCGATCGTCGTCGGCGGCACGTCCGCCGAGTTCGCGCTCAAGACCGCGAAGTACGCCTCCGCGCACTACCTGGACGAGCTGCCCGCCGAGGGCTCCCCCGCCGGCCACGGCTTCCGTGACAAGGAGCTGGAGGAGAAGGTCTTCGAGCTGACGCAGAAGATCGGCATCGGCGCCCAGTTCGGCGGCAAATACTTCTGCCACGACGTGCGGGTCGTACGGCTCCCCCGGCACGGCGCCTCACTGCCGGTCGCGATCGCCGTGTCCTGCTCGGCGGACCGCCAGGCGGTCGCGAAGATCACCGCGGAGGGTGTCTTCCTGGAGCAGTTGGAGACCGACCCGGCGCGCTTCCTGCCCGAGACGACCGACGAGCATCTGGACCGGAGCGACGAGAGCGACGTCGTACGGATCGACCTCGGCAGGCCGATGGACGACATCCTGGCCGAGCTGACCAGGCACCCCGTCAAGACCCGGCTCTCGCTGACCGGAACGCTGGTCGTGGCGCGCGACATCGCGCACGCCAAGATCAAGGAGCGGCTGGACGCGGGCGAGGAGATGCCGCGGTACCTGAAGGACCACCCGGTCTACTACGCGGGGCCGGCCAAGACGCCCGAAGGGTACGCGTCCGGGTCGTTCGGTCCGACGACTGCGGGGCGGATGGACAGCTACGTGGAGCAGTTCCAGGCGGCGGGCGGCTCGAAGGTCATGCTCGCCAAGGGCAACCGCTCGAAGCAGGTGACCGACGCCTGCGGCTCGCACGGCGGTTTCTACCTCGGTTCCATCGGCGGCCCGGCGGCGCGGCTCGCGCGGGACTGCATCCGGAAGGTCGAAGTCCTGGAGTACGAGGAGCTGGGCATGGAGGCGGTGTGGAAGATCGAGGTGGAGGACTTCCCCGCGTTCATCGTCGTGGACGACAAGGGCAACGACTTCTTCACCGAGCCCGCCCCGGCGCCGACGTTCACCAGCATCCCGGTGCGGGGGCCGGGCCTCGCGTAGGCGGCGGACCCCGGCCACACCCGGCCACACCCCGGCCATATGACGAAGCCCCCGGCGGATCCGTCCCGCTGGGGGGGGGTTCCTCGCGCCGGGATCAGACGAAGCGCTGGTTCGCCGATCCGTCGCAGTTCTGGAGCCGGAGCGGGTCCCGCGCCGAGGCCAGGGTCAGGCAGAGCGTGTCCGCCGATGCCGGGCGGACGGTGCCCGCCTCGCGTACGAACTTCTGGTTCGCGCCGCCGTGGCAGTCCCAGAGGGTGACCGCGGTGCCCGCGCGGTACGTGCCGGACGGGACGTCGAGGCAGCGGTCGTGGCTCAGCTCGCTGTGCAGCGACCGGGCGCCGGCGCCCGCTCCGGTGTCGTACCACCAGCCCTGGTTACGGCCGTCGCCGCAGCCGTGGCCGGTGACCTTGGAGCCGTTGCGGGTCTTCGACGCGTTGACGTCGACGCAGGTGCCCGTCCCCTCGTTCCTGAGTGGCTGAAAAACGTCGTCCCAGCCGCCCGGCTGGAGCACCGGCTGTCCCGTGCTCGCCGGATCGGCGCAACTCGCCTCGCTCAGGCCCGAGTTGTACAGCTGGGTCAGGCACGACGCGAACGCGACATGCCCGGCGGCGTTCGGGTGGAAGGACTGGCGGACCGAATTCTCGTTCGGCGGGAAGGGGTTGCCGATGTCGATGAACAGACCGCGCGCCCAGTCGTCGTCCGTGCACACCTCATGGCCGTGGAAGAGCCGCGAGTTGTCCAGATACACCGCGCCCGAGCTCGCGGCGGCCTTCCGCATGCCGCTCTGGAAGGCGGGGACGGCGCCGTCACGGGCCCAGGCGGCGTCCGCGTCGTGGCCGGTGCAGCCACCGGGGATCTTGCCCGGGAAGTTCGGGTTGTCGCCGTAGTCGGGGGTGAGGGGGCCGGGGTAGCCCATCACGACGAGCTTGTAGTCACCGTCGGCGTAACCCGCGCCGCGCATGACGCCCCGCAGGTCGGCCACGGTGGACTCCACCTTGGGTACGAGTCCGTCGACCCGGGCCTGCCAGCCCGGCCGGTACTTGTCGGCGCAGGGCCCCTGGAGGGTGAACCAGCGGAGTACGCAGTCGGTGATCACCGGACCGAACTGGAGATCGTCGTTGGCGCCCGCCACGAGGACCACCATCTTGATCCTGGTGTTGCGCGCCTTGATGGCGAGACTGTCGCTCTGGACGAGTTCGTCGGCGAACTGCGCCGTGCCTCCGACCCGGATGTTGACGGTCGAGGCGCCCGAGCAGGAGACGTTGTAGGTGACGTCGGCGGCGATCCCGGTGCGGTGGATCGCCGAGTCGGGCGAACGGTGGCACCAGTTGTCGGGTCCGTTCGTGCCCGGCTCGTAGGTGCCGACGCCCTCGCCGGAGATCTCGCTGTCGCCGAGCGCGATGAGCCCGGTCTTGCGCCGGTCGAGCGGGCGCTCCGCGGAGTCGCCGTAGAGCCGGGTGGCCTCGGCTGCGCGGATCGCTTCGAGGGCGGGCGGCAGCGGGGTGGACGCGCGGACCGCGGCGGGCGCGCCGGCGGGGGCGGACGCCTGAGCCGCCGGGGTAAGCGCGACAAGTCCGCCGACGACGCTCGCGAATGCGGCGAGCGTGGCGACGGTACTTCGGAACGTGGGTCTCGTACGTTGCATGGCCTCCCCGATCTCAGTGGTACCAGAGGTTTTTACTGGCGGGTAAGGGAGTTGGGAACACTCCGAACAAGACAATTGCTCAACTTCTTCAGGAGGTACGACCACGATGACGAGCGACGCGAATACGCAGAACGGCACGCCCACCCCGACCGGCCCCACCGGCGGCGGCTACCGCACGGAGCACGACTCCATGGGCGAGGTCCGGGTCCCGGCGGACGCCAAATGGCGCGCCCAGACCCAGCGGGCCGTGGAGAACTTCCCCATCTCGGGCCGGCGCATCGAGCGGGCCCATATCGAGGCCCTGGCCCGTATCAAGGCCGCCGCCGCCACCGTCAACGCCGAACTCGGCGTGGTGGACCGGGACATCGCCGAGGCGGTACGGAGCGCGGCGGCCGAGGTCGCGGAGGGCCGCTGGGACGAGCACTTCCCGGTGGACGTCTTCCAGACCGGCTCGGGCACCTCGTCCAACATGAACGCCAACGAGGTCATCGCCACCCTCGCCACCGAGCGCCTGGGCCGCGAGGTGCACCCGAACGACCACGTCAACGCCTCACAGAGCTCCAACGACGTGTTCCCCTCCAGCATCCACATCGCCGCGACCGCCGCTGTCACCGCCGATCTGATCCCGGCCCTCGGCCATCTCGCCGCCTCGCTGGAGCGCAAGGCCGAGGAGTTCGCGGACGTCGTGAAGTCGGGCCGTACGCATCTGATGGACGCCACGCCCGTGACACTGGGCCAGGAGTTCGGCGGTTACGCCGCGGCCGTCCGGTACGGGATCGAGCGGCTGGAATCGGCCCTCCCGCGCCTGGCCGAGCTGCCCCTGGGCGGCACGGCGGTGGGCACCGGCATCAACACACCGCCCGGCTTCTCCGCCGCGGTCATCGCCGAGGTGGCCCGTACGACCGGGCTGCCGCTGACCGAGGCCAGGAACCACTTCGAGGCGCAGGGCGCGCGCGACGGGCTCGTGGAGACCTCGGGCCAGCTCCGTACCGTCGCCGTCTCACTCACGAAGATCTCCAACGATCTGCGCTGGATGGCCTCGGGACCGCGCACCGGACTCGCCGAGATCAATCTGCCCGATCTCCAGCCCGGCTCGTCGATCATGCCGGGCAAGGTCAATCCGGTGATCCCGGAGGCCGTCCTGATGGTCGCCGCCCAGGTCACGGGCAACGACGCGACCGTCGCCACGGCCGGGGCGGCGGGGAACTTCGAGCTCAACGTGATGCTGCCGGTGATCGCCAGGAACCTGCTGGAGTCCGTACGGCTGCTCGCAAACGTCTCCCGGCTGCTGGCGGACCGCACCGTCGACGGCATCACGGCGAACGTGGAGCGCGCCCGTGAGTACGCGGAGTCGTCCCCCTCCGTCGTCACCCCGCTGAACAAGTACATCGGCTACGAGGAGGCGGCGAAGGTCGCCAAGAGGTCGCTGGCGGAGCGGCGGACGATCCGCGAGGTGGTGCTGGACGCCGGCTATGTGGAGCGGGGCGATCTCACGCTGGAGCAGCTGGACGAGGCCCTGGACGTCCTCCGGATGACGCATCCGTGAGCCCCGGGCGTCCTCGCGGTTGTCCTCCCGGGCGTCCGGCGTCCGGCGCGCCCCGGAGGTGATCGCGACCGACAAGATCGAGCCGTCCCGGCGCACCTCACAGCGCCCGGAGGGCCCCGGCTCTAAGATCTGCGCATGACAGGTGCGGACGGCATTCGACACTGGGACCGGGGCGAGCGGATTCTCTGGCGCTACCGGGACAACGGCTCCCGGCATGTGCACATCTGCCGGCCGGTGACCGTCGTCCAGGACACCGACGAGCTGCTCGCCGTGTGGATGGCACCGGGCACCGAGTGCGTGAAGCCCGTGCTGGCCGACGGCACGCCCGTGCACCACGAACCGCTCGCCACCCGGTACACGGCGCCGCGCACCACCGCCCGTGCCCACTGGGAGGGCACGGGTGTGCTGAAGCTGGCCAGACCCGACGAGCCGTGGTCCGTCTGGCTGTTCTGGGACGACGGATGGCAGTTCCGCAGCTGGTACGTGAATCTTGAGGAGCCCCGGCTGCGTTGGGCGGGCGGCATCGACTCCGAGGACCACTTCCTCGACATCTCGGTCTACCCGGACCGCAGCTGGCTCTGGCGGGACGAGGACGAGTTCGCCGAGGCCCAGCGGGTCGGGCTGCTGGACGCCGGTCAGGCGCTGCGCGTGCGGGAGGCCGGGAGTGCGGCGGTCGAGATGATCAAGAAGTGGGGCGCACCGTTCTCCGCGGGCTGGGAGAACTGGCGGCCCGACCCCCGGTGGTCGGTGCCCGAGCTGCCGGAGGGCTGGGACCGGGCACCCGAACCGGCAAAGGTCCGGACCAGATGAGGCAGAAGGGTGCTGGTGGTCGCACGTACCTGGTGATCGCCGGGGCGGGTTCGCCGACGTCGTGAGACCCTTGATGCGCCCCCAGGGTTCAAACGTAGGATCGTCCTCCGCAAGGCTGCGCCTGACCAACGCACCGCAGGGGTAGCGGAGCTGACTTAGGGTCATGTCGCTGGACCAACGAGCCGCACGACGCACGCGAGAACGATTCGTACGACGTTCGTACGACGAACGGGCCGCAGACAGCCGCAGGACAGCCGCACATCAGCCGCTGGACATCGACGAGGGGGTGGAGCCGTGCAGGACGTGTGCCGTGGCGGCATCCGCGTTCTCGGGGTCCTTGTCGCGCGTTTCCGCCGCAAGGTACCGATGCCAACCTGCGAAGGCCCCTGCGGTCACAGACCCGGGGCCCCCTGGACAAGGGTGGCATCGCGAGGTCCTGTCCGGCGACAGGATCCAGTCGAATCGGTTGTCTCGCACCACCGGCCCGGACGGACGGAATCCCACGCGTGACGGAGCATCCCACCTCCCATGAAGGCCGGCAGCCCGTGGCTGCCCGGTCCCAGGAACGCACCCGGCCACGGCAGGAGGCGTCCGCCGCCTCCGCCGTGCCGCAGCCGTCGGTGCCGTCGGTACCCGCGGCCGCGCAGGCCACCGTTCCCTCGGCCGCGCCCCCGCAGGACCCGGTGGGCGCCGCGCGGCGTGAGGGCGACCGGCTGCGCTTCGTGGGCGCCGCCACCCGTCGTATCGCGCGCGGCATCGACCTGGACGAGATCGTGCTCGGACTGTGCCGGGCGACCGTCCCGACCTTCTCCGACGCGATCCTCGTCTATCTCCGCGACCCGCTGCCCGTCGGCGACGAGCGCCCGGTCTCACCCTTCGTACTGAGGTTGCGCCGTACGGACCGGCTGCGGCTCACCGACGAGGACACGGACGGCGGGGGCACGGCCGGCAGCGGCATCCAGCTGTCCGAGTCCGAGGCCGGGCGGGCGTCGGGCCTGGACCCGCAGACCGATGTGATGCCCGCCGCGCAGCTCTGCGAGGTCGCGTCCGGCGGCGCGCTCTCCGAGGTGCTGCGCGGCGTACGACCGGTCTTCGGCGACTCCGCCGCCGCCCGCGCGGCGCTGCCCGAACTACTCGGCGACGAGATGACCGTTCCGGGCGGCCGGCGCGCGATCCTCGCGCCGCTGCGCGGCCGACGGCGCGTCATCGGCTCGGCCGTCTTCCTACGGAGGCCCGACCGCCCCGCCTTCGAGCCCAACGACCTGCTGGTGGCCGCGCAGCTCGCGACGCACACCGCGCTGGGCATCGACAAGGCGGTGCTGTACGGCCGCGAGGCGTACATCGCGGACGAGCTCCAGCGCACGATGCTCCCGGAGGGGCTGCCCCAGCCGACGGGCGTCCGGCTCGCCTCCCGCTATCTGCCCGCGGCCGAGACCGCGCGGGTCGGCGGCGACTGGTACGACGCGATCCCGCTGCCGGGCAGCCGCGTCGCCCTCGTCGTCGGCGACGTGATGGGTCACTCCATGACGTCGGCGGCCATCATGGGCCAGCTCCGGACGACCGCGCAGACCCTCGCCGGTCTCGACCTGCCGCCGCAGGAGGTCCTGCACCACCTCGACGAGCAGGCGCAGCGCCTCGGCACCGACCGGATGGCCACCTGCCTGTACGCGGTGTACGACCCGGTCTCGCACCGCATCACCATCGCCAACGCCGGTCATCCGCCGCCCATACTGCTCCACCTCGGCGGCCGGGCCGAGGTGCTGCGGGTGCCGCCAGGTGCCCCGATCGGCGTCGGCGGGGTGGACTTCGAGGCCGTCGAGCTGGACGCGCCGGCCGGTGCCACGCTGCTCCTCTACACGGACGGCCTCGTGGAGTCGCGACTGCGTGACGTGTGGACGGGCATCGAGCAGCTGCGGGAGCGCCTCGCCGCGACGGCCCAGCTCACCGGCCCCGACCACTCGCCTCCTTTGGAGGCGCTCTGCGACGACGTGCTGGACGTGCTCGGCCCCGGTGACCGCGACGACGACATCGCGCTGCTGGCCGCGCGCTTCGACGGGATCGCGCCGAGCGATGTCGCGTACTGGTTCCTGGAGCCGGAGGACGCGGCGCCGGGACGGGCCAGAAGACTCGCCAGACGGGCCCTGTCCCGTTGGGGCCTGGAGGAGCTGAGCGACTCCGTCGAGTTGCTGATCAGCGAGGTCGTGACCAACGCGGTCCGGTACGCGGAGCGGCCCGTCACCCTGCGGCTGCTGCGGACGGACGTGCTGCGCTGCGAGGTCGGCGACGACTCGCCGCAGCTGCCCCGCCAGCGCCGGGCCCGCGACACGGACGAGGGCGGGCGGGGACTGTTCCTCGTCAACCGGCTGGCCAGGCGCTGGGGCGCGACGCGGCTGTCCACCGGCAAGGTCGTCTGGTTCGAGATCTCGACCCGCCCGTAGATCGTTCCTGGAGCGTCCGCGGGCCGCGTCCGCAGGCGCCGTTCGGGGCCGGTCGACGGCCCGGTCCGGGCGGGTCCCCGGGCCCCCGGGCAAAATGTTGCCGACGATGTGTCGGCGGGTTTCACTGGGGCAGGCGGTCGGTTACGACCGCTGTCATCCCGTGGCGCCTCGTTCCGGCCGCGGGAACCCCTATGGACGGGAGGACACTCGTGACCGAGTCGACGCCCAAGGCCCCGTACACGACCAACAACGCCGGTATCCCGGTGGAGAGCGACGAGAACTCCCTCTCCGTCGGACCCGACGGTCCGATCCTGCTGCAGGACCACTACCTCATCGAGAAGATGGCCCAGTTCAACCGGGAACGGGTCCCCGAGAGGGTGGTCCACGCCAAGGGATCGGGCGCGTACGGCGTCTTCGAAGTAACCAACGACGTCAGCCAGTTCACCAAGGCCGACCTCTTCCAGCCGGGCAAACGCACCGAGATGCTGGCCCGCTTCTCCACGGTGGCCGGTGAGTTCGGCTCTCCCGACACCTGGCGCGACCCGCGCGGCTTCGCCCTGAAGTTCTATACGGAGCAGGGCAATTACGATCTGGTGGGCAACAACACGCCGGTCTTCTTCGTACGCGACACGATCAAGTTCCAGGACTTCATCCGTTCGCAGAAGCGCCACCCGGTCACCGGGCTGCGCAGCAACGACATGCAGTGGGACTTCTGGACCCTGTCACCCGAATCCGCGCACCAGGTGACCTGGCTGATGGGCGACCGGGGCATCCCGAAGTCCTTCCGCCACATGAACGGCTACGGCTCGCACACCTATATGTGGGTCAACGCCGCGGGTGAACGCTCCTGGGTCAAATATCACTTCAAGACCGACCAGGGCATCGACTACCTCAGCCAGGCGGACGCCGACGAGATGGCGGGCTCCGACGCGGACCACCACCGCAGGGACCTGCACGAGGCGATCGAGTCGGGGAACGCGCCGACCTGGAGCCTGAAGGTCCAGATCATGCCGTTCGAGGACGCCGCCGACTACCGCTTCAACCCGTTCGACCTGACGAAGGTGTGGCCGCACGGCGACTACCCGCTGATCGACGTCGGCCGGATGACGCTCAACAAGAACCCGGACAACTTCTTCATCCATATCGAGCAGGCCGCCTTCGAGCCGTCCAACATGGTTCCGGGCATCGGCCCCTCACCGGACAAGATGCTGCTCGGCCGGCTCTTCTCGTACCCGGACACCCACCGGTACCGGATCGGCCCGAACTACGCGCAGCTGCCGCCAAACCGGCCGCACTCGCCGGTGAACTCGTACGCGAAGGACGGCCCGATGCGGTACGTCGCGTCGAACGCGGCGATGCCGTACGCCCCGAACTCCTACGGCGGCCCCGCCGCCGACACCGAGCGCTTCGGCGACCCGGCGGGCTGGGCGGCGGCGGGCGACATGGTCCGCGAGGCGTACACGAAGCGGCGCGAGGACGACGACTGGGGCCAGGCGGGCACCCAGGTCCGCACCGTGCTCGACGACGCGCAGCGCGACCGTCTGGTGTCGAACGTCTCCGGTCATCTGCTCCAGGGTGTCACCCGGCCGGTCCTCGACCGGGCGTTCC
Source organism: Streptomyces sp. NPDC051217 (assembly GCF_044455465.1). Taxonomy (NCBI): domain Bacteria; kingdom Bacillati; phylum Actinomycetota; class Actinomycetes; order Kitasatosporales; family Streptomycetaceae; genus Streptomyces; species Streptomyces sp. NPDC051217. The sequence goes on from NZ_JBITEV010000006.1 coordinate 414,976, forward strand.
AGTACTGGCGCAACATCGACAAGACCGTCGGCGACCGGATCGCCGCGAAGGTCAACGGCGGCTGAGAGCGCCCGCACGGCGCCCACGCGCACGGAAACGGCCGCCCGGTCTCCTGGGCGGCCGTTTCGTGCGTGGACGTGGTGCGTGGTGCGCCGCTCAGCCGGTGAGGCCCGGTGGCCGCTGGCCGTCGTCCCCCCCGTTGGTGCCCGCGGAGCCCGTACCACCGTTGTCGTTGCCTCCGTCGGCGCCGCCGGTCTCCTGACCGCCGCCGCCTCCGGAGTCGTCGCCCGGCTCCGACGGCGGCGCGGGAGGCTCGCTGGACGGCGGGGGCTCGGACACCGGCGGGTCGCTCTCGCTGTCGCTAGGATCCGGCTCGTCGGGCGGCGGCGGGGCCGGCTCCTCGCTGGACGGCGGCGGCTCGGAGGACGGCGGCGGGGGCTTCGGCGGCTGGTAGGCGGGCTCGGCGACTTCGAGGTCGAACGAGGCATCGGAGCCGCCGTTCAGCGCGCCCAGCGTGTAGTCGGCCCAGATCTTGGCCGGGAAGCCACCACCGTTGGCGCGGCCTGAGTTGGCCGTGCCGGTGAGGGTGACCTGCCCGCCGCCCTCGGCGGTGGACTCACCGAACAGGGCGACCACCGTGGTCAGTTCGGGCGTGTAGCCGGCGAACCAGGCCGACTTGTTGTCCTCCGACGTACCGGTCTTGCCCGCCGCCTCGTACGCGTCGGTGCTCGCCTCCTGCCCCGAGCCGTTCTTCACGACGCCCGTGAGGGCCGAGGTGACGGTGTCGGCGGACTCGCGGCTGATCGCCTGATCGCCGATCCGCTCGGGCAGGTCGACGTTTCGGTCCTTGTGCTCGGCGGACTTCAGGATCGACGGCGTGACCTTCTCGCCGTGGTTGTCGAGCGTCGCGTACACACCCGCCATGTCCCAGGTCGAGGCCTCCATCGTGCCCAGGGTGATCGCGGGCCGCTCAGGGAAGTTCTTGTCCCGCATGCCCAGGTCGAGCGCGGTCTTCTTCACGTTCTCGGGGCCGACGTCGACGACCATCTGCGCGAAGACCGAGTTGACGGAGTCGTTGGCGGCCCGCTGGACGGTGATGTCGCCGTAGTCGCGGTCGTCCTCGTTCTGCGGCGCGAACGGGGTGTCGCTGCCGACGACCGGCCGCTTGCTCGTACCGTCGTAGACCGTCTTGAGCCCGATCGTCTCGCCGTCCTGCGTCTTGGACTCGTTCTCCAGCGCCGAGGCGAGCACGACGGGCTTGAAGGTCGAGGCGGGCTGGTAGTCGGTGCGCGTGGCGTTGTTGATCCAGTGCTCGGTGGCGCCGACCCCGCCGTAGAGCGCGACCACCGCGCCGGTCCTCGGGTCGACGGACGTGGCGCCCGCCTGCACGGTGGCGTCGACCTTGTTCTTCTCGCGGTCGAGCTTGGACTCCAGCTGTTTGTCGACCGCGCCGACGAGTTCCTTCTGCCGCTTCTTGTCGACGCTGAGCGTGATCGTCCAGCCGCCGGCGTCGATGTCCGCCTTGTCGACACCCTGCCGCTCAAGCTCGCTGTTGGCCGCCTCGACGAGATAGCCGGCCTGTCCCTCCGCACCGGGGGCGGGCTTGGGCTTCTGCGGTACGGGGAACTTCAGCCCGCCGCGCTCGCCGGCGTCCAGCCAGTTCTCCCCGACCATGTTGTCCAGGACATAGTTCCAGCGGCCGGTGACGAGCTTCTTGCCGGTCTCGGTGGCCTGCGTCCAGTCGTACTGGTTGGGGGCCTGGAGCAGCGCCGCCAGATACGCGCCCTGCGCGACGTTCAACTTGGTCGCGTCCACGCCGTAGTACGCCTGGGCCGCCGCCTGGATGCCGTACGCGCCGCGCCCGTAGTAACTGGTGTTCATGTACCCGGCGAGGATCTCGTTCTTGTCCATCCGCTGGTCGACCTTGAGCGAGATCACCAGTTCCTTGAGCTTGCGGGTGACCGTCTGGTCCTGGTTCAGGTAGTAGTTCTTCACGTACTGCTGGGTGATGGTCGAACCACCCTGTTTGCCCTTGCCCGAGAGGGTGTTCATCAGGCCGCGGGCGGTGCCCTTGACGTCGACTCCGGAGTCTTTGTAGAAGGACTTGTTCTCGGCGGCGACGAAGGCCCGCTGGACGTCTTTGGGGACCTTCTCCAGGCCGACTATCTCCCGGTTGATCTCGCCGGTCCGCGCCAGGACCGTGCCGTCGCTGTACTTGTAGACGTTGCTCTGCATCTCGGCCTGAGCGTTGGCCGTCGGCACCGGGACCAGGAAATAGATCACGACGAACGCGCCCATGCCGAGCAGGCACAGCCCGAGGAACGTACCGAGCAGCTTCCTCAACGTGAGGAAGCCACGTATGCCGCCGGCCTTCTTCGCCCGGCGCGCTCCACGCTGCCGGGCCTGTCGCGCTTCCGCTCGGCCCATCGCTCAGTCGCTCCGTTCTCGGGTCTCGCCTCGCCGGGCCTCGTCCACTTGTCGCACTTGCCGGAATCAGCTCAGAAAGCTAACACCGCCCCCTGTGACAAAGAGCCTCGATCCGGTCTTAATCCGACGTGACAATCAGCACCTGTCTCAGAGGAACCGACTCACGAGAGGGGCGAAGGGTTGCGAAGCGCATTAATGTGTAATCACAATGCTAGCTACGCCAAGTGGCGTGACAGCACGAGAAACGGGGACCGGACATGCCTACGACCAGCACTCCAGTGGTGGACGATCTTCCCGAGATGCCCGCACCGCGGGTCCGGGAATTCCAGGCGAGCAGCATCGGCGGCGGCCTCGCGCTGCTGCTCGGGCTCATCGGACTGATCGGCGGGATCGCCCTCGTCGTGATCGGCTCCACCCTCGGCTCGACCGGCGCGAAGGTCGCGCTGATCGTGCTCGGCATCCTGCTCGCGATCGCCGCCTTCTTCGCGATGTGCGGGCTGAACATGGTGGCGCCGGGCGAGGCCCGCGTCGTCCAGCTCTTCGGGCGCTACCGCGGCACGATCCGGGTCGACGGCCTGCGCTGGGTGAACCCGCTCACCTCACGCGCCAAGATCTCGACCCGCGTGCGGAACCACGAGACCGCCGTCCTCAAGGTCAACGACGCCTACGGCAATCCGATCGAGCTGGCGGCGGTCGTCGTCTGGCGCGTCGAGGACACCGCGCAGGCGCTCTTCGAGGTGGACGACTTCCTGGAGTTCGTCTCCACCCAGACCGAGGCCGCCGTCCGGCACATCGCGATCGAGTACCCGTACGACGCCCACGAGGAGGACGGCCTCTCGCTGCGCGGCAACGCCGAGGAGATCACCGAGAAGCTCGCGGTCGAGCTGCACGCCCGGGTCGAGGCGGCCGGTGTGCACATCATCGAGTCCCGCTTCACCCATCTCGCGTACGCTCCGGAGATCGCCTCGGCGATGCTCCAGCGCCAGCAGGCGGGCGCGGTCGTGGCGGCACGCCGGCTGATCGTGGACGGCGCCGTCGGCATGGTCGAGGCGGCCCTCACCCGGCTGACCGAGCAGGACATCGTCGAGCTGGACTCCGAGCGGAAAGCGGCGATGGTCAGCAATCTTCTGGTCGTGCTCTGCGGTGACCGGGCCGCGCAGCCGGTCGTGAACACGGGCACCCTCTACCAGTGACGGAACGGAAGCAGGTTCTCCTGCGCCTGGACCCGGCGGTGTACGACGCCCTGGCACGGTGGGCGTCCGACGAGCTGCGCAGCGCCAACGCGCAGATCGAGTTCCTGCTGCGCCGGGCCCTGGCGGAGGGGGGCCGGCTCCCCGGCAACGCGAAGCCGATCCCGCGCAGGGGCCGACCGCCGAAGGTCCCCGAGCCGCCCGGGACGCCCGCGGAGGCGGGGCCCGACGACGTACCCGGCAGCACCCCGGACGATCACCATTCGTAGGAGAGCACGATGTCACTGGACGCGCTGAAGGCCGTCGTTCCCGACCACGCCAGGGATCTGCGGCGCAATCTCGACGCGGTCCTCGGTCAGGGCGGGCTCTCCCAGCAGCGGCTGTGGGGCACGGTGCTGGTCTGCGCGATCGCCGCACGCTCGGCGCGCGTGCTGCGCGAGCTGGCGCCCGAGGCCAGGGCCCGGCTCTCGGCCGACGCCTACACGACGGCCAGGTCGGCCGCCGCCGTGATGGCGGTGAACAACGTGTTCCACCGCACCCGGCATCTGCTCTCCGATCCCACGTACGGAGAGCTGCGCACGGGCCTGCGGATGACGGCCAGGGGCCATTCGGGCGTCACGAAGGCCGACTTCGAGTTCTGGTCGTTCGCGGTCTCCGCGATCAACGCCTGTGGCCTCTGCCTCGACGCGCACGAGGGCGCGCTGCGACGGCTGGGGGAGGACCGCGAGACGATCCAGGAGGGCATCAAGATCGCGGCGGTGATCCAGGCCCTGGCGACGACGCTCGACGCGGAGGCCGTCCTGGACGGTCTCCCCGACGCCTAGGGCGTGTGGTGAAGTAGCGTCGTCCGCCGGCGGGGCGGGGCTCACCGCGGCTGGTGCGTGCGATCGCAAGGCGGAGGATCGGCGTGGTGGATGGACCGGATGTACTTGAGCGGGTCCGACAACGCGGCGAGGTGCCGTGCCAGGCGTTCCGGGCCGGCGAAGATCCGCCGGACAGGCCCTGAGGGCGTACCCCCCATCACTCCTTCCTGAGCTGCTCCATCAGCGCCAGCATGTCCTCGACCATGGCCGGCTCCAGCCCGCCCAGATGGAGGACCTCCTGCTGGTCGAGGTCGAAGTCCGAGTCCCGCCGGTCCCGGTCGTAGTCGACGACCTGGCCGACGGAGAGCGAGAGCACGGCCTGTCCGTCGAGGACTTCCAGCGCCGGGTTCTCGTCCCCCGCCTGACTCACCAGATAGGCCCGCTCCCCCACGTCGGGGACGAGCTTCAGGGTCTGTGCCCCCGACCCCTGGTCGGCCGGGTGGATCAGGGAGGCGTCGAACTGCGGCCCCGGATCGGTCTTCTTGTGCAGCGTGTACGTGATCTCGGCGTACGCGCGCACGATCGGCCCCTCGCGGTGCTCGCTCCCCGCGACCGACTTCGGTACGAGGTTGACCGTGCAGACGGACTGGTCGAGCGCCTTGTCCTCGCCCACCGCGGCGAACGGGTCCCGCTTCTCGCCGATGGTGGCGGTCAGCGCCGACAGGTCGGCGTCGAGGCAGAGGTTGCGGCTGACGCCGTAGCCCTGGAGGTCCGGTCCGGCCCTGTCGTACGCCCACAGGACGCCCGCCCACACCACGGAGGTCAGGAGCACACCGGCCAGCCCCCAGACCCAGGGACGCTGCCGCAGCGGCACTCCCCGGATCAGGGGACGCTCGTCGGCGCCCATCGTCTCGGGCTCGTGCTCCGGCCCGTCGTCACCGGCCGGACCCGGACCCGGGGCCGCGCGGAATCCGGCAACTCCGGGGCGCCCGGGGCCTCTCGGCGCCGGGACCGGCGCGGTGGCCTCGCCCTCCAGCTCCGGTTCGGAGATCATTCCTGACCGTTCCGGGGCTCGGCGGGGGGCGTGTCGGAGACGGGCGCGTCCGGACGGGGGGCGGGGGCCGCCGGAGCCGGGGGCGGAGTCGGGGGCGGAGTCGGGGGCGGGGTCGGGGTGATCGGGGCGGGCGTCGGGGCGACACCGAGCGCCGTCGCGCCGTGCGGCCCCGGGCCGTCGCGCAGGGAAGACTCCCGGCTGTACGCGCGGAGGTAGCCGACGACGGTGTTCGTGACGGCGACCAGCGGCACCGCGACGACCGCTCCGCCGATACCGGCGACGAGTCCGCCCGTCGCGACAGCGAGCACGACCGCCAGCGGATGTACCCGTACCGCGCGCCCGAGGATGAAGGGCTGGAGGATGTGGCCCTCGATCTGCTGGACGGCGAGGACGACGATCAGCACCATCAGCGCCGTGAACACGTCCTGGGTGACCAGTGCGACGACCACGGCGAGCGCCCCGGAGATCACGGCTCCGACGAGCGGGATGAACGCGCCGAGGAAGATGAAGACGGCCAGCGGCACCGCGAGCGGGACATCGAGGAAGTAGAGCCCGAGGCCGATGAAGACCGCGTCGATCAGCGCGACTATGAGCGTGCCGCGTACGTACGCGGTGAGCGTGCGCCAGGCGCGTGGCCCGGCTCCGGCCAGCCCCGGACGCGCCTGCGCGGGAAAGAGCTTGAGCGACCACTCCCAGATCCGTCGGCCGTCGTAGAGCAGGAACAGCGTGGAGAAGACGGCGAGCAGGATCCCCGTCAGCAGCTCGACCACGACGGTCACGCCCTGGATGCCCGCGGACGTGATCTCCTCGGTGTTGGTGCCGATCGCGTCGCTGAGGCTCTTCGCGAGGTCGTTGATCTGCTGCTCGGTCACATGGAACGGGCTGTTGAGCAGCCAGCGTTTGAGCTCGTCGATGCCGTCGGTGACACGGTCGGAGAGCACGTCGATGTTCTCCACGACCTGCCACACCACGAACCAGCCGATGAGGCCCATGACGACGAAACCGGAGAAAGCGGTCACCGCGGTGGCCAGACCACGCGGCAGGCCCCACTTCTTGAGTCTGGCGACCGTGGGCTGGAGAAGCGCGGTGACGAGCAGCGCGCCGACGAACGCCATCACCACGAGCTGTACGGTGCTGATGATCTTCATCAGCACCCAGAGCATGGCCGCCAGTACGAGCAGCCGCCACGCGGCCTCGGCGGCGACCCGCATCCCCCACGGAATGGCCGCGGCGGGCTCCGGTTTGGCCTGGGCGCCGGGCACTTGGTCCGGGGGGACCGGAACGCTCTCCGGTCCGCGTCCGTCCCCCGGCACGTCGTCCGCCGTAGCCTCCGTACGGCGTTCCCCCAACCGCTCACCCAGCTGGGTCAGTTCGGCTCCGACCCGGCCGAGCCACCCCGGCAGTTTCGACATGCTGAATCCTTCTTCCCCGGAGTCGTACTGCCTGACGGTACACGCGCAAAGCCCCTCACCGTAGGACGGAGAGGGGCTTCACAAGGTTGAGCGTCGACGGCCGGAAAACCGACGGGGAAGAACGGCTCAGGCAGTCGATCTAGTACCAGTTGTTGGCCTGCCAGAACGACCAGGCACCGCAGGGGCTGTCGTAGCGGTCGTTCATGTAGTTCAGGCCCCACTTGATCTGGGTGGCCGGGTTGGTCTGCCAGTCGGCGCCCGCGGAGGCCATCTTGGAGCCGGGCAGCGCCTGGACGAGACCGTAGGCGCCCGACGAGGGGTTCTGCGCCTGGTAGTTCCAGGTGGACTCGTGGTCCACGATGTTGCTGAAGCACTGGTACTGGTCGGCAGGGATCATCTGCCGGGCCATCGCCTGGACTTCGGCGACGGAGTACGAGCTCTGCACCACGAAGTCGGAGGAGTCACGCGTCTCCGAGCGGCTGGCCCGCTCGGCCTCTTCCTTGGCCTCGCGCGCCTGCTCGGCCTTGTCCTCGGCGGCCTGCTTCTTCGCCTTGGCGTCCTTCGCGGCCTGGATACGAGCCGATTCCTCGGCGGACTTCTTCGCTGCCACGTCGGCGGCATTGGCCTGCGCGTCGGCCTGCTGCGCCAGTGACACAGTCTGGACCTGGGCGTGCTGGCCCGCGGGGATGTCTGCGAGGAGCGTCGTGTCAGCTGCGGTCGCCTCGAAATTGTCGTCCGAGGTCTGGGGAGCGCCCGAAGCCACTCCCACGACTGCGCCGACGGTGGTGACCGCTGTAGCTGATGCCACGGCGAATCCCCGGACCGAGATCCGGCTCACACGGTTTCCTTCCAGCAGCGTCCGTGTACGTGACCTCACGGATGCAATCGTGCCCCTGGCACTGGTCTCCGTACCGCACGTCACGGGAGACACGGGCCCGTCGGCAACTTCCATGGCGGAAGCGCCGGATGAAGCGCGGGCGGCATACGACGTCAAGTGTTGAATTGTGTGGTGCGGCATCCCTGAAGATGCGGGTGTGTCGTATGCGGGGCCTGACGGAAGCAAGACTCTGCCGGACCCGGACGCCGCAAGGCAATTCTTCGTTGCGTGGGATAGCTCACACCCCGTTTGCCACACGGGTTTCACGGAAATGGCGGCGCAGCACAGCGCCGCCCGGCTAGGCTCTTGCGGCCTTTTCCGGGCGGCGCCAACTGCCGCATTCAGGCGGAGAACTAACCTTCCTCCAGCATTTCGGTCACGAGCGCGGCGATCGGCGAACGCTCGGAGCGGTTGAGGGTGACATGCGCGAAGAGCGGGTGCCCCTTGAGCTTCTCGACGACCGCGACCACGCCGTCGTACCTGCCCACACGCAAGTTGTCGCGCTGCGCCACGTCATGGGTCAGCACCACACGGGAGTTGGCCCCGATACGGGAGAGAACGGTCAGAAGTACGTTCCGCTCCAGCGACTGGGCCTCGTCGACGATGACGAACGCGTCGTGCAGCGAACGTCCGCGGATGTGCGTCAGCGGCAGCACTTCGAGCATGCCGCGCCCCAGCACCTCCTCGATCACCTCACGGCCGGCGACGGCCGACAGGGTGTCGAAGACCGCCTGCGCCCACGGGCTCATCTTCTCGGCCTCGGTACCCGGCAGATAGCCCAGCTCCTGCCCGCCGACCGCGTACAGCGGCCGGAAGACCATCACCTTCTTGTGCTGGCGGCGCTCCAGGACCGCCTCCAGGCCCGCGCAGAGGGCCAGGGCCGACTTGCCGGTGCCCGCCCGGCCGCCCATCGAGATGATGCCGATGTCCGGGTCGAGGAGCAGGTCGAGCGCGATGCGCTGCTCGGCGCTGCGGCCGTGGATCCCGAAGGCCTCCCGGTCGCCGCGGACGAGCTTCACATTGCCCTCGGGCGTGATGCGGCCGAGCGCCTTGCCGCGGTCGGACTGGAGGACCAGTCCGGTGTGCACCGGCAGATCGCTCAGCTCGGGCACGTACAGCGTCTCCTCGGTGAAGAGGAGATCCACCTGCTCGGCCGAGAGCGCCATCTCGCTCATACCGGTCCAGCCGGAGTCGGTGATGGCCAGCTCGGCGCGGTACTCCTCGGCGAGAAGCCCGACCGACGATGCCTTGATGCGCAGCGGCAGGTCCTTGGAGACGACGGTGACGTCATACCCCTCAGCCTGGAGATTGCGCGCCACCGCGAGAATCCGCGAGTCGTTGTCCCCCAGTCGGAAGCCGGCGGGAAGGACGCCGGGATCGGAGTGGTTGAGCTCGACGCGCAGCGTGCCGCCCAGGTCGCCCAGCGGGATGGGGGCGTCGAGGCGGCCGTACCGGATGCGGAAGTCGTCGAGCAGACGCAGGGCCTGCCGGGCGAAGTATCCGAGTTCCGGATGGTGCCTCTTGGCCTCCAACTCCGTGATCACCACGATCGGCAGCACGACTTCGTGCTCGTCGAAGCGGGACATGGCGTTCGGATCGGCCAGCAGGACGCTGGTGTCGAGAACATAGGTGCGCCTGTCGGGCATGCGGCGCTTTGTGCTTGTCACCACGGAAGGACGTACCCCCTCGGACGAGGTCGGGATGCGACGGCGTCACGGGCTGTGGTCGCCCGCCTGGCGGCGGACGGCGGACCGGACTCGGGCCCCCATGCGCGGGCCGAGGACCGGCCCTCCACGGCGCCCGTACGCGTCACCGTACGATCGTCCTGGTGCAAAGGGCCTCCCGGGCGGACGGCTGGGCCGACCGCTGAGATTCGACGCCCGCCGTCATCGCTGACGGTTCTGCTCGGACGTCGACCTGTGGAGAGGTATTCCCTCGAACGTCCTCAGCCATGCCACGGCATATGACGGACACCGTGTGAACCTCGGATGACGGGACGTACGGCCTGCCGCGAACGCGCGTTCGGTGTGGCGTACGGGGGGATTCCGGGGAGGGGTATCGGAAGGCTTGCGGGGCGGGACCTCAGGCTCCGTAGCGGCGGTGTCGCGCCGCGTAGTCACGCAGGGCCCGGAGAAAGTCGACCTTACGGAAAGCCGGCCAGAAGACTTCGCAGAAGTAGTACTCCGAATGGGCGCTCTGCCACAGCATGAAGCCGGAGAGACGCTGTTCGCCGCTGGTCCTGATCACCAGGTCGGGGTCCGGCTGACCGCGGGTGTAGAGGTGCGAGGCGATCAGGTCCGTGTCGACGATCTCGGCGAGGTCCTCGAACGAGGTGCCCTTGTGGGCGTGGTCCAGCAGGAGGGAGCGGACGGCGTCGGCGATCTCCTGCCGCCCGCCGTAGCCGACGGCGACATTGACCAATATTCCGGCGTTGCCGTCCGTGGCCTGCTCGGCCTCCTTGAGGACGGTCTGCGTACGGGAGGGGAGCAGGTCCAGGGTGCCGACGTGGTGGACGCGCCAGCGGCCGTCGGCCGCGAGGTCGCGAACGGCGTTCTCGATGATGCCGAGGAGGGGGATCAGCTCCTCGTCGGGGCGGTCGAGGTTGTCCGTGGAGAGCAGCCACAGGGTGACCACCTCGACGTCCGTCTCGACGCACCAGCCGAGCAGTTCCTGGATCTTGCTGGCGCCGGCCTTGTGGCCCTGTTCGGTCGTGCCGCCGGAGGCTTTCGCCCAGCGCCGGTTCCCGTCGAGGACGACACCGATGTGCTTGGGGAGCACCTGGGTGTGATCGAGGCGCCTTTCCACCCGGCGTGCGTAGAGCCCGTACACCAGGTCGCGCAAGTTCACTGAGTCCACCTCTCGATTTCTGCCGGGGACCGCCGGTCAGGCGGCCCGCGAAGCAGCACGTCCACCGCGGGGAGGGCCGTCCGCGACAAGAAATGGGGACCGCCCCTGGCACCCGAAGCCGTCACAGTACTGCGCGGGCGGCGCGACGGCCCAACCCGGTCTGTCACAAGTCCGTGATAGGGAAGGACTCGTGACTGAATTCCCCTCTTTCCTCGCAGCCGATGACCGTTACGACTCCATGGAGTACCGGCGCACCGGACGCAGCGGCCTCAAGCTGCCCGCGCTCTCGCTCGGCCTCTGGCACAACTTCGGTGACGACCGGACCATCGACTCGCAGCGCGCGATCCTGCGCCGCGCCTTCGACCTCGGCGTCACACACTTCGACCTGGCGAACAACTACGGCCCCCCGCCCGGGTCCGCCGAGGAGAACTTCGGCAAGATCTTCGCGCAGGACTTCTCGGCCTACCGCGACGAATTGATCATTTCCACCAAGGCCGGATATCTGATGCATCCGGGCCCCTACGGCGAGTGGGGTTCCCGTAAGTATCTGACGTCGTCGCTCGACGCCTCCCTGAAGCGGATGGGCCTCGACTACGTCGACATCTTCTACTCTCACCGCTTCGACCCGCACACCCCTCTTGAGGAGACCATGGGCGCGCTGGCGTCCGCGGTTCAGCAGGGCAAGGCGCTCTATGTGGGTGTGTCCTCCTACAAGGCGGAGCAGACCGCCGAAGCGGCGCGGCTGTTGAAGGAGATGGGTGTTCCGGCGCTCATCCACCAGCCCTCGTACTCGATGATCAACCGCTGGATCGAGGACGACGGTCTGCTCGACACGCTGGAGGCGGCCGGCATGGGCTGCATCTCCTTCGTACCGCTGGCGCAGGGCCTGCTCACCAACAAGTACCTCCAGGGGATTCCCGAGGGGTCACGGGCCACACAGGGCAAGTCCCTGGACCCGGGTCTGCTCTCGGACGAGGTCGTGCGCAGGCTCAACGGCCTCAACGAGATCGCCCGGCGGCGCGGTCAGTCGCTGGCGCAGCTGGCGATCAACTGGGTGCTGCGCGACGAGCGGATGACGTCGGCCCTGATCGGCGCGTCGAGCACGAAGCAGCTGGAGGAGAACGTCGCGGCGCTCGAAGGAGCCACGCTGTCGGCCGAGGAGCTGAAGGAGATCGACAGCTTCGCCGTGGACACGAAGGGCACCAACATCTGGGCCGGACGGAGCTGAACGCGCCACCGTCCGGAACCCAACGGGGTGTGGACATGAAAAAAACGGGCCGGTCCGTGGGGGGGATACGGACCGGCCCGAGGGGGGGTTTCCACCATAACCCTTCGTAAGTGGTGCTGGGTGCCACGCACGCCGGTGACTACGCTGCGGAGTTGCCGGATTGCTGCGTCCGACACGTAAAAGGCCCTGGACAGCGGGGTTGAGCGCGCTGTTCGGGGTCATTGATTGGCGAGAACTCGCCACCCGTTGGGAGTACGCGGTTCAGAGGGAGGCGGCCTTCACGGCCGCCTTCTCCTTGTTCGCGACGATGACGTCCATGTTCGTGTGTCCCCACCGGCCGAGCGGGATCAGCGCCGCGTTCAGCGCCTCTCCCAGCTCCGTGAGGGAGTACTCGACGCGCGGCGGCACCTCCCGGTAGACCTCGCGACTGACGATGGAGTCGGCCTCCAGCTCGCGCAGCTGCTGGATGAGCACCTTCTCGCTGACCCCTTCGATATGGCGCCGCAGTTCGCCGAAGCGCAGCACCCCTCCGTCGTTCAACGCCCACAGGATCATCGGCTTCCACTTGCCGCCGACGACGGCGACCGCCGCGTCGAGACCGCACATGAAGGGGTTCCCGGGCTGTCGCGTCACTGCCGGCTCCTCGCCAGATGGCTTTACTTACCTTTGCGGCAGTACTCCGCCACGGGGAAGTGTATGAGAGGGACTGGAGGTGGCGCCGTCATGCGGACGGAATCTGTCCTACAGGGCTCCTAGGGTTCGCCGTATGACGACGAAGAAGACCGAGTCCGTGGCCGTCTCCGTGACCGCGTCCGCGTCCGAGTCCGCGTCCGAGTCCCTGACCGTGAGCTGGGCCGCGGCCAACGCCCGGCGGCTGGCCCGGCAGGGGCTCGCCGCGCCGTCGGACGGCGGCCCCGCCGCCGTCACCGGCGCCATGGTCGGCGCCCACGCGCAGGTCCTGTCGGCGGCCGAGTTGTCCGTCGCGCTGCGGCTGGACGGCGGCGGGACGCGCGAGGACGTGCGCACCGCGCTGTGGACGGACGGCGGCCTGGTCAAGACGTTCGGGCCGCGCGGCACCGTACATCTGCTGCCGTCGGCCGATCTGCCGCTGTGGACCGGGGCGCTCTCCGCGCTCCCCACCGGGCGCAACGCCATGCCCGCGGGAGTGCGGATGAGCGAGGACGAGACGGACCAGGTCGTCGCCGCGATCGCCGACGCGCTGGCCGACGACGACCTCACCGTCGACGAACTGACCGACGAGATCGTGGCGCGCACCGGGCCCTGGGCCGCAGACCCGGTCATGGACGCGTTCCAGACGAAGTGGCCACGCTGGCGGCAGATGACGCACACGGCGGCGCACCGCGGCGCGCTCTGCTTCGGGCCGAACCGGGGGCGGAAGGTCACGTACACCAACCCCCACCGTCTGCTGCCCGGATTCACTCCGCTGGAGGGGTCGGAGGCGCTCGCCGGGCTCGTGGCGCGCTATCTGTACGCGTACGGGCCGGCCACCCCGCAGCACTTCGCCAAGTGGCTGACCACACCGGTGAACTGGGCCAGGGAGCTGTTCGACACGCTCGCGGCCGAGGGCCGTACCGAGCAGGTCGGCTACGAGGGCGGACCGGCCTGGGTGGTGACAGGTGACACGGACTTTCCGGTCGAGCCGGTGGCGCGCGGCGTACGGCTCCTCCCCTACTTCGACGCCTTCACGATCGCCTCCCAGCCGCGCGAACGGCTCTTCCCCGGCGCGGCGTACGAGCGGGCGCTCGGGGGCGGGCAGGCCGGGAACTACCCCGTGGTGCTGATCGACGGGGTCGTCGCCGGGGTGTGGCACCAGCGCCGCTCCGGGAAGTGGCTGGACGTGACGGTGGAACCGCTGCGCCCCCTGACGGCCGCGCGGCGCGCGGAGCTTGAGGAGCAGGTGGAGCGGACCGGCGAGATCCTCCAGGGCACGCCGCGGCTGACGGTCGGGACGGTGGCGGTCGGGCCGCACGCGTAGAGCGGGGCGGGGGCCTTGGGCTTCAGGCGGGCTTGACCGCCTCGATCAGGAAGCGTGTCGTGGTGGCGACGAAAGGGCCCTCGGTCTCGATACGGCGGTGCAGCGCGGCGAGTTGGTCCCGGTACCGGTCGACGGTGAAACCGGGCACCATCCAGATCACCTTCCGCAGGAAGTAGACGACGGCCCCGATGTCGTGGAACTCGGTGCGCAGCGCCGCCGTCCGCAGATCCACCACGTCGAGCCCGGCGGCTCCGGCCGCCGCCCTGGCCCGTTCCGGGTCGCGCCCGGTGCGGCCCTCGGGCTGGGGCCCCAGGAAGTACTCGACCAGTTCGAAGACGCTGGCTGGGCCGACCTCCTGGGAGAAGTACGTGCCGCCGGGCCGCAGGACGCGGCCGATCTCGGTCCACCACGCCTTCACCGGGTGACGGCTGACGACCAGGTCGAACGCCGCGTCCGCGAAGGGCAGCGGCGGCTCGTCCTGGTCACTGACGACGGCCGCACCGCGCGGGTGCAGGAGCGCGGTGGCTCGGGCGACGTTCGGCGGCCAGCCCTCGGTGGCCACGGTCAGCGGCGGCAACTTCGGTACGGAGGCGAGGACTTCACCGCCCCCGGTCTGGATGTCGAGGGCGGCGGTGGCGCGCCCCATCCGCTCGGCCATGGAACGGGCGTAGCCCCACGGGGGCCGCTCCTCCGTCGCTCGCCCGTCGAGCCAGGAGAAGTCCCAGCCGTCGACGGAGACGGCGTCGGCCTCGGTGATCAGGTCGTCGAAGCCGCGGCGGTGGAGATGGGGGCCGGGGTGGGGCGTGGGAGACATGGGGCGATGCTCCCAGGAGCCCTCCGCGGACCGCGAACGCATTTCTGGATGAGACGGGGCCGGCGGATCGGTTCAGACGGCGAGAGCGCCGAGCACCAGGCCGAGCAGCGCCCCGGTGATCATGAAGGGCCCGAAGGGGATCGCGGACTTGCGGTTCGCCCGGCGCAGGATCATCAGCCCGAGCCCGTACAGCGACCCGAACAGGAACCCGGCGAACGCACCCACGAACAGCACCACCCAGCCGTACCAGCCGAGCACGACACCGAGCGAGAGCGCGAGCTTGACGTCGCCGAAGCCCATGCCGTTCGGGTTGATCAGGAAGAGGACGAAGTAGCAGGCGCCGAGCGCGAGTCCGCCCAGCAGCGCGGTCGACCAGGAGCCGCCGTCGTCGGGGAGGAGCGCGGTGATCCCGAGCAGCGCGGCGGAGGCCACCGCGAGCGGGAGGGTCAACTGGTCGGGGAGGCGGTGCACGTTGCGGTCGACGAGCGCGAGCAGTACGGCGAAGGGTGCGAGCAGCAGCCATACGGCGAGTTCGGGGCGGGGACCGGTGGCGGCGGCGAGCACGCCGCAGACGAGGGCGGTGATGACGGTGACGTAGAGGGAGGGGACATAGCGCGCGCCGCGCAGGACGGGCCCCGGGGCGGCGGACGTGTCAGGGGCGTCGGTGCCGCTCCCGGCGTCGGCGCCGTCGCTCGTCGGGGCGGCCACGCCCGGAGCGGTCGCGGACTCGTCCGTGCGGGGCAGCGCGGCCTCGCCGGCCTCCGCACGCCCCGGGGACGCGGCGGCCACGGAGTCCGAACGCCCGGCCCAGCCCGCGGCCGTGATCACGCCGCCCGCCGCCGTACAGGTCGCACAACCGGCCCTGCCGAGCCAGCCCTTGGCGGGCCCGATGATCGGATGCCCGGCCTCGCAGCTGTCGCGGTACGCCTCCTCGGGCTCGACGGAGAGCCGGTACGCGGCGCGCGGAAGGAGCAGCCCGGCGGCTGCGCCCCAGAGGACGGCGACAACGATCAACGTGGCGTGCACATGGTCGACCTTAGAGCGAACCACACCACGGGTCATAGGCCCTAGGACCCACATCCGGCCGCGGGGGGCCCAGATCCGGGATCCGCGGCCGGGAAGCGTGGTGTGGGGTCGTATGGTCTAGCGCCATGGGGAAATGGCAGAACGGCAAGGGCACGCTGACGATCGAGGGCCGGGACGAGCCGGTGGCGCTGGAGATCGCCGCCTCGTACAACGCACGGCGGCGCGGGCTGCTGGGGCGGACCGGGCTCGACGGGGCGCTGCTGATCACGCCGTGCGGCAGCGTGCACACGTTCCGGATGGGCTTCACGATCGATGTCGCCTATCTGGACAAGGAGTTGAAGGTCGTCCACGTCCACACGCTGAAGCCCGGCCGGATGCCGCTGCCCCGGCTGCGGGCCAGGCATGTGCTGGAGGCGGAGGCCGGTGCGATGGAACGCTGGGGCCTGCGTCCGGGCGTGCGGCTGAGCGTCGACGCGCAGAGCCTGTCCGGCGCCTGACGCCCAAGGGCCTCCGTCGCCTCCGTTCGGCGGGCTACTTGAGCTTCACCGCCTGGGTCGCGAGCAGGATCGACGGTATCTCCGGGGTCGTCGGGCCCTCGAAGTTCGCGGTGTAGAAGGTCGCGACCGTACCGCCCACGCGCACGACCTGGAACACCATCGGCACCGGATCGCCCTCGAATTCGCCCGTCACCTGGTACGCGAGGGTGTCGTCGCCCGCCCTGGGGACGTCGAGCCGCTTCACGGCCGAGTACGTCGACGTGCTCCCCGCACCGCTTCCCTTGAAGCCGTCCTCGCAGTCCTTGACCGCTTCGCTCAGCCTGTTGAAGAGGGTGGTGGCGCCCTGCGTGCCATGAGTGGCGAGGAATTCGGAGATGGCGGGCCGGCCCGTCTTCGCGCCGACGAGCTGACGGTAGATGACCGCCGAGGCCTCGGGCTCGGGCTTGCCGTTGATCATCGCGGTGAGCGGTGCGCAGTCCGGCTTGTCGGGGGCCTCGCCCTGCGCCGGCGGCCCGTCCATCGGGCCGGACGTGAACGTCGCCACATCACCGGTGGCCAGGACGGCGGCGTCCAGCTCGGCCTTGGTCAGCTCCTTGCCGCCACCGGCGCCGACGCCCTTCACCTCCGGGTTGACGGTCTTCGGCTGCTCCTCCAGGGCCGGCGGCTCCGAGACCTGGCCGGGGTCCTTCGCGTCCTTCGCCTCCGCCGTGGAAGTGGCGGCCGTGTCCGGCTTCTTCAGCTTGTCGGCGTCGCCGCCGCAGGCGGTGGTGGCCCCCAGCACGAGCGCGGCCAGTGCGGCGACCGTGCCGGTCCGCCGTGCCGTACCTGCGGTGCGCGTCCTCATCTGAATCCCATCTCGCTCTCTACTGGCCGGTTCTGAACGCTAACAGCGGCTCGTGGCGCTCCGCATGGGTCCATGGACCCAACCAGGGCCGTCACTCCCCCGGCTCCCTCGGCTCGGCCCCGGTGTCCGACCGGACCGCCGCGCCTGCGCCGCGGCGCAGGCCGAGGGCAACGCCCGCCGCGTTCTCCCGGAAGAAGCCGACCCGCTCCATGAAGGCACGCTCCGACGGGACCATGACGAGAAGGGTCGTCAACAGCGTGTGCGTGGCGCGGAGCTGGGCTTCCGTCGCGGGCAGGGACAGGGAGTGGTCCGGGTCGTGCCCGACGGCGAACAGTTCCGCCAGGCCGGCGCCGCCCCCGCCCAGGACGAACCGCCGCTGCTCCGGGTCGGGAACGAGCTCGCCGAATGCCTCGGTGGCGCGGCGCAGCAGTTCGAGCTGCGAGGGGGTGAGACGTACCTCCAGGCCGCTGTCCGTACGGCTGACCGGCACCCGATTCCTCATACCGGCAGCCCCGAACTCAGCAGACCCGAGCGCAGGAGAAGCGCCATCCGCAGGACGCTCTCACGGAAGTCCCCGACCCGCTCGACGAACTCTTCCTCGGTCCAGGTGACGGTCGGCAGCGACGTGAGAATCCCGTACACCGCGTGGAACTGCGCGAACGTCAGCTGTACCGGTCCCGGCACCACGTCGTCGTACGACGCGTCCAGTTGGAGCGGCCCCGCCAGCGCGATCTCCTCGGCGCCCGTGACGAGGGCCCGGACGGCGGCGGACTCCTCCCGGTACGAGAAGACGATGACCGCCCTGCGCAGCAGATGGAACTGACGGTCGTCCACCATCAGGACATACTGCCCGTTCTCCGGGTCGCGCCGGATCTCCACCTCGCTGATCATCAGTTGCGCTTCGCTCCCTTGCTGTAGAGACGGTCGAACTCCGCCCGGGACATCTTGTAGCCGTGGATCATCGTGCCGTTCTTCAGGATGACCACGCCCTTCTCGTCATCGTAGAGAGCGTCCGACTGGGAATTCGGCCTCTTGGGGTCCGGCGGCCGGGGGTCGTGGTGGGTGAATTCCTTGTCCCGGAACTTCGCGAAGTACTCGGCCATCTTCGTCGGATCGCCGTTCGTGCCCGGAATGATGTGGTCATTGGCGTTCTTGACCCGCTGCGCGGCCTGCTCGGGCGTCTCGCCCTCCACCGGCTGGTCCTTGGACTTGATGCGCTTGACGTTGTAGTCCACGCCGTCCGCGATGTCGGCGCCGTGGCGCTTGTCGATCTCCCCGTGCTTCTTGTCCGTGATGCCGAACTCCGGATCCTTGTCGTAGTCCGGGTTGTCGCACGGGTCGTTGTTGTGGACGAGGGCTTCCTGGGAGCCGAGACCCACGTAGTACGTGTGGATGCCCTCGACGGACAGGTCGTACGTGGTCCGCTGACGCGTGTAGCGGTCGACATCAACGACCTGGAGCGCCCCGCCGGTCGGCGTACGGAACGTCGCGCCCGGCCGGATGTCCCCGGCCTCCGCCCAGCGCCGCTGGTCGCTCAGCCAGAACGGGTGGGTGTCGGTCGCCGTCAGGGCCGCGGTGCCCGAGTCGGAGAGGACCGTCAGCCGGGTGAATGCCTTGTCGTCGTGGGTGGTGATGGTACGGACGACCCGGCGGGCGGTGGTCAGGCCACTGGACGGATCGGTGACGGTGACCCGCTGGCCGGTCCGTACGGTCTCGATCGGGATCCTGCGCCCGTCGGCGAGCAGGACGGGAGTGCCGGGCAGGAAGCTGTGGTTGGCGGGGCAGGACTCCGGCTTGTCCTCCGGTTTGTCGCCGTCCCTGGGTTTGTCCTTGTTCTCCTGATCGAGTTTCTTCTTCGCGTCGGCGAGTCTGTCCT
>NZ_JBITEV010000007.1:0-18832 GCF_044455465.1 Streptomyces sp. NPDC051217
CAGCGCACGCGGCGTGCTGCGGCTGCTCCAGGAGACCGTACGGATCCACGGCCGCACCGTCGTCATGGTCACCCACGACCCGGTCGCCGCCTCCTACGCGGACTCCGTACTCTTCCTCGCCGACGGCCGCCTGGCCGGACATCTCAACAGGCCGACCGTCGACGCCGTCGCCGAGCGCCTCGCGCACCTCGGAGACACCGTCAACCACCAGATGCCCGTGGGGGTGTGAGCGATGTTCACTCTGGCCATGCGCTCCCTCGTCCAGCGCCCCGGGCGCCTCATCGCGACCCTGCTCTCCGCGTTCCTCGGCTCCGTCATCATCATGTCGTTCAACTCGATGCATGACACGGCCCGTGGCGCGAACATCGACGACCGCAGCTCCGAAACCCTCACCACCGCCGCGACGGTGGTCGGCGGCTACGGCACACTTCTCGTCTTCTTCGCCATCGCCTCCACCCTCACCGTCAACGTCCGCCAGCGCAGCGAGGAGATCTCGCTGCTGCGCAGGACCGGTGCGACGCCGGCCCAGATCAAGCGGATGATCGTCGTCGAGTCGGCCGTCGTCGCGGTCGTCAGCATGCTGCTGGCGATCCTGCCCGCCAGAATCGGCGGCGAGCAGTTGCTCAACGTCTTCAAGGACACCGACCAGGTGGCCGGGAGCGTGGACTTCGTCTTCGGTCCGATCGCCCTGGCCGCCGGGGTGAGCGTCGGTCTGATCGCCGCGATCGGCGCCTCGTTCCTCGCGGTCCGCCGGGCCACGAAGGCGGCGGCGGGCGGCACGGAGCCGCGTGGCCGGGGACGTGACATCGCCGGCTTCGCCGCCCTTCTCCTCGGCATCGGCAGTGTCGGCTCCACCTTCGCTTTCGACAAGACGGACGACGCGCTCATGGCGGCCCCCGCCTACGGTGCGATCCTCGTCTCCGTGGGATTCGCGGTCTTCTCACCGGTCCTGCTGAAGTTCCTGCTCGGCAAGCTGGCACGGCCGATCACCGTGCTCACCGGCGCGAGCGGTTATCTGACCGTCCACAACATGCGCCAACGGGCCGCGCAACTGTCCGGCGTGCTCATGCCGCTGATCCTCTTCATCGGCATGGCCACGGCCACCCTCTACATGCAGGCCGTCCAGAACGACGAGCTGGACACCTCGGGCATCACCCGGTCCGTCGACGACAAGAGCCTCGAAACGCTCAACTTCGTGGTGGTCGGGATCATCGTGGTCTTCGCCTGCATCATGCTGATCAACACGCTGTACGCGGCGACCACTTACCGCACCAGGGAGTTCGGCCAGCAGCGCCTCGCCGGGGCCACCCCGGCCCAGGTGCTCCGCATGGTCGCCATCGAGTCCCTGGTGCTGACCGTGACCGGCGCCTTCTTCGGCACGATCGCCGCCGCGGCCGGAGCCGTCCCGTTCAGCATCGTCCGGGTCGACGCGGTCCTGCCAGGCCAGGGGCCGGGGATCTGGCTGGCCATCGTCGGGATCGGTGCCGCGGCGACGGTCATCACCAGCGTCGGTACCGCGTACCGCGCACTGCGCACCCCAGCCGTCGAGGCGGTGTCGCTCGCCGCCTGATGCAACCCCCCGCTCAGGCGCGGAGACGACACTCGCTCACGCCGCAAAGGGCAGTCGCATCCAGCGACTGCCCTTAGTGGCGTTCCCAGGGACCCGCCAAGCTCTTGCCGAACCGCCCGCGGGCGGGACTCAGGCCGACTCGGAACCGTTGATCTTCTCTATGGCCTGCCGGGCGTGTTCGCCCGGAGTGCGGCCCGCGAGCGCCGACACGGGGGTCGGCGGTGGCGGCGCACCGACGGGCCGACCGGGTTCCTGCGGGGGCTTCGCGTGCGAGGCCGAGCGGCTGCGCAGCCGGTGGCTGACCGCCTCGTCGAGACTCACGGGACGCTGCATCTGGTGCGCCAGGCGCCCGGCCTCCTGACCGAGCGCGGCGATGTC
The DNA here is from genome assembly GCF_044455465.1 of Streptomyces sp. NPDC051217. Classification (NCBI taxonomy): domain Bacteria; kingdom Bacillati; phylum Actinomycetota; class Actinomycetes; order Kitasatosporales; family Streptomycetaceae; genus Streptomyces; species Streptomyces sp. NPDC051217. Next base: position 1,949 of record NZ_JBITEV010000007.1, read on the forward strand.
CTCCCACTGGAGACGGACGACGAGACGGAGTTCGGCCTCGCCGTCCGGGAGGGCTTGCAGATTGCTGAAGTCGTTCATGGGCCGGTCTCCTCGACGTGGCAGGGGCGAAGGTGCACAGAGGGATACGGGCGTCTCCCCCGGCATGTTCAGGAACCCGGCCCCGGTACGCTGATCGTTCTATGCGCCGCTTCCCCCACACCGGCCCTACGCACCGCGGCCGGTCCGCCGTCCTCGCGGCTCTGGCCGTCGTGACGGCCCTCGCGGGCGCCGCGGGCTGCGCGGCTGAGACCGGGGCGCGGGACGGCGGTCCGGCGCCCGCCCTCTCGCCGCCGGTCAGCTCGGCGCCGCTGTGGCCCGACTACGCGCCGCCGGTGCCGCCGACGGAGGGGGACGCCGAGGCCAAGCGGGCCCTCCAGCGGTATCTGCCGGTGAAGAACGTCACCGTACCGGCGGGCGGGCTCAGGAAACTGTCGGTGCGGCAGCTGCTGACGAACGACCCCAACGTGCCTGAGTTCGTACGGGCGGCGGTACGGAACTGCCCGGGAGCCACGTGCGGTCTGCGCGACCCCGTCTACAAGGACCTGACCGCCGACGGACGGGACGAGCTGGTCGTGGCGCTGGACGAACCGGCCTCCGGCCTGACACTCGTCCAGGTCTACCGGGCCTCGGGCGACACCGTACGGCCGGTGTTGATCAGCTGGGGGCCGGTCGGTCTCACCGGCGAGACCTTCGGCACGGACCTGATCCTCACGTCGGCCGGTCAGAACGGCCGGGTCACCACCCGCTACCGGTGGAACGGTGACGTGATGACCGTCGAGAATCCGTGGAACACCTCGGACGACGCGCGGGCGCCCGACCCGCTGGCTCCCGAGACGGCCGCGCCGAGCGAGAGGAAGCCCGTTCCACAGCCGCCGCGTGCCGACACGGACGCGACCGTCGGCACGGACAGCGGGGGGCGGACACCGTGATGAGGTCGGCACGTCCGTCGCCGCCCGCCACGGCGGCGGAGGCGCATCTGCTGCTGGTCGAGGACGACGAGGTGATCCGCAGCACCGTCCGGATGCTCCTCGAACGGTACGGATTCACCGTGTCCACGGCGGGCGACGGGCTCACGGGGCTGGAGATGTTCCGCGAGACGGACCCCGATCTGCTGCTGCTCGATGTCATGCTGCCCGACCTCGACGGCATCGGACTGTGCCGCCGGGTACGGGAGTTGAGCCTCGCACCGATCCTGATGATGTCCGCGCGCGGTGACGCCCTCGATGTCATCGCGGGGCTGGAGGCGGGCGCCGACGACTATGTGGTCAAGCCCTGCGAGAGCGCGGTCCTCGTCGCCCGGATCCGTTCCCTGCTGCGCCGGGTCTCCTTCTCGCCCGCCGGAGCGGGCGCGCCCGCCGGGGCGGGCAACCGCGCGGGCGACGGTGGGCGGGAGGACTCCGCCGTGCTGGCTTTCGGCGATCTGACGGTCGACACCCGGGGCATGGAGGTACGGCGCGCCGGACAGGCCGTCGCGCTGACACCGACCGAGCTGCGGATGCTCCTCGAATTCGCTGGTTCTCCCGGCGTCGTACTGGAGCGCCGGACCCTGCTCAGCCGGGTGTGGGACCAGGCCTGGCACGGTGACACCCGGGTCGTCGACCTCCATGTGCAGCGCCTGCGGGCGAAGATAGGCGCCGACCGGATCGAGACGGTCCGCGGCTTCGGCTACAAGTTGCGGCGCTGACCATGCCTCTGAGATGGCGGATCGCGGCTCTGGTGGCGGCTGCCGCGTGCGCGGTCGCCGCGGCGGTCGGCGTGCTGGTGCACGAGTTCTCCCGGGACCGTGAGCTGTCGCAGGCGCGGGAGGCCGCCCGTGTCACTCTCGACCGGGCCGCGGTGACGTACGCCCGTGCCGGCGACGTCCAGGGGTCGGGCGCGGCCCTCGACGCACCGGGGCTGCCGGGTGGTCTGCGGGATCTGGTCGCGAAGGGGCGCCGGGGAACGGAGTTCACGACCGGGTCCGACGGGCCCGCGATGTGGGCGGCCCGGCCCGCCGGAAGCCGGGTGCTGTCCGTACGCGTCGACATGACCGGCACGATGCGCGACATCGGCGCCCTTGACGCCAGCATCGTCGTGGCCGGGCTGATCACCACCGCCGTGGTGCTGCCGCTGGGCGTGCTCACCGCCGCGCGGATGAGCCGCAGGCTGCGTACGGCGGCCGGTACCGCGCGCCGTATCGCCGCCGGGGATCTGGACGCGCGGATCGCGGCGGGGACTCGGCCCCGGGACGAGATCGCCGACATCTCGACGGCCGTGGACACGATGGCCGGCGCTCTCCAGAAGCGGCTACTCGGCGAGCAGCGCTTCACCGCCGATGTGGCGCACGAACTGCGTACGCCGCTGATGGGGCTGGTGACGGCGGCCGAGTTGCTGCCGGAGGGTGAGGCGGCCGGATATGTGCGTGACCGGGTGCGCGTGCTGAGCACGCTGGTCGAGGAGTTGCTGGAGATATCCCGGCTGGACGCGGGGGCCGAGCACGCGGATCTGTCGCCGTGTCCCGTGGGTCCGCTGGTGCGCGAGGTGGTGGCGCGCGCCGGACTGGAGGCGAAGGTCCTGGAGGAGACCGGGGCGGAAGGGGAGCCCGCTTCCGTGCGGACGGACTCGCGGCGACTCGAACGTATCCTCACCAATCTGGTGGTCAACGCGCACCGGCACGGCCGGGCCCCCGTCGTGATCACGGTGTCGGAGGACGGCAGGGCCGTGGCCGTACGCGACCACGGTCCCGGCTACCCCCGGAGCCTGCTCGACGACGGACCTCAGAGGTTCCGGACCGGCGCCCGCGAGCGCGGTACGGGTCATGGGCTCGGCCTCACGATCGCGCTCGGCCAGGCCCAAGTCATCGGCGCCGCACTGGAGTTCGGCAACGCGCCCGACGGCGGCGCGCTCGCCACACTCCGGCTGCCCGAGCGGACGTGTCCGGCGATCGGGGACGAACCCCCCGTCGAGGCACACCCGTTGGACCGCTGATACACGGCTGATACATCTCCGCGCGGCAGCCGACACGTTCCTTCGCCCTGACGAAGATCTTCGAGGCGAAGGATGACGCCATGCGTATGCGTCTCCGTCGTCTCCTCACCTGGCGCAAGGCCCTGGTCGCCTTCGTCTCCCTGTGTCTTCTGGTCCTCGCGGCCTTCACCGTGCTGTACCTGGTCATCGACATCCCGAGACCCAACGAGCAGGCGAAGGCGCAGAGCAACGTCTACTTGTTCGGCGACGGCAGCAGACTCGCCCGTACCGGCGAGGTCAACCGCGAGTCGGTACCGCTCGACAGGGTGCCCGAGGATGTGCGGCGGGCGTTCGTCGCCGCCGAGAACAAGGACTTCTACAGCGACTCCGGTGTCTCCCTCTCCGGCACGGCGCGCGGTGTCTTCAGCACGCTGACCGGCGGCGGCAAGCAGGGCGGCTCGACCATCACCCAGCAGTATGTGAAGAACTACTACCTCAGCCAGGAGCAGACGGTCACCCGCAAGGTGAAGGAGTTGTTCATCTCCCTCAAAGTGGACCGGCACAACTCGAAGGACGACATTCTCGCGGGATATCTCAACAGCAGTTACTACGGCCGGCTCGCTTACGGCGTGCAGGCGGCCGCGCGCACGTACTACGGCAAGGAGGTCGAGGACCTCGACGTCCAGGAGGGCGCGTATCTCGCGGCGCTGCTCCAGGCGCCCAGCCAGTACGACTGGGCAGTCGCCTCCCCCGCCGACAAGAAGAAGGCCAAGGCGCGCTGGGGCTATGTGCTGGACAACATGGTCGGTGAGGGGTGGCTCGACAAGGACGACCGGCGGCGGATGCGTTTCCCGGTGCCCGTGGCGCCCAAGGCGTCGGCGGAGCTGGCCGGAGAGGCCGGCTATCTGGTGGACACCGCCCGGCGCGAGCTGATCGAAGCGGGAGTCGGCGAACAGGAACTGGCCGGCGGCGGCTGGCGGATCACTCTCAACATCGAGCCGGACAGGCAGCGGGCGCTGCGCGAGGCGGTGACCGCCGGGCTCACCTCGACCGACCGCGGTTCGGAGCCGAAGGCGCCACGGCGGGATCCGGACCGGCAGGCGGGCGCGGTGTCCGTGGATCCGGAGTCCGGGCGGATCGTGGCGCTCTACGGCGGCGACGACTACTTCAAGCACTACCTGAACAACGCGACACGCGCCGACTACCAGGCGGGTCCTACGTTCGCGCCGGTGGTTCTCGCCTCGAAGATCGAGGCCAAGGAGAACCGCCGTTCGAGGGCGGACCAGGACATGATCAGGCAGACCGCGAAGAAACTGGGGATGACGGCGGACCCGGCCGGATTCGCCGCGCCGCAGGCGACGTCCCTCGGGCTGATGGGCGCGAGTCCGCTGGAGATGGCCGGGGTCCACGCCACCCTGGCCAACGACGGCAAGAAGGTCACCCCGTCGATCGTGAAGTCCGCGCGGCGCGGCGACCGGACCGTCGATCTGCCGGACGCTACCGGCGACCGGGTGGTCGGCAGCGCGTCCGCGGCGTTCGCGCACGCTTCTGCCCCGGGTGCACCACGGTCGGCCGAAACCAAGGGGCCGGACATGTCGGTTCCACCGCTGGGGGGTGCCGCCGAGGTGAGTGACCACACGGGTGCCTCGGGCCACACGGACGACAGAAAGGCGGAGTGGTTCATCGGCTCGACTCCGGACGAAGTGACCTCGATCGCGCTGTTCGGGGAGAGCGCCAGGACGGGGAAGCAGGTCACGCTCCAGGGTGTCGAGGACGACCCCACGGAGCGCGTCTGGGGTGCCTACCTCAAGGCGACGGTCTCCGAGCCGATTGAGAGGAAAGGTTCTTGACGGTACGTCAGGGAGAAGTGCGGCCCGCCCCGCCCCACTCCCGTTCGAAGGGCGGGACGGCGCACACCGTCCGTCACATCGGCCTCCGGCAGTCAGTCGCCGGCCCCGGGCCGCTCGTCCAGCTCGTCCGGGAACTCCCGGTCGCCGGCGCGGGGTGTCTGCGGGCCGTGACCCGTCATGATGACCGTCTGCTCGACCCGTACCATCCGGAACACGTCCTCCGCGATGATCACCTGGTCCTCGCCACGTTCCACCGCGTCGGCCGCCCGGCCGAAGCGGCCGGCGAACTCCCCGGCGTGCGCGGCACGTGCGCGCAGGACGGCGCCGAGATCGAGCCGCGCCTCCTCCTCGAAGGGCACGGCCGGGAACAACTGCCGCCAGCCGCCGTCCTCGTGGACCATGGCGGAGTAGGCCGTGTAGTGGGAGACGGACATCCGCTCCCATTCGGGACCGTCCACCCGGAACTCCTTCCGGAGCTCCTCCTCACGCTTCCCGATCTCCAGCAGCCGCCGGGCCGCCGCGTCGTCGAATCCCTCTTCTGCGCTCGCGTCCATGCCCCCAGCGTGCCGCACCCCACGGCACAGGGCGCGCGGATTCAGCTATATGCCGAGGTCTATATGCCGGGGTCAGGGGTCCAAACTCCGGTGCGCGCGACGTCTGCGGCGAGCTCGGTGAAGTCCCTGGGCCCACGGTCCAGAGCCTCCTCGACACCGTGCACGAGGTGCGCGTGGCGCCCGTCGGTGATCAGCTCGAAAAGGTCGGCGAAGTCCTCCGGAGCGCCGGCCGACACGAGGAAGTCGCGGTAGTCCTCAAGCTCGACAGGCGCGTAGGTGATCTCCCGGCCGGTGGCCTTGGACAGTTCGGCCGCGATCTCCGCGAAACCGAGCAGCCGGGGTCCCGAGAGCTCGTACGTCCTGCCGATGTGGCGGTCGTCGGTCAGCGCCGCGACGGCGACGTCCGCGACGTCGTCCACGTCGACGAAGGCTTCGACCGCGTCGCCGGTCGGCAGTGCCGGCTCTCCCGTGAGCACGGGCTCCAGGAAGAAGCCCTCGTTGAAGTTCTGGCTGAACCAGCTCGCCCGGACGACGGTCACCTCCCCGCCGCTGTCCCGCACCTTGCCCTCGGAGATCCGGGCGCCTTCCTCCCCCCGCCCGAAGAACAGGACCCGCCGGCGCGCGCCCTTGGCGACGGCACGCTCCGCGAACGCGCCGACGGACTCGGCCGCGAGTAAGCGTGCGTCCAGGGCGTACCGTCGGGATGTCCGGATCCTGAGCGCCCGCCCTGACCTGTTTCCGACCGCCGCGCGGGCGATCAGTCCTGTACGGCCGCCAGTTCGCGAACCGTCGCCATGTCGCTGAACGGGATCAGCGTGTCGCCGACGGTCTGGTACGGCTCACTGCCCTTCCCCGCGATCAGCACGATGTCGTTCCTGCCCGCCGCCGACAGGGCGAACTCGATGGCCGCGCGGCGGTCGGCGTTCCGCTCGAAGCGGGCTCCGGTGGCCACCAGACCGGGAGTGATCTGGTCGAGGATCGCCTCGGGGTCCTCGTGCCGGGGGTTGTCCGAGGTGAGTACGCAGAGGTCGGAGTGGGTGCCCGCGATCTCGCCCATCCGCGCGCGCTTGGTGATGTCACGGTCCCCGCCGCAGCCGAACACGGTGATGACCCGCTCCGTGGCGAAGTCCCGGATGGTGCTCAGTACCTTGTCGAGCGAGTCCGGGGAGTGCGCGTAGTCCACGATGACCGACGTGCCGCGCGGGGTCTCGAAGCGTTCGAAGCGCCCGGGGATCGGGGGCATCCGGTCGAGCGCCGTGACGAGTCCGCGCAGGTCGTGCCCCAGGAGGTGGCAGGCGGCGACGGTGGCGAGCGCGTTGGCGACGGAGAACCGGCCGGGAACGGGGATCGCCGCCGGGTACTTGCGGCCCGCGTGGTGCAGGGTGAAACGCGTACCGAAGGCGTCCATCGTGAGATCGGTCGCCCGGTAGTCGGCGTCGGTGTCCAGCGCGTACGTGGTCACCGCGCCGGGCATGAGGGCTCCGATCCCGGCGCCCACCGCGTCGTCGGCGTTCACCACGGCCCGTCGGCAAAGTCCTTGGAACAGGCGGAGTTTGGCGTCCCGGTAGTTCGCCATGGTGCCGTGGTCGTCCAGGTGGTCCTGCGTGAGGTTGGTGAAGATGCCGACGTCGATGTACGAGTGGTCCACCCGGTGCGTCAGCAGCCCCATGGACGTGGCCTCCAGAACGACGGTGCGCACGTCGCGGTCGCGCATGACACCGAGCAGGTACTGGAAGTCCGGCGACTCCGGGGTGGTGAGCACCGACCGGGGCATGGGGATCAGTTCGTCCCCGATGCGGCTGCCCGCCGTGCCGATGACACCGACCAGGGCCCGCTCGGCGATCCGCAGCACGGACTCGACCATGTACGACACCGATGTCTTGCCGTTGGTCCCGGTGACGGCGACCATGTCCATCGCGAGGCCGGGGTCCCCGTGGTAGCGGGAGGTGACGAGGGCGGCGGCGGTACGGGTGTCCGGGACGCGTACGACGCAGACGGCCGGGTCCGACGCCCAGGCGGCCACCGGCAGTTCGGGGGTCGCGGCGTCGACGAGTACGGCGACGGCGCCGCGTGCGAGCGCTGGTCCGACGGATTCGGAACCGCCCTCGCGGTGGCCGGGGACCGCGATGAACAGCGATCCGGGTGACACCCGGTCGGCGTCGAAACAGGCTCCGGCGGTGATGGCCGTATCGGGGTCGCCCTGCAGAATCTCGTGGTCGTGCCCGGCGAGCAATTCGCTCAGCTTCACAGGGGATCCTCTCGAAGGTACGGCTCGGCCACCGTGCGGCGGTCACCGTGGAGGCGCCGACGGCACGCCGGAGCGTCGCGGGGGTGGGGCGCGGGGGTGGGGCGCGGGTGCGGGGTGCGGAGTGCTGGTGTCGCTGGGGAGCGCGATGCGGCGGGGGGAAGCGGGCGGCTCTGCACGAGAGTGCGTTCGAGAAGAGGACGCCTCGGGGCGGAATCCCACCGGGCGTCGGAGGCCGTCAGTCGGCGTCGACGTTGCTAGCCGTGGCCGTGCAGGGCGTGGCACAGCGCGAGCGAGGCCGGTCGGGGGCCCTCCGTCGCGACATGTGTAGTACCCATGAGCGCAGTGTACGGCCCGTACGGCCCTCTCGACTCCGCCGTCCCGCGGAGAAGATGCCGGGAGCGGGCGCGGTGGGAGACGCGGGAACGCCCACGGCCGGTGGCCGTGGGCGTTCCGTGTGTGTTCTCCGGCCGCCGCGCAGTGGGCGGGCGGCCTGCTCTCAGACCTTCTGGCCGGTCCCGCCGCCCCCGCCCGCCGCGACCTTGATGCCGCCGGTGATCTCGTCCATCACGGGCAGTTCGGGGGCCTTGTCGTTGATGTCGAATCCGGAGCGCACGATGATCAGCATGTCCTGTGCGCCGGGGGCGGGCGACGGGAAGGCGAGCGACTGCACGTACCCGTCGTCACCCTTGCCGGTGACGACCTTCCACCGCACCAGATAGCCCTTCTTGCCGGCGACGGTCACCGCCTCGGACTTCAACTCCGTGTGCGAGGAGATCTCCCCGTAGCTCTCGCCGCCGTAGGACTCCTCGGCGTTCTTCTTGATGTCGCTCTCGGCCGCCGCCTTGGCGGTGGTGGCCTTGATCTCCAGCGCCACCGCCGGGAGGGAGTTGACCCCGCCGCGTACACAGGACTCGTCCGGGTTTCCCGGGCACGGGTGCTCCCCGGTGCTCACCCCGGCGCCGACCGGGCCCGACTGGCCGGTCCAGCCGTCCGGCACCGGGATGCTGATGCCGCTGGCCATGTCGGTGGCGTAGCCGTCCTCGGTCGGTATCTCCTGCTGGGGTCCGCCCTCCCCGCCCTCGCCCTCGCCCTCGCCGCCGTCGGGCGCCCGGGGGTCGCCGGGCGGCCGTGAGTCGCCCGGGGCCGGCCGGTCCTCCTGGCCGGGCCTGCTGGGACCGGTGGAGGGGTTCGTGCTCGCCTTGTCCACCGAGCTGTCGTCGTTGTCGCCGAGGAGGAGGAAGCCACCGACGACTGCCAGCACCACCACGGCCGCCGTGGCGGCCAGGGCGATCCGTCGGCCGCGCCTGTTGCCGGGCGTGGGTGGCGCCGCCGGGTAGGGCGGGATGCCGGGCGAGCCCAATTCGGAAGGCGCGCTCCAGGCCGCGGCCGAGTCGGGCCGGGCCATGTCGGTCCAGGCTGATCCGTCCCACCACCGTTCCTGGAGCGGGCCTTCACCTTCATGTCCTGGGTCCGGATACCAGCCGGGCGGAGTCGTCTGCGTCACGCACTCACCATAGGCATATGGTCCGACAAGGCTGGTGAGAGGCCCATGAGAAATCGGCGGACTTCACGCCCCGGCCGGTCGCACGATGCCGCGGATCACCCCCAGCGACACCAGGTCCTGGGGACGCACCCTGAGCTGGTCGGCCGTCGCGCGGGTCTCCTCGGGGGGCCGTTTGAGGATCGCCGTCGCCAGTTCGGGTGCGATGACGGAGAAGTAACTGTCCGGCGTGGCCCAGGTGTTGCCGGGAGCCGCCAGCGCCAGTGCCCCGCCCGAACCGCCTTCGCCGATCAGCAGACTGGTGACGGGCACGCGGGCGGTGGCCACCGCGGCGAACAGGTCCGCGATCGCGGCTCCCGCCCCGGAGCGTTCCGCCTCCGCGTCGTTCGCGGCGCCCGGTGTGTCGATGAGCGTGAGGACGGGCAGACCCAGCCGGTCCGCGAGCCGGACCAGCCTGGCCGCGGTGCGGTAGCCGGCCGGGAGGGTCGCGGTGCCGCACTGGGCGGCGTACGCGACCGTACGGCCGTCGCGCACGCCGAACCCGCACAGCGTGCCGGGGTCGGTGCCGCCGGTACGGTCGCCGTTGACGGACTCGCGGGTGGTGAAGTACGCGTCCAAGTACGCCTCGGCGCGGGGCCGTTGCGGGTCGCGTGCCAGACTCACCGCGTCCCAGCCGGTGGCGGGAGGGACCGCGTGCCCGAGCGCGGCTGGCGGCTCGGCCGCCGGCACCGGGCCGGGGCCGTCCCCGCCGGTGCCGCCCGTCAGCAGCGCCAGCCAGCGGCCGACGGTGTCCCGCAGGTCCTCGGGCCTTACCACCGCGTCGATATGACCGGCCGTCAGCTGCGCCTCGGCGGTGTACGCGTACGGGTCGGCGTCCGGCGGCCGTACGCGCGAGCCCGCGAACCCGATCTGGGCGCCCGGCAGGGCCAGGATCACATCCGCGCCCGCCCCGAGGGTGGCCCAGCCACCGCCGGTCGTCGGGTCGCGCACCACCGCGATCTGGGGCAGGCCGGCCGCCCGGGTCAACGCCGACTGCCCTGCCACGCGCTGGAGTTGGAGCAGTGCGAGCATGCCCTCCTGCATGCGGCTGCCACCGGTCGCGATCAACGAGACGACGGGCAGCCGCCGCTCGCGGGCATGGGTGTACGCGGCCTCCAGCCGGTCCCCGGTGCGCTCCCCCAGCGATCCGCCGAGATAGCCGAACTCGAAGGAGATCAGGACCGCTTCGGTGCCGCCGACGCGCGCGGTGCCGCAGATGACGGACTCGTCCTCACCGGTGCGTGTCGCCGCGCGCGCTCGGGACTCGTCGTACCCCTGCCAGGCGAGTGGGCCGTCCGGGGCGGAGGTGTTCTTCGGCGTGGGCAGTTCGGTGAAGGCGGGCGGCGTCGGCGGACCGCCCCGCACGGTCGCCCCGGTGAGGAAGCCGATCGCCTGTCGGGCGCTCATGCGCTCAGCCATGGAGGGCCCGCTTCATGATCTTTCCCATGTCGTTGCGGGGCAGTGCCTGGAGATACCGCACGGTGCGCGGCCTCTTGTGCGAGGCGAGCTGGGCAGCGACGTGCGCCGCCAATTCCTCGGCCGACGGCGGGGCATCGGCCTGTACGGGGACGATCCAGGCGACGATCCGCTCCCCCAGGTCCTCGTCGGGCTCCCCGGTGACGGCCGCCTCCCGCACCCCCGGATGCTCCAGCAGCACGTTCTCGATCTCGCCCGCGCCGATCTTGTAGCCGCCGCTCTTGATCAGGTCGGTGGCCTTGCGGCCGACGATACGGACGTAGCCGTCGGGGTCGCGGATCGCCATGTCCCCCGTGCGGAACCAGCCGTCGTCGAAGGCGGCCTCCGTGGCGTCCGGGCGGTTCAGATACTCGGTGAAGAGGTTCGGGCCGCGCACCTGGATCTCACCGACGGTGTCGCCGTCGTACGCGGTGATCTCGGCGCCCGCCTCGTCGACCAGGCGCAGTTCGACTCCCGCCAGTGGCACGCCGACGGTGCCGGCGCGGGGCTCGCCGTCCGCGCGCACGCTGGTGTTCATCAGGGTCTCGGTCATCCCGTAGCGCTCGATGACGCGGCGTCCGGTGGCCGCCCCGATGCGCTCGTGGTCGTGCACGGGCAGCGCGGCCGATCCCGACACCAGCAGGCGCGCGCCCGTGAGGGCCTTCGCGAGCTCCGGATCGTCGGCGAGGGCTTCGGCGATGCGGTGGTACATCGTCGGTACGCCGAAGAGCATCGTGGCCCCGGAGGACAGCTCACGGGCCACCCCGTCCGTGGAGAACCTGCCGAGATGGCGCACCGAGCCGCCACGGCGCAGGGGGCCGAGGATGCCGAGGATCAGGCCGTGGACATGGAAGAGCGGCAGCGCGTGGACGAGTACGTCGGCGTCGGTCCACTGCCAGGCGTCCTCCAGCGCGTCCAGGGTGGCGGCGACGGCGAGGCGGGGCAGGACGACGCCCTTGGGCGGTCCGGTGGTGCCCGATGTGTAGACGATCAGCGCGGGTGATTCCGGGGACGGCTCGGCGGGCAGCGCCCGGTCCCCGGTGTCGGCGACATCGGTGAGGTCGGTGTCGACTCGCGTCAACTCGGCCAGGATCGGGGGCAGTTCGACGCCCGGTTCGGCGAGGACGAGGGCCGGCGAACTGTCCGTCACGATGTGCGTCAGCTCCCGCTCACCCGTCTTGGGGTTCACCGGCACCACGGGCACTCCCGCCAGCAGCGCTGCCACCACGCCCACCGCCGTACCGAGGGTGGGCGTGGCCCAGACGGCGACCCGTGGCGCGCCGGCGATCCGGGCGGCCAGGGCACCGGCCACCGTGGCCAGTTCGGCGTGGCTCAGTGCCTGGTCGCCGAAGCGCAGTGCGGGCCGGGTGGAACGCGCCGCGAGGGCCGGGAAGAGAGGGGACACGCGTCGTTCTCCTTGCTGTCGACGAGTCTGACCGGTCGTCATGGCGACGGGGTCATCCGAAGCCTGGCACGACGAGCACGAGCCATACGGCCGCGGGTACCACCGCCACCACGATGCCTCCGTACACCATCAACTGCCGGAAGAAACGCTCCCGGTCGACATCCGGGGCCGCCGCCAGTACCAGGGCTCCGTTGGTGGAGAAGGGACTGACGTCCACGACGGTCGCGGAGACGGCGAGCGCGGCGATCATGCCCACCGCCCCGATCTCGCCCTGGGCGAGGAACGGCACCGCGAGCGGGATGAGCGCGCCCATGATGCCGACGGAGGAGGCGAAGGCGGAGATGACGGCGGCTATGTAGCAGAGCAGCACGGCGGCGAGCAGCGGCACTCCGATGTCGCCGACGGCGTTGCCCGCGTACTCGATGGTGCCCATCTCCTCCAGGACACCGACGTAGGTGAGGACACCGCAGATGAGCAGCACGGTCGGCCAGGCGACCTCGCCGACCGCCTTGCGGCTGGTGTCGGGCCAGAAGGCGCTCAGGATGACGGCGAGGGTGATGGCGCAGAGCCCGGCGTCGAGGTCGAGCACGAGGACGGCGACGACGAGTGCCGCGAGGGCGGCGAGCGTGGCGATACGGGGGGCAGTGAGGCCCGAGGCGTCGGCCGTGGGGGCACCGTCGGTGGTGTCCTTGTCGCTGCCGCCGCTCCCGGTGTCGAGGTCACGCCCCTTCAGCTGCAACCCGCCGAAGAGGACGAAGACGATCGCCGCGATGATCAGGTTGACGACGAGGGAGGCGAGGAACAGCACGAGTTCGTTCCCGGGCAGATTCTCGCGTTCCACCACCCCGTTGACGATCGAGCCGTAGATGCTGATCGGCGAGAAGCCGCCGGCCTGGGCACCGTGCACGACGAGCGCGCCCATCAGCAGCGGGCTGATCCCGTACCGCGCGGCGAAACTCAGCGCGATGGGCGCGACGATCGCCACGGCCGCCGGGCTGACTGCGCCGATCGCGGTCAGCGCTCCGGTGAGAGCGAACATCACCCAGGGGATGAGTGCTATCCGGCCGCGTACAAGCCGGATCGAGGCGTGCACCAGCCAGTCGGTGGTGCCGTTGGCGCGTGCGATGGCGAAGAGATACGTGACTCCGACGAGCACCACGAAGAGGTCGCCGGGAAATCCGGCGAAGATACCGTCCGCGTCCAGGTCGGCGACGAGTTCGCCGACTCCGAAGGCGGCGGCGAACGCGAGCGCGCCCATGTTGATCGAGCGGGTCGTGGCGATCACGAAGACGACCACGAGTACAAGGATCGAGATCAGTTCGGCGGACATCGGGGGCTCCCGTCCCTGGGTCCCGTTGATTACAGGCCAACCGGCATTGGCCAAGTGGCTGGACCACTTTGAACATCGGTCCACCGAGGCGTCAAGGGATACGACAGGAATTGGCTCAGCCACTTGGCCGCGGTGTTAGGCTGCGAAAGACCAGGTATGGGGGGTTCGTGTGTCCGACGCACTGCGGCCGATGACCCGGCCGCGACTGTACGAACAGGTTCTCGACAGGCTCCGGCGCCATGTGGCGGATGTCGATCTGCGGGCGGGCGACCGACTGCCGCCCGAGCGTGAACTCGCGGGGCGGCTCGGCGTCAGCCGCGCGTCCGTGAAGCAGGCGATCGTCGTCCTCGAAGTGCAGGGACTGGTCGAGGTACGGCACGGCGGCGGCACCTATCTCGTCCGCGACAGCCTCGACGCCGAGCCGGTCGAACGGCTCGTGGAACGCAAGCGCCGGCTGCCCGATGTCCTGGAAGCGCGTGAGGCGCTGGAGACCAAACTCGCCGAACTGGCCGCCGAGCGGCGCACGGCGGAGGATCTGACCGCGATGCGGGCGGCGCTCGATCACATGGCCGCCGAGATCGAGGCGGGCGATCACGGCGTCGAGGGCGACCGGCTCTTCCACGCGGCGGTGACGGCCGCGGCGCACAGCGGTCTGCTGGCCGAATTCATGCGGTCCATCGCGGAGCAGATCACCGAGAGCCGCAACGAGTCGCTGCGCCAGCCGGGCCGGCCCCAGCGGTCACTCGTCCAGCACCGCGCGATCCTCGAAGCGATCGAGGCACAGCGCGGGAAGGCGGCGGCGACGGCGATGCGCCGCCATGTACGGACGGTGGCGAAGGTACGGCTGCTGGACTGGGACCCGGGCGACGACGTCTGAGGCGCCCGGCACGGCCACTCCGAGACGCCCGGCACGGCCGGGCGGAGAATTGGGGAGCCCCGGCTGGTTCGGGGGATGGACCAGCCGGGGCCGCTGTGTGTGGTCGCGGAGTCGTCACTTTCCCCTCCGCGACCACGTAAAGATGAACGCTCAACCACGGTGCGGTGTTCCCCTTGCGCAGGTGGGGGGCTGTGAGCCGCGCCACGGACACGTCTTCCCGGGCGCCGGGCGGTCATTCCGGTACCGGGGGCGCGCCCCCGGGCGCACGGAGCGCCGCGTGATGGGATCGTGGACCCGGACCGGCCGGAGAGGCCGCCTGTCGGCCCCGCGTCTCAGAGCCTCGGCACGAACGAACGGATAGCACCCATGGGCGAGTTGCTCCTCATCAGACACGGCGAGACCGAGTGGTCGCTGTCCGGACAGCACACCAGCCACACGGATCTGCCGCTGACCGCCCACGGTGAGAGCCAGGCCCGCGCCCTGGTCTCCGTACTGGCCGACCGCCGGATCGGCGTGACCCTGGTCAGCCCGCTGGCGCGCGCCCGGCGCACCGCCGAACTCGCCGGGCTGCGGTCCACCCGCATCTGCCCCGACCTGCACGAATGGAACTACGGCGGATACGAGGGTGTGACCACCGAGGAGATCCGCCGTACCCGCCCGGACTGGAATCTCTGGACGGACGGAACCGTCGCGGGCCCCGGGGGGCACCTGGGCGAGAGCCCCTCCGACGTCAGCGACCGGGCGGACAGGGTGCTCGCCGAGGTTCACGCCGCCGCCGGGCGCGCGGGGGACGAGGACGTCGCCCTGGTGGGCCACTCCCACTTCCTGCGGGTGCTCACCGCGCGCTATCTGGGTCTCACCGCGGCCCAGGGCACGCTGTTCCGGCTGGAGACCGGGACGGTGTCCCGGCTCGGCACCGAACACGGCAATCCGGTCATCACGGCATGGAATCTGGTTCTTCCCGAGAGCCTGTTGCGCACCATCCAGGATCTGCCTCATACCGCCTGACAGTCGGCCGCACTCACAACATTCGTTCACATATACAGCCCCGTCGGTCACGGATGACCGGCGGGGCGTTGCTGTATGCAGCCTTCACCCCAAATGCACTTTCATGAATGTGAACCTCGTGAAGTTCCGCTGAATCTCTTGTTGCTTGACGTGGACACTTCTACTCTGATGCGACTCCAGCGCCACGCCCCCACCGAAACGGAGAAGTGAGACGTGCCCAGAATGAAGCGCACCGTCACCGTTCTCTCGGCCGCCGCAGCGATGTTGCTGACGGCTCCGAACGCGTACGCGGAAGTCGAACCCGGAGGGTGGACCTCGACCTCGCCCACCTTCAGCGTCCAGGAGAGGGGCTGCGGCCAGGTCGACAACCTGACCTTCACCCTCACCTGCTCCACCGCCAGCGGCGACCAGCGCGCCGAGCGCAGATACGCCACCTACACCGGAGGTAGCCGGCAGTTCGAGGGCTACTTCCGGATCGCGAGCATGGGCGGCACCCGCATCAGCCTCAAGCAGACGTTCAACGAATCGGCCTCCGGGCCCTTCTTCATGCTGGCCGGCGAGCGCGGCGGACGCCTGTACGCGGTCCACGGCGGCACCACCCTGTCCAACGCGGGCACGGTCGGCGCCACGGTCCGGGTGAACACCGTCCACCAGGTCGGCAGCCAGCACCGTACGTACATCAACGGGTCGCTGAAGCACAGCTACGCGAGCCCCGGCGGCAGCTTCTACGACAAGTTCGGCGCCTACCGCACGGACAGCGGCAGCGGGCCGGCCACCGTGGTGTGGAGCGGCGTCAAGTTCTGGCGCAAGTAAGGCAGTTGAGGCACCACCCGGTCCGGTGGCCGCATGCGCTCCGCGCGGTCACCGGACACCCCTCGACGACCCCCCGCGCACTCAGCCCGGCCCAGCCCGGAAGGACGGACGCCGTGCCTCTTCGACTCCGCGCCACGACCGCCGCCGCCCTCACCGCCCTCACCCTCCTGACGTCGGCGGGCTGCTCCTCCGCACCGGACGAGAAGGAGAAGCCGGAGACCACCGGGCGACTGGCGGCCACGCTCGACTCGCCCATCGACATCACGCTGCGCTGGAAGGACGACGAGCCGGGCGTAGCGGGGCGGACGGTGGAGTTCGCCACGGAGAAGGCCGGGCCGTACACGGTGCTGGAGTTCATGCCGCCGGGCCGTACGACGTACCGCCACCCGGATCTGATGCCCGAGACGCCCTTCTACTACCGGCTGCGCCCCTACTTCGGCCCGGCGTCCCCACCGGTGGAGGTCTCGCTGCCACCGGGTGAGCCCTCCGAAGAGGAGCTGAACGACAACCAGGAGTGGATGACTCCCCGTACCGTCCCAGGGCCGAAGGTGGGGACGGCGCCGCTGACGGCTCGGGACGCGCGCTCCGCCGAGGCGAACGCGGCTGCCGCCCCCACGGACTTCGAGCCGACCGTCATGCACGCGACCGGGATCGCGTTCACGTGGACGGACCGCGCCGCCGACGAGGACGGCCATCTGCTGGAGGTGGGGGGGGGGGGGGGGGCGCGCGCGACCGGCCGCGGCGCGCGGGGGGGGGGGCCGGCAAAATATATGGTTGTATAAACAGACCACCACGCAGCCGCGCCCGCCACCCCCCCGC